>JAQUCU010000035.1 GCA_028686055.1 Desulfuromonadaceae bacterium
CGTTTCTTTTCCCCCTCTAAACACAATCCTCACCGGTGATATTGCATGATCTCAGTCGTGCACTATTGAATTATAATCTTATAATTTTGACAACTACGATTTCTGGTTATACAGTTATCTGGTGAACGTTTTAAATTACCGTCGAATGTCAATGCCGGCTTCTGCCCTTCCTGTTACCAGGAGATGCCGTTTATAAACATTTTTTGTCTGGAAGATTGCCCGTAATTTTGGCAAACAGCAATTCAATCCACACCAGGAGGATGTAAAAATGCGAGTGACACGAAGACAGTTTTTCAAGGTTTGCGCCGGCGGACTCGGAAGTTCCAGTGTTGCGATGCTGGGCTTTTCGCCAACAGAAGCACTGGCGGAAACCCGCACATTCAAGCTGGAGCGTACCACGGAGGTTCGCAACACCTGCCCCTATTGCTCGGTCGGTTGCGGCATCATAATGAGCAGTCTGGGAGACAGGGCAAAGAATGTCAAGTCCACGATCATCCATATAGAAGGGGACGCCGACCATCCGGTCAACCGCGGCACACTCTGCCCCAAAGGCGCCGGCCTGCTTGATTTCATTCACAGCCTAAACCGCCTGAAATACCCTGAGTACCGCGCCCCGGGGAGTAATGAGTGGACGCGCATCTCATGGGATGATGCCTTCAGCCGCATAGCCAGACTCATGAAGAATGATCGCGACAAAAATTTTGTCGCAAAGACAGACGACGGTCTGACGGTGAATCGCTGGCTGACCAGCGGCTTCCTGGCAGCCTCGGCCGCCAGCAACGAGACCGGCTATGTGACCAATAAAATGTTGCGCAGTCTGGGGATAATCGCCCTGGACAATCAGGCTCGTGTCTGACACGCCCCCACCGTGGCAAGTCTTGCCACTACGTTCGGCCGCGGCGCCATGACTAATCATTGGGTAGATATAAAAAATGCCGACATCGTCGTCGTCATGGGTGGTAATGCCGCCGAGGCCCACCCCTGCGGCTTCAAATGGGTAACCGAAGCAAAAGCGCACAACAATGCCAAACTGATCGTCATTGATCCCCGCTTCACCCGTTCCGCAGCGGTGGCCGATTATTATGCCCCGCTCCGTTCGGGCAGCGATATCGCCTTTCTGGGAGGGCTGATCAACTACCTCCTGACCCACGACAAAATCCAGCATGAGTATGTGAAAAAATTCACCGACGCCACCTTTCTGGTCAGCGACGGATACCGTTTTGAGAACGGCCTGTTTTCCGGCTATGACAAGGACAAACGGTCCTATGACAAGACCTCCTGGGGGTACCAGAAGGGGGGCGACGGCTTCGTACTGACGGACGATACGCTGCAGAACCCCCGTTGTGTCTTCAATCTGCTCAAGCAGCACTACGCGCGCTATACCGTTGATATGGTGGTAAGGGTCACCGGCACACCGAAGGAACAGTTCCTCAAAGTATGCGAAATGATAGCGTCTACGTCGGCGCCCGACAAAACGGCCACGTTCCTCTACGCCCTGGGGTGGACGCAGCACTCCACCGGCACGCAGATGATCCGGACGACAGCAATGGTGCAGCTGCTGCTGGGCAACATCGGCATGGCTGGGGGCGGTATAAATGCCTTGCGCGGACACTCGAATATACAGGGGCTGACCGACCTGGGGCTCCTGTCCAACTTGCTGCCCGGTTATCTGACTCTGGCAGGTGACAAAGAGCAGGATTTCAAGGCCTTTCTTGACAAGCGCGCCTCCAAGCCGCTCCGGCCGGGACAGATGAGTTACTGGCAGAATTATCCCGCATTCCATGTCAGTCTGATGAAATCGTGGTACGGCGACGCCGCCACACTTGACAACAACTGGTGCTACGAGTGGCTCCCCAAGCTGGACAAGGTGTATGACGTTCTGCAGGTATTCGAGATGATGCATCAGGGAAAGCTGAACGGATATTTTGCCCAGGGTTTCAACCCGTTGGCGTCTTTCCCCGACAAGGCCAAGATCGGCGCTGCGCTTGCCAAATTGAAATATCTGGTTGTGATTGACCCGTTGGCAACAGAAACCTCCGAATTCTGGAAGAATTTCGGAGAATTCAACGATGTTGACCCATCCGTGGTCCAGACCGAGGTGTTCCGTCTCCCCTCCGGCTGTTTTGCCGAGGAGGACGGCTCGCTGGTAAGCTCCAGCCGCGTATTGCAATGGCACTATAAAGGCGCGGACGCACCTGCCGAAGCCAGGGGCGATGCAGAAATTATTGCCGGGCTGTTTATAAAGCTGCGCGAAATGTACCGGAAAGAGGGAGGGGCTTTCCCCGACCCGATTCTCAATCTGAGCTGGCCCTACATGATCCCTGCCAGCCCCTCGCCCGATGAACTGGCCAGGGAATATAACGGCAAGGCACTGGCCGACGTGACCGACCCGAAAGATCCGGCCAAGGTGTTGGCCAAGGCGGGCGAACAGTTGGCCGGTTTTGCCCAGTTGCGCAACGACGGCTCAACCGCCTGCGGCTGCTGGATTTTTTCCGGCGCCTGGACTCAGGCGGGGAACATGATGGCACGTCGCGACAATTCCGATCCAAGCGGTCTGGGCAATACCCCGAACTGGGCCTTCGCCTGGCCCGCCAACCGCCGGATCATTTATAACCGCGCCTCCTGCGATCCGGCCGGCAAGCCGTGGGATCCGAAACGCACGGTGATTTCGTGGGATTCCAAGTCACAGAAATGGCAGGGAATGGATGTCCCGGACATGCGGCCGGATGCGGCGCCGGAACAGAACGTGGGGCCGTTCATCATGAACCCGGAGGGGGTGGCGCGCCTGTTCGGTGTCGACAAGCTGGCTGAAGGGCCGTTCCCCGAGCATTATGAGCCGTTCGAGACGCCGCTTGACACCAACCCTCTTCATCCGGGCGTTGTCAGCAACCCGGCAGCGCGGGTGTTCAAAGGCGACCTGGCGGCGCTCGGCACATCCAAAGATTTCCCCTATATCGGGACCACCTATCGCCTGACGGAGCACTTCCACTTCTGGACCAAACACGCAAAAATTAACGCGATTCTCCAGCCGGAGCAGTTCGTGGAGATCGACGAAGAACTTGCCGGTAAAAAGGGGATCAAGTCAGGCGACAAGGTCAAGGTAAGCTCGAAACGCGGGCACATCAAGGCGGTGGCGGTAGTGACCAAGCGTCTCAAGGCGCTGGACGTGGACGGCAGGAGGGTTCACACCGTGGGAATTCCAATCCACTGGGGCTTCAAAGGGGTAGCCAAGAATGGTTATATCGCCAATACCTTGACTCCGTTTGTGGGTGACGCTAATACCCAGACCCCTGAGTTCAAGTCTTTTCTGGTCACCATTGAGAAAGTTTGAGGGAGTGAGCCATGGCACTGCAATCATTAGACATACAACGTCGCTCAGCCACAACTACGCCGCCACCCGGCGTACGACAGACCCCGAAAGTGGCCAAGCTGATCGATATCTCCAAATGCATTGGCTGCAAGGCATGTCAGGCGGCCTGCATGGAATGGAACGACCTGCGGGATGATGTCGGGACAACTGCCGGAGTCTATGATAACCCGCGGGACCTGAACGAGAACACCTGGACCCTGATGCGCTATGCCGAAGTGGAACCGGAAAAGGGGACACTTGAGTGGCTGATACGCAAGGATGGCTGCATGCATTGCGCGGATCCGGGCTGCCTCAAGGCCTGCCCCGCACCGGGCGCTGTCATCCAGTACAGCAACGGCATCGTGGATTTTCACGAGGAGAACTGCATCGGCTGCGGTTACTGCGTGACCGGCTGTCCCTTCAACATACCGCGCCTCTCCCCGAAAGACTCCAAGGTGTACAAGTGTACCCTCTGTTCCGACCGGGTGATGGCGGGGCTTGAACCGGCCTGCGTCAAGACCTGTCCCACCGGGGCGATACTGTTCGGCACCAAGGCGGATATGCTTCACCACGCCGCCGGTCGGGTACTTGACCTGAAGAGCCGCGGCTTTGCCAGAGCAGGGATTTATGACCCGCCGGGGGTTGGCGGCACGCATGTGATGTATGTGCTGCAGCATGCCGACAGACCTGAGTTGTACTGCGGTCTTCCAGCCGAACCTTCGATCAGCCCGATGGTCAGTCTCTGGAAGGGTGCTGCCAAGCCGTTGGCCTCTTTGGCTTTTGGCATGGTAGCAGCCGGCGCGTTCTTCCACTATGTAACCAAGGGCCCCAACGAAGTCTCGGAAGAAACCGGGAAGGAGGGTAAGAAATGAAAAAAGATCCCGAAAAACTATCCCGCTTTACGGCCGCCGAACGTGCCAACCACTGGCTGTCCGCACTTACCTTCATCCTGCTGGCGCTGTCCGGGCTCGCTTTCTTTCATCCCGCCTTCTACCCGCTGAACCAGTTGTTTGGCGGCGGAGTCTGGACACGCATCCTGCATCCCTTCATCGGTTTGATGATGGCCATTTCTTTCTGTGTGATGTTTTTCAGATTCAGGAAGCTGAACACCATAACGCAGACAGACAGGGAATGGCTGGGGCATGTCCGCGAAATGGTGGATGGCGATGACCGGAATATGCCGGAAGCGGGCAAGTTTAACGGCGGGCAGAAAGTTCTGTTCTGGTTGCTGGTGGCCTGCATGGCACTGCTCCTTCTGTCCGGCATCGTTGTCTGGCGTGCCTATTTCTCGTTCATGTTCCCGGTCTCCGTGATCCGCCTTGCTTCTGTCGTGCACGCTGCCGGAGCAGCAGGAATGATCCTTTTGATCATCGGTCACATCTACATGGCTATCTGGACCAGGGAAAGTATGGGCGCCATGCTGTACGGCCAGGTAAGGCGCGTCTGGGCCAGGCAGCATCACCCCGCATGGTTTCGCCAGATGACCGGGGGAGATAAATGACGACTGAAACCTGCATACTCGAGCCGGGGCAGATCGAAGCGCCGGCCGGGCAGATCCGGCCCCTTTTCCTTGCAGAAGGGGATCTGTTCAGGCTCCGCGCCGAACGCCTCCGATTTCTTGCCAAAGGCCATTCCCTGGGAGATTACCTGGACTTTCTGTCATTACTTGCCGATGCGCAGCAGGAGGCCCTGAACCATTTCTCTGTGCCACCTCTGCCGGGACCAAACGAACAGGCCCTTTGCCGTGAGCACGGCATGCCGTTATTGAGCGCCCGATCCATGCCGCTCAACCCTTTATGGCGAAAGGGACTGGCCATGATTCTGCGACAGATGGGAGAGGATGATCTTCCTGTTGCTGCGCGTGAGACTGTCACCAGCCTGATGCAGAGGGATGAAACCGGATTGGAGGAGATGGCCGGCAGGATTCTGGCGGAAGAGCTGGACGATATTTCTCCCGCTGAACTGCCTTTTGTCGCAGCGGCCCTGCAGGTCTACTTTGTACGTATGGCGTCAGCCCTGGGGGAAGGTGCGTTCAGCCAGCTCGAACAGGGCGGAATATGCCCGGTGTGCGGCTCACACCCGGTCGCCGGCATCGTGCGCAGTGGTGGGGCGGAACAGGGGCTGCGTTACCTCTGCTGTTCCCTCTGCGCCTCACAATGGCATATGGTGAGGATCAAGTGCACTGCCTGTGAATCCACCCGCGGGGTAAGCCTCTACACCCTGGAAGGCTCGAACGGCGCGGTCAGGGCCGAGAGCTGCGATGACTGCAACAGCTACCTGAAACTGCTGTACCTGGAAAAAGACGGCCGGATGGAAGCGATGGCCGACGACCTGGCCACTCTTGCGCTGGATATGCTGATGGACCGGGAGGGGAAATCGCGCGGAGGACCAAATCTGTTTTTTCATCCCGGCTAGCTGTTTATGAATATAGTAGCGTTGACTGCGGTTTTGTCTGGCTGTATTACCTGAATAGTGATTTTCAGTCTGACTGGTACTGGTAAAGAAATTCAGCAGTTCAGTAAACCAGCGGCTCTGCGCAGTGACAATTTTGAGTGAAAAGGAGCATTGCAATGACGCTTATCAAGGCGTGGGCTGCCCATGGGCCCAAAGAAAAACTGGTCCCTTATGAATTTGATCCCGGCCGGCTGAATGCAGGGGAAATTGAGGTAAAGGTTGAATACTGCGGGCTCTGCCACTCTGATCTCTCGGTGCTCAACAACGATTGGGGAAATTCAGAATATCCCTTAGTTCCGGGTCATGAAGTCATTGGCAGGATCGTTGCTCTTGGCAGTGAAGCAAAAGGGTTACAGGTCGGGCAACTGGTCGGCGTCGGCTGGTTCAGCGGCAGTTGCCGTCATTGCAAACAGTGCGTTTCAGGTGAAGATCATCTTTGCTCGGAAGCAGCTTCCACCATTATCGGCCATGCCGGTGGTTTTGCCGATCGTGTCCGTACACAGTGGAACTGGGCGATTCCGATTCCGGAAGGACTGGATCCACGTGATACCGGTCCACTGATGTGCGCCGGAACAACTGTCTTTTCGCCGTTTTTGATTCACGACATCAAGCCGGGAGACCGCATTGGCGTTGTCGGTATCGGCGGTCTTGGGCATCTCGGTATCAAGTTTGCCAAGGCCTGGGGCTGTGAGGTAACCGCCTTCACTTCCAGAATGTCCAAATATGATGAGGCAAAAAAGCTGGGTGCTGATCATGTGGTATCCAGTACTGACAGCTCAGCTATTGGAACTTTGGCCGGAATATTCGACATGCTGCTGGTAACGGTGAATGTGGCTCTGGATTGGGCGGAGCTTATCAATGCTCTGGCGCCAAAAGGTACGCTGCATATTGTGGGAGCGGTGGATGAGCCGATCCCGGTCGCCGCCTTCCAACTGATCGAATCACAGCGCACCATTGCCGGTTCTCCGACCGGTTCACCGGCAACCATTGCCAGGATGCTGGACTTTGCTGCCCGGTACAAAATTTCTCCTCAGGTGGAACACTTTCCTATGAGCAGAGTGAACGAGGCCTTTGCTTATCTTGAATCGGGCAAGGCCCGCTATCGGATTGTTCTGGATGCTGATTTTTCCTGATTTTTATGAACTAATGACCACTAAAACCGGAGGGACCATGTCTGTAGTCACCGTAATCGCAAAACTTATTGTTAAAGATGATGCCGTTGAATCGGTAAAGAGCGAACTGCTGAAACTCGTTACTCCGACAAGGCAGGAAGATGGCTGCATCGAATACCGTCTGCATCAGGACAATACGGATCCGGCCGTATTCATCTTCTACGAGAACTGGGAGAACACCGCCAGCCTGGAGCGGCACCTGCTCACCCCCCACTACAGGAATTACATCTCTGCCGTCGCGAGTGCCCTTTTGGAGAAGGAAGTGCACAAGATGACCTGCATTGCATTGGATTAGCCATGCAGGAGAAGATGTACCGGCGCTGGCCGGGCGGGTCTTGATGCTGTGCCTTGACCCCTTAAACTGATCCATTGCCGATTTAAAAATTTCTGTATTTTGACCTTATCTGTCTTTCATTATTATCTCTCCTGCAAACAATGCCCGCCATCCCCCCACAAAAAAAGAGACTCTGCCGTGCATCCAGACGGATGGCAGAGTCTCACTGTATCGATACATTGCGATATCTCCTGCCTTAATATTATTCAGGTAAAATATATTTTTTTACTTATAATGAATGTGTCGACACTTTTTGGTTGATAATTCAATTATTGCGGTATAGTCTTCTGTAAAAGCATTGTTATGAAGAAAGGTGTCGACAATATGTGTCCTGTGTTCAACGAAAGCAGTCAATCTAACGCCCCATTAACGGATCGGATCTTTGATCTTCTGCAGGATTCGATAATAAAGGGTGATATCCCGGCGGGGAGCAAAATTTCAGAGCCTGAACTGGCCAAGACGTATGGCGTCAGCCGCGGGACGTTACGTGAGGCGTTAAGCCGTCTGGAAGAACGGCACCTTGTAGTCAGGTCGCCAAACCATGGGGTGCGTGTCGTTTCACTATCCTATGAAGAGTTGATTGAAACGTACCAGATCCGGGAAGTCCTGGGAGGCTTGGGGAGCAGACTTGCTGCCCGGAACATGACTGACGAAGAGATTGCGGGATTGAGAGCACTTTTGTATGAACACGAAAAGAGTATCGAGGAGGACCAGGGGCTCTCCTATTACCAGAAGGAGGGGGAGTTTGACTTCCATTACCTGGTACTGCGAGGCAGCCGTAACAAGAAGCTTCTGGATATCCTCGACGGCGGGCTCTACCAGTTGATCCGGATGTACCGGTACCAGGTCAGCACAACCAGCTCCCGGCCCAGTCATGCCTTGAAAGAGCACCATCGCATCGTTGACGCCATTGAGGAACGTGATGAGGAGCTTGCGGATTACCTGATGTGCAGACATATAAGAACTGCACGCATTAGTGTTGAGGAACGGCACAGAAATATGAAAGCGGAGAATGATAACAATGGCTGACCAGGTTTCCCCTGGAAATCTTTTCAGAAGCGCAATAGCCTCCGAAAGACCGCTGCAGATCGTGGGAACGATTAACGCCTACTGTGCAATCCTGGCAGAAAAGGTCGGGCACAAGGCTGTCTATCTATCCGGCGCCGGTGTTGCGAACGCCTCATTCGGGCTGCCGGATCTGGGCATAACCTCCCGCAACGATGTTCTTGAAGATGTGAGACGTATCACCGGTGTTTCTGCGCTGCCTTTACTTGTCGATATAGATACCGGATGGGGGGAACGTTTCGGCATCGCCCGCACGGTGAAGGAGATGATTCGCGCAGGCGCGGCAGCTCTTCATATTGAGGATCAGGTAGAGCCGAAACGATGCGGCCATCGCCCCAATAAGGCCATTGTTTCACGAGACAGGATGGTTGACCGTGTCAAAGCGGCGGTGGATGCCCGAACCGATGAGAATTTCATGATCATGGCACGCACCGATGCACTGTCGACAGAAGGGCTTGATGCTGCCGTTGAAAGGGCCGCTCTGTATGTCAAAGCCGGCGCGGAGAGTATCTTTGCCGAGGGAGTGACCGACCTGAAGATGTACCGTATGTTTGCCGACGCCATTGGTGTACCGCTTCTGGCAAACATGACCGAATTCGGGAAAACCCCCTACTACACCAAAGAGCAGTTTGGCGAACACGGGGTGGCAATGGTGCTTTACCCGCTCAGTGCTTTCCGTGCCATGAGCCGGGCCGCGCTGAATGTGTACGAAACCATTCTCCATACAGGCACCCAAAAATCGTCCGTGAAAGCCATGCAGCAGCGCGAAGAACTCTACGAACTACTGCACTATTATGACTATGAGCAAAAGCTTGACCAGGAGTCGGCACATCCGGACTCCGCCATTGCGCAGGAAAATGTAAAAGGAAAAGTATGAGCGCGACCACCGAAACCAATGTTCGCCCCGAGCCGGATCAGGTGTTGGTCGATATTGCCGATTATGTATTGCAGTACCGGATAACCGGCAGTGAGGCCCGCGAGACCGCACGCTACAGCCTGATGGATGCTTTGGGATGCGGAATGCTGGCGCTGGGGTTTCCTGAATGCAGCAAGCTTCTGGGACCCATTGTTCCAGGAACCGTGGTGCCCTACGGAGCACGGGTGCCCGGTACCCGGTTCGAGCTTGATCCGGTTAAGGCGGCCTTCGACATCGGCTGCATCATTCGCTGGCTCGACTTCAACGATACCTGGCTGGCAGCCGAATGGGGACATCCATCGGACAACCTGGGGGGGATACTGGCTGTTGCCGATTACCTGAGCCGGCAAAACATTGCCGAAGGTAAAGAACCGCTGACAATGGGCGAGGTATTGACCGCCATGATCATGGCCCACGAAATCCAGGGGTGTCTGGCACTGGAAAACAGCTTCAACCGGGTGGGGCTTGACCACGTGCTGCTGGTCAAGGTCGCCTCGACCGCTGTCGTTACCCGACTGCTTGGCGGCAGCAGAGAGCAGATCATTGATGCGCTCTCCCAGGCCTGGGTTGACGGCCAGAGCCTGCGAACCTATCGTCATGCGCCGAACACAGGCAGTCGTAAATCCTGGGCTGCCGGAGATGCCACAAGCAGGGCAGTACGCCTGGCTTTGATGACCATGCAGGGTGAAAAGGGGTGTCCAGGTGCACTGTCAGCCGGTACCTGGGGATTTTACGATGTCTCATTCAGGGGTAAGTCATTCCGGTTTCAACGCCCTTATGGCTCGTATGTCATGGAAAATATTCTATTCAAAGTTGCCTACCCTGCCGAGTTTCACGCCCAGACGGCAGTTGAGGCTGCAGTGAGCCTCCATCCTCAGGTGCGGAACCGATTGTCGGACATCGACAAGGTCGTCATAACCACCCACGAATCGGCCATCCGCATCATCAGCAAGACCGGAAAACTTCATAATCCGGCTGACCGGGATCATTGTCTGCAATACATGACCGCCGTTGGTCTCATTTTCGGTTCCCTGACCGCCAATCATTACGAGGAAGCGGTGGCGGCTGATCCCCGCATTGATACCCTGCGAGAGCGGATGGAAATTATCGAAGAACCACGCTACAGCCGGGAATACCTGGAACCTGGCAAACGCTCCATCACCAACGCGGTGCAGGTTTTTTTCAGCGACGGCACCAGCAGTGAGCGTGTTGAGGTGGAATATCCGCTGGGGCATCGCCGCCGTCGCGGTGAAGGGATACCGCTCCTGCTGGAGAAATTCAGAAATAACCTGACGGCGCGTTTCCCCGAAGCACAGGTTCAGCGGATCTTGACATGCTGCCAGGATCAACAGCGGCTGGAGAATATCCCCGTCAATGAATTCATGGAGTTTTTTATTATCTGACCAGCGTAGAAAGGAGGCTCTGTATCCCGATTATGTTTGCAACAGTGCAGTTCAATTACCACAAAAGGAGAACAGCATCATGGCATTAAAAGAAACACTAAAGCAGAAGATTGAGGAGTTTCGTCCCCGCACGAGCAGGCTGGTCAAAGAGTTCGGCAAGATGAAAATCGATGAGGTCACCATCGAACAGTGTATCGGTGGCGCGCGTGACATCCGCAGCCTGGTAACGGATATTTCCTATCTTGATCCTCAGGAAGGTATCCGGTTTCGAGGCAAGACTATTCCCGAAACTTTTGCCTGTCTCCCCAAAGCGGCTGGTTCGGATTACCCGACAGTTGAATCGTTTTGGTATTTTCTCCTGACAGGAGATATCCCTACACAGGCTCAGGTGGATGAAGTCCTGAAAGGATGGAAAATTCGCCAGGGAGTCCCGCAGTATGTTTTTGACACCATCCGTACCTTGCCGCGGGACAGCCACCCGATGGCGATGCTCTCGATCGGCATCACCGCCATGCAGAGAGATTCAAAATTCGCCGCGCTTTATAATTCCGGCAAATTCAATAAACTGACCTCCTGGGAAGCGGTTTATGAGGATGCCTGTGACATTGTTGCCCGTATCCCGATTCTCGCGGCATTCATCTATAACCTGAAGTACAAAGGGGACAAGCAGATCGCCATCGACCCCGCGCTGGACATGGGGGCCAACTTCGCCCAGATGATCGGCCAGAGCGAGGCTTACAAGGACGTGGCACGGATGTATTTCATCCTCCATTCCGACCACGAATCCGGCAATGTATCCGCCCACACCACCCACCTGGTCCATTCGGCCCTGTCCGACCCCTACTATGCCTATGCGGCGGGATTAAACGGCCTGGCCGGTCCGCTCCACGGTCGTGCCAACCAGGAAGTGCTCGATTGGACCATCAAATTTCAGGAGAAGTACTGCAAGAATCAGGAACCGACCAAGGAGCTGATCACCAAGGCGCTGTGGGACACCCTCAACTCCGGTCAGGTCATCCCTGGATATGGACATGCCGTCCTGCGTAAAACCGATCCCCGCTATACCTCACAGCGCGAATTCTGCCAGAAACATCTGCCGGGCGATCCACTTTTCAAGCTGGTTTCCATGATCTTCGAGGTGGCGCCTGGCGTTCTCACCGAGCACGGCAAGACCAAGAATCCATGGCCCAACGTTGACGCTCAATCCGGTGTTATCCAGTGGCATTACGGCGTCAAAGAGTGGGACTTCTACACCGTTCTGTTCGGCGTCGGTCGAGCACTCGGCTGCATGGCAAACATTACTTGGGACCGTGGCCTTGGCTACGCCATCGAGCGGCCCAAATCCGTCACCACATCAATGCTCGAAGAGTGGGCCGCAAAAGGTGGCCGCTGATTTTTTTTGCAAATTTAAAGTAAACAACAAAATAGAACAGGAGGTAGTGTATGTCGGAATATGGAACGTTGCAGGAAC
Source organism: Desulfuromonadaceae bacterium (assembly GCA_028686055.1). GTDB lineage: Bacteria > Desulfobacterota > Desulfuromonadia > Geobacterales > Pseudopelobacteraceae > JACRCG01. The sequence continues at coordinate 12,165 of JAQUCU010000035.1, forward strand.
GTGTGCGCTGTAAATCGTTGTTGAACAAAGTGATGAAAGCGGAGGAAACCATCCCGTTCTTCAAGGACGGGATGAATCTTGGCTGGTCGGGTTTTACGCCTGCCGGCTATCCCAAGGCGGTGCCTATCGCTCTGGCCGACCATGTGGAGAAGAACCATCTGCAGGGGAAACTTCGTTTCAACCTCTTCACCGGTGCTTCGGTCGGTGCGGAAACGGAAGATCGCTGGGCGAGTCTCGATATGCTTGACCGTCGTTGGCCGTACCAGACCGGCAAGAATATTGCCGCCGGCATCAATGAAGGACGGATAAGGATGGGAGACAAGCATCTCTCACTGTTTGCTCAGGACCTCGGCTACGGTTTTTATACCAAGGATTCCACAAGCGGGAAGCTGGACCTGGCTATTATTGAAGTCTCGGCCATTACCGAAGATGGCGGACTGGTGCCGACATCCTCAGGTGGTGTTATCCCGGAAATTCTTATGATGTGCGATCGCATCATCGTTGAGGTCAATGTGGGGCAGCCTTCCTTCGAGGGGATGCATGACAATGTTACCTGCAACAATCCGCCGAACAGGCAGGTATTAAACATCACCAAGGCTGATTCCAGGATCGGCACCACGTATATTCCGTGCGATCCGGCCAAGATCATTGCCGTTGTGGAATCGCGGCATCGGGACAACGGTCGGGCCTTTTCCGAGCAGGACAAGACATCCGAAGCTATCGCCAATAACATCATTGACTTCTTTGCCCACGAAGTAAAGGCAGGACGCCTGCCGAAAAACCTCCTGCCGCTCCAATCCGGCGTCGGTTCCATCGCCAACGCGGTCATCGGCGGTCTTGCCAAAGGACCGTTCACCAATCTCAGTGTCTACACCGAGGTGCTGCAGGATACGATGCTTGACCTGATCGACTCGGGCAAGCTCGATTGCGCCTCATCCTGTTCTCTTTCACTTTCCAAGGATGAAGGATTCCCGCGCTTCTTTGCCAACATGGACAAGTATTCCGGCAAAATTCTTCTTCGGCCGCTCTCCATCTCCAATTCGCCGGAGCCGATCCGGCGTCTTGGTGTTATCGCCATGAACACACCGGTGGAGATCGACATCTACGCCCACGCGAACTCGACCCTGGTCGGCGGCACCCGTATGATCAACGGGATCGGCGGTTCCGGCGATTTTCTGCGCAACGGTTTTCTGAAGATAATGCATACCCCGTCAAGCCGTCCTTCCAAGACCGACCCGAACGGCATCACCTGCGTTGTGCCGCACTGTTCCCATATCGACCACACCGAACATGATCTGGATTGCGTAGTAACCGAACAGGGACTGGCTGACCTGCGGGGGATAGCGCCGAAGGAACGTGCTAAATTGATCATCGAGAAATGCGCCCATCCCGACTATAAGCCGATCCTCTCCGAGTATCTGGAAATTGCGACCAGGGACTGTATCGCGCGGAAAGTCGGCCATGAGCCCCAGCTGTGGGATAAAGCCTTCAAGATGCAGCTGAATCTGGCCCAGAACGGCACCATGAAGATCAAAAACTGGGATATGAAAATTGATTTATGTGAATAAAAGCGGAGCATTGATGCTCATGTATGAGCATGGCTTCGCGCAACCAATAACATCACAAGGAGATTTTTGACATGGCCGCACATACCCAAAACTCAGCTACAACCTTTGCTATCAATGATTCGACGGCAAATCCTGCACCACTCGGCCTGATAGGTTTCGGCATGACGACCGTTCTGCTTAACCTGCACAATGCGGGTCTATTCCCACTTGATGCGATGATACTCAGCATGGGCATCTTCTACGGCGGCATCGGCCAGATCATTGTCGGCATTATGGAATGGAGAAAAAACAATACATTCGGCGCAACCGCATTTACGTCATACGGCCTTTTCTGGCTGTCACTGGTCGCGCTGATCATTCTCCCCAAGACCGGCTACATCACTGCGCCTGATGACTCATCAATGACCGCATATCTCGTAATGTGGGGGATTTTTACCGGAGTTCTCTTTGTCGGCACATTACGGATGAACAAGGCATTGCAGGTTGTGTTCGGTTCGTTGACGGTACTGTTTTTTCTTCTTGCCGCAGGTGATGCCACCGGAAATCACACTGTCAAGATCATCGCCGGCTGTGAAGGGGTATTCTGCGGCATGTCAGCCATTTACGCCGGGCTTGCTCAGGTTATCAACGAGGTCTATGGGAGAACGGTAGCCCCGCTCGGCCTGGTCAGGCAACCAGTGTAAAAAACACAGACTTTATTTTCTTTCTTTATGTATGCTGAATGCAAAAGCCCTCTCGCCATTAAAAACACGAGAGGGCCTTTGCTCTTGAATAAACAATAGGTATTGAGTCTTGATAGTGTATCAGTGAATAAAGTTCATGAAAATCTTGGACTCTTTCTCCGGCGGTGTTATCGTGCCTTTCCCGTGCTCAACCAGCTTCATCAGCCATGCCATGTTCCTGCCCAGAACCCGCATGATCTGGACACCCTCTTTGTCCTGTGCAACTTCTCCCGGTTTAGTGCCGTGAATCACGTTCCAGTAATTTGAAGTCGGCAGCAGCATCTCGGAATAGAGCAGATAATTGTTCAGTTGCTCAAAAGTCGGCAGGCCGCCTGAACGCCGTACCGCAACCACTGATGCGCCTACCTTGTGACGGAACATGCCGTTGTTGACGCCGGCCACGTAGAAGGCACGATCGAGGAAGGATTTCATTGTTCCACCGATGGCTGCGTAATGAACCGGGGAGCCGAATATGATTCCATCCGCGTGCTTCATCTTCTGAATCCACTCATTGACTTCATCGCCGGGAAGCACGCACTGTTCATTCTGGTTCTTTGCGCACTGACCGCATGCGGTGCAGCCCCTGATCACCTTATTGCCGACATGAATGATTTCGGTTTCAATCCCCGCTTTTTCCAGTTCCGCGGTGACCATCCCGAGTGCATGATACGTATTGCCCTTTCTGTTGGGGCTGCCGTTGAATGCAATTGCCTTCATAAGATTTTCTCCCGTTGCCTGAAATTCATTCATTTCATTACCGACCTTATAGGCTATACTCATTCATGTAGGACAATTAGTCAATAACGGACTGGAAGGGGGCAGACAGATGGTCCGAAGCAAACTGCCCAGAGGCGTCGTCGCTCTCGGTCTGGTAAGTCTCTTCATGGATCTCTCCTCCGAGATGATCCACGGCCTGCTGCCGGTGTTCCTGGTTACGGTGCTCGGGGCAACGGCACTGTCGGTGGGGCTGATCGAAGGGATCGCCGAGGCAACGGCTTCCATCACCAAGGTGTTTTCCGGTGTAATCTCCGATTGGATTGGCCGGAGGAAACCGCTGGTGCTTTTGGGGTACGGTCTGGCAGCGTTGACCAAACCGCTGTTTCCACTCGCCACCGGCATTGGAGCGGTTTTTACGGCACGTTTTTTAGATCGCATCGGCAAGGGGATTCGTGGCGCGCCACGGGATGCGCTGATTGCCGATATCACGCCGCCGGAAATTCGCGGTGCGGCCTACGGTCTGCGTCAGTCAATGGACACGGTAGGCGCCTTTGCCGGGCCTATCCTGGCTATCGTGCTGATGTCTGCCACCCATGACAACTTCCGCCTGGTGTTCTGGGTAGCGTCTGCTCCGGCCGTCATCTGTGTGCTCCTTATTGTTTTTGGTGTCGAAGAACCTGAGTCAACGCGGCAGGCAACTGAGGCACGGTTTCCGATCAGCCGGGCAAACCTGCAGCGTTTGTCCGGCCGCTTCTGGTGGGTTGTCATGTTTGCCGCGGTTTTGACGCTGGCGCGTTTTTCCGAGGCGTTTTTGCTGCTGCGCGCCCAAAGTCTTGGGGTAACCATAACCTGGGTACCGATGGTTCTTATCGTGATGAACGTTGTCTACGCTGTCAGTGCCTACCCCTTCGGAAAGCTTTCCGACAACGGCAGCAGGCACAGGCTGTTTGCCTGGGGGATACTGTTTCTCATCCTGGCCGACCTGATACTTGCCATGACGGTCAATGTCTGGATCGTATTCCTTGGCGCTGCTGTCTGGGGGTTGCATATGGGTGCAACGCAAGGCCTGCTCTCAACCCTGGTCGCCGACGCCGCACCGGTCGAACTGCGCGGCACCGCCTTCGGCGTATTCAATCTGGTAAACGGGATAGTGTTACTCGCTTCCAGTGTCATTGCCGGCAGCCTCTGGACAGCTGTTGGCCCTGCCATGACGTTTTATGCAGGCGCGGTCTTTTCCTCGGCAGCTTTGGCAGGTCTGCTCATGGACGTACGAAGAACTCGCCGCATCAGCCGACCCATCTGAATACTGCAATACATTCAAAAAAGTAGTAAGATGTCCATAAACAGTCGATCTCATTTAAAAGCCGTGTTGATCGGATCGCAAAAATGTTTCAGCAAAGGGAGCATCACCATGAATGAATTTAATTCCTCGTATCCCCGTACCGCAACTCAAGTCGTCGTGAAACAGAATACCCTTATCCGGCAGGTATACGCCTGGATGGGTGCCGGACTGGCCATCACGGCCTTTATGGCGCTGACCACGCTCTCCTCGCCTGCGCTGCTCAATGCCGTATTGGGTAACAGGCTTGTGTTCTACGGACTGATGATCGGCGAACTGGCCCTGGTGTTCACACTTTCAGGTGCCATCAACAGGCTGAGTGCGGCGACGGCAACGCTTATATTCGCAGTCTATTCGGCGCTTAACGGGATCACCCTCTCCGTTGTCGTTCTGGCATACACAGCCAGCTCGATAACCTCCACCTTCGTGACAACTGCCGGCATGTTCGGGGCGATGAGCATCTATGGTTATTTGACCAGGCGTGATCTGACATCATGGGGCAGTTTCCTGTTTATGGGGCTTATCGGTGTGGTGATTGCCTCCGTAGTCAATATCTTTGTAGGTAGCAGTGCGGTTTCCTGGGTCATATCCGGTATCGGGGTGCTTGTCTTCACCGGCCTGACCGCTTACGATACCTGGAAAATAAAAGCGATGGCCGCCCAGGGTACCGAGGGGAGAAAACCCGCGATCCTTGGCGCATTGACGCTCTACCTTGACTTCATCAACCTCTTTCTCATGCTGCTGAGGTTCACCGGTAACCGACGGTAACACGCTTATAATCCTTCATCCGGGGGGAAGTTACCTGGCAGGCATGTTACGAGACCATTTATCTCTTCGACGGGTCGGTAGAATTCAGTTACGCAGGTGACAAGGTTTCGATAAGGTTATCTGGTTGTGGCGTAATAAGAGAACCTGTAAAATAGTGGTAGCAATAAAATAATTAGCATGCTATCTATTAGAAATGAATATTTCCACTTCTAAAGTCGACCGCAGCAACCTCCTTTACCATCTTGGTCTCCTGGCACGTCACTGGCGCCAGGCTCTGGATAGTGAATTTCAGGCTGTCGAGCTGACGGACGCCACCTGGCGTCCTCTCCTGCATCTCCACCTCCTCGGGGACGGGGTCCGCCAGAAGGATTTGGCCGCATCCATCGGTATCGAGGGGCCATCCATTGTCCGCCTCATCGATACCCTGGTAATGAAGGGGCTGGTCCAGCGGTCGGAAGATGGTACGGACCGCCGTGCGAAGCTCCTCTGCCTGACTGCGGAGGGACGACTGACCGTAGCCCGCATCCGGGAAATCGTAACACTCCTTGAGAATGAGCTTTTAAGTCCCTTTAACGACGCTGAAATTGCACAGTTCGGACGGTTCGTCCTGACCCTTGAAGCAACGGTAAATGACGCCCGGAAGCGGGTTAAACAGTAATACTGCAAAATCTGCAGCATGCATAAAACTTACAGGAGTTTGTTCTGTCTTTCGAACAAATAAAAATTCAATTCTGCGATTTTCTGAAGATCGTGCCGATGTTTTTCCTCTGCGGCTGCGCCAGTTTCCCGTCTACTATTTCTCCCCGTTCTCACCTGATTGATGCCAATCAACTGAATTCCGGTCGCGTACTCATGTTGAGGCCACATCCGGCGGTCTCTTGGCCAGCGCAACAGTGGTGGAAAATGTACGGTGACCCGCAGCTGGACCGGCTGGTTACCGATGCGACCTCGGGAAACCCGACCATGCGCGTTGCACAGGCCCGCATTGCTAAAGTACAGGCGCTCAGAGGTGTCGCTTCAGCGGCATTGCTACCCACCATCGAGGGTGGGGCATCCTTCAGTGAACAGCGCTTCACCGAGCATCACTTTGTAAAAGCGCCGTATGCAGGGAACTGGGCCTGGAACAACATCGCGACGATCGACTTCGCCTACGACCTTGACCTTTGGGGGAAGAACCGCAGTGCTCTTGCCACAGCGCTGGACTCCGTGCAGGTGACAGCAGCCGAGGCACAAGAGGTCCTGCTCGCCCTTGAAACGACGGTGGTCAGGGTTTATGTCCAGTTGTCACTCCAGTGCATGCTGGAGGAAACCGCTCAGGCAACCTTGAAACAACGCCAGGAGATCTTTGATATTACGCGGAAGCGCTTTGCGGCGGGGCTTGCAACCGAGCTCGACCTGAGCCAGGCAGAGGCGCCGTTGCCAGCGGCACATGCGGAGATCGAGAGGATTTCCGCGTCCATCGAGCTGCTGCACAATCAGCTGAGTGCCCTTACCGGCAAAGGCCCTGGCGATGGTGAACAGATTCGCCGTCCTTCCCTTCGTTTTGACCTGCCGGTACAGCTGCCTGATCTCCTCCCGGCAGACCTCCTGGGGCGCCGCCCTGACGTGGTGGCTCAGCGGTGGAGAGTGGAAGCGGCCGGCAAGAGTATTGACGTGGCCAAGGCGGCATTTTATCCGAATATCAACCTGAATGCGTTTACAGGGCTGCAATCCCTTGGTTTCGCCCAGTTTCTGTCGCCTGGATCGCTGATAGCAGGTTTCGGCCCGGCACTATCTCTGCCGATATTTGATGGGGGACGGCTGCGGAGCCAGCTGGGCGTCTCAACCGCTGACTACGATATTGCGGTTGAATCGTATAATGACACAGTGATCCGAGCAATGAACAATGTTGCCGATCAGATTGTGACGCTGCGCTCACTGGGTAAGGAGCGAACCCAAGTCAATAAAGCCAATGCACTGGCCAAACGGGCCTATGACATCGCTTTGAAAAGCTTCCGGGCAGGGCTTACCGATTATTTGAACGTCCTCAATGCGCAGAATCAGACCCTGCTAGAGACTCAGCAAAAAGTACAGGTTGAGGCGCATTTCCTTGATGCCTATGCCGGCCTGATGCAGGCCCTCGGTGGTGGTG
>JAQUCU010000206.1 GCA_028686055.1 Desulfuromonadaceae bacterium
CGGGAGAATACCTCGTGGATACGGTGCAGGATTATCTGGCGGTTGGCGAAACCCATGTTGGCAGCACATTTCATCGCTGCAAAGTAGTCCTGTCCCTCCGGCGAGCGGAACGGGGCGCAGGCGAGTTCCCGGTCGTACAGCTTGATTCCGTATTTAGCTGTCATCACCTTTAGGAAGGATTGGAGGTAGTCGGTTGCCACCTGATGGCCGAAGCCGCGGCTGCCGCAGTGGAACATAATCACGATCTGGTTGGGGATTGTGATGCCGAATGCCCGGGCGGTCGCGTCGTCAAAGATGTTCTCCGGACGGGCCACCTGAATCTCGCAGTAGTGGTTGCCGGAACCGAGGGTGCCGATCTGGTCAGAGCCGCGTTCGATGGCCTTGTCGCTGCAGGCATCGGCATCGGCTCCTGCTAAACACCCTCCCTCCTCGGTCATATCCAGATCGTCCTGGGTCGCCAGACCATTCTCCAGACACCAACGTGAGCCGTTTTCGATCACCCGGCGGAATTTGCTGCGCGAACAGCGGATGAAACCGGTACAGCCGACTCCGGTTGGAATCGCATAAAACAGGCCGTCAACCAGTTCGCGGATACGCGGCCGCACCTCCTCCTCGGTCAGGTTCGTCAGGCAGAGGCGCATGCCGCAGTTGATGTCGAAGCCGATCCCGCCGGGCGAGATCACACCGGTTGCCGGGTCAAAAGCCGCCACACCGCCGATAGGAAAGCCGTATCCCCAGTGGCCGTCCGGCATGCAGTAGGAGTAGGTGATGATGCCGGGGAGACAGGCCACGTTGGCGGCCTGATCGAAGACCCCTGCCTCCATGCCTCCCAGCAGTACCTCGGGGGCGATAATGCGCGCCGGCACCCGCATCCCCTCCTTGAAGGTGACCGGGAGCTCCCATACGGTGTCGGATATTTTATGCAGCTGTGGCGGCAGTGACATGGTCTGTCCCCCTCTGCTCAGCGTCTCCGGGATGTTCCGTGCTATCCAGCGAACCTATGTGACCACCGGTGCATCCGGGGCATCTACAATCAAAGCCCGCATTTGCGTGCCAAATGGCGTTTTTCCGATGACAAGTGCTGGACTGACATCGGTCCCAAAATGGAATTTATAACCATTAAGAGGTGTAAACACGAAACGTGCCAAAGGTTGTGTGGAAAAAACCCTCAATAACAGTCTGTTGCGTGTAATAAAAAAACCGTGGATGTTATGAACAAATACTGCTGCCGGTGGTCTGCGCGGGGGAGAGCTTGTGCGGCATCGATCTCTACAGGGATGTTAATAATTTTACGTATGCATGTTTATTTCAGCAGGCTGATGTGCTGAATTCACAACTGCGAACAGCAATCCGTCAGCATGACCCTCTGGATTTCTGCCTTGAGTGTTTTCATGCTGTACGGTTTACGGATGAGCCCGGAAGGGGCGTGATCGGCGAGGCGCTCACTCAACTCCTCTTTATTGAACCCGCTCGCAATGATCACTTTGGTGTCCGGCCTGATGCTGTACATTTCGCTCATAGCCGCTATTCCATCCATGTTCGGCATGACCATGTCCATCAGCACAAGATCAATCTCATCGGCATGTTCGCGAAATTTAGTGACGGCATCAATGCCGTCAGAGGCGGTGATAACCGTTAAACCGCACTGTTTTACCATCGTAGAACAAATCCTGAGGACAGACTTTTCATCATCAACTACCAGTGCCATGCCGACTGCGTGAGGGAAGAACTCTGAGGGCGCTGTAATGGCGGTTTGAGGCGCAGTAGGCAACGACAGTACCGTTTTTGAAACCGGAAAAAGAACCCTGAATGTCGTACCCTTGCCAGGGTTACTCTCCACAAACAGTGCGCCGCTGTGTTTTCTTATTATTCCCATGACTGCTGACATGCCCAGGCCGCGCCCGGTAAACTTTGTCGTGAAGAAAGGGTCGAAGAGACGCTGGATGGTTTCCTCGTTCATACCGCAGCCGTTATCGCTGACCTCGAGAAACACATACTCCCCTGGTTCTGCTTTTTCGGACAGAAGGCTGGAGGCCAGGCAGATTTCATCGCACACCTGGGTACCGGTAGTGAGTCTGATGTGGCCGGGCGGCACATCAATAGATTCCGCAGCATTAATAATTAAATTCATGACCACCTGCTGAATCTGCGCCTCATCCGCCATTACGTGAGGCAATTCTTCTGAAAGGGACAGCTCCATCGGAACGGCTGTCAGGGTTGCTGCGGCAAGCAGTTCTACATTTTCCCGGACCATCTCATTCAGGTCCAGTGGTTTTTTGGCAATTAAGCCCTTGCCTAGATATGTCAGCAGCGAGTTGGTAAGAAGTGCTGCACGTTTCGTCGATGTCATGGCTCGATCGATATAGCTCTTAATCATGGGATCTTCAGTAGTTATCAATGAAGCCTGCTCGATATTGCCTGAAATCGACTGCAGCAGGTTGTTGAAATCGTGGGCGATTCCGCCAGCCATAACCCCGAGACTTTCCAGTTTCTGTGCCCGGAACATCTGCCGCTCAAGATTCAAACGCTCTTCCTGAAGCCTCCTGTTCTCCTCGACGCGGTGCTGTAACGCATTTGCCAGGTTGTTGACGGCACGTGCCGCTCTCCCCGGTTCATCGTCGTATTCTATGTTTATCCGGGAGGTGAAATTAACGTCTTGCTGAATTGCCGCTATGCCTTGCACAAGGTTGTTGAAAGAACGGGTCACCCGCCGCAGGACCATAAAGCACAGCAGGGAAACGGCAAGCCAGAAGGCAATGGCCGTGCTGACGGAGAGCAGGATAACGTGATGGATAGTCCGTGACAGGTCGGCAGTTCCCCGCTCCATGCGCACGGTGCCGATCAGGGTTGCGGAGGCATGCGGGCCGCCGGTCATCGATGATTCAACTGAACCCACCATGGGATTGCTGCGCACCTCAACCGCTTGGATGATGTTCCCGGTTTGTCCGGAATAGTCCGGTGAATGGAAATTGGCCAGTACCCTCCCGTCCGGAGCGGTAATCACCACTGCCCGGATTTCGGGGGGGTGAGCCGCCTGCTTAGCCAAGAGGTGCAGCGCTTCTCGGTTTTCGGCATATAGAGGGAGCCGGACGGAACCGGCCAGTTGCTGTGCCCGCAGTTGGAGCTGTTCGGTGGCGATGCGGCGTGTTGCACGTATTTCGGTGATGATGTAAAGAGTGCTCAGCAGGGAGGCTATCAAAAACGTCAGCAGGGTGAAGATGGAGAAGAGTTTGAACTGGAAGCTGGTGGAAAAATTAGACCATCGGGTACACAGTGGCATGGCGCCAATCCCCTCAAAGGGCTTATTGTGTTGTGGCTATTCAGCGCGATGCAAGATTAAAGAACTGATATCATGGCTTGACTGCAGTTGCAACCGGGAATCTCAATTACTAATGGCAATGTTCAGGTGTTTTAATACGCTGGGATTGATCTTGAGCCTTATGTCTTTGGGAAAACCGAGCGGTATGTTCTCAATACGTTTGCCTTTCAGGATATCCGCAACCATGGTGTCAGCCTGGCGTCCCATGGCAAGCCGATCTATGTCAAGTATCGCAGACGCACCCAGTCCCAGATAATTGACGGCAAAGGAGACCACCGGGACATTCTGCTCCTGGCCGAAGCGGAAATAGGCCTCGGTTGTTCCCCGGGTAACCGCCGTGCTGTCGGGCAGCATCCAGAGGGCATCTACCTTGCCTGTCAGCTCCGCCAGCCTTTCGATTGTCTCTCTTGGTGTGAAAACCTCCCGGAGTACCAGAGCTATGCCGGCTTCTCCGGCAGCCTGGCGGGCCAGGCGCAGATACCAGCCGCTTTTGGCCGGATTGTAGATTATGCCGACGCGTCTGGTTTTCATGCTCCTGAACATGCTGATATAGCGTTCCGGTGGAGCGAACATCGTAATGCCGGTCAGGTTAGGGTATGAAGCACTTTGATTAGTAATCCCGAGGGACATCAGGGCGACCACCGGAGTGTTCCTGACCTTGCGGGCCGCTGCCAGGGCGGCTTCACCAATGGCCAGTATCACTCTGGGGCGATCCTCGCGCACGATCCGGACAGTGTCCACTCCGGCGTAGTCTGACAGTACTATCACTCGCAGAGAGTCACTGTGCACGCTGCGGAAGCCCGTCAGGACATCCTCGTAAGCCGGATCACGGCGGCTCTGGAGTACCAGGATGTCGTAAGCCTGGGCCATTGATGGAAGCAGGGTCGCCAGGGCGAGTATGAGGAGAATTAGGCGTTTCATCAGAAGCTCAACCTCATTCCGCCATTGAACCAGCGTTTCGAATTGTTGAGTATCATGAACAATTTTAATCCCGTAACATAGAGTGATGTTTGTGTATATGTATTTAGTGGATAAATAAAGCGAATATTTGAACCCTGACGGACGGTATCAACGATTACCGCCAATCCCCTAACCTGGATGTCTGGAAAAACGGCTAATGCCTGCAGTGCGCCTATATGCCGCTCTGACTTTGGGGCGGCAGTAATAGTCACGTTTAATGTTCATCCTGCCAGACCATATAACCTTTGTAATGTTAAAATCACATCACTGGCCAAAAAAAATTCATCCAGTAAACAATATTTAAATCAGCCTGTTATCTT
>JAQUCU010000207.1 GCA_028686055.1 Desulfuromonadaceae bacterium
TCGCCGAGACCTCTTCGGCATTTGCCGGGTGGACAACCGCATCAGGCAGGAACTCCATCTGGGTGGCATCATAGCCGTAGCAGATCATATCGTGTTTGGCGGTTGTTATATTGTCGGAACCGACAATAGACGTCAGTTCAGTTATCAGATTCGCTTCAAGCATGGGTGATCCTTTCGGTAATATTCAACGAACGAGGATACATGAAACACCGGCAACTCTGCAAGGCAGTATTGCAATAAATAACAATAAGTAGCCGCTTAAAGAGTTTTCATGTATCCTTTATGGCTATCCATGTTATAACACGTGCAACTTGCTGCAGACTTTATGGATTGGTCTATAATGAAGACGGTGAAATAAGCGTTAATGTTTCCAGGAGGCTTCCATGCAAAAAATACTGTTGGCTGTTGTCATAGCACTTTCCCTGGTCACCACGGTTTTGGCCGATACCTCAATCAAGGAAAAAGGAAAGGAAGCAGGCCAGGCTTTCAAGGAGGCGGGCAAGGAAACCGGTCACGCCTTCAAGGAGGGTGGCAAGGAGGTCGGCCAGGGATTCAAGGAAATCGGGGAGAAAACCGGGGAAGAGGCGAAGAAAGTCAGCCGGCCGGTGGGTGAGTGGTTTCGGGATGCCGGCAGAAAAACCGGTGCTGCATTCAGACAGATGGGACGGGATATCAGGGGGTTCTTCACCGGTAGGTAGGCGGAGCTGCCAGCGGTAAAACAGGGGGAGCATCCCGACTGCGGAGATGATACAGTCTGTCATTGACCACTTCAGAGGTGGCGCCGTCCTTCTGTCAGACAAAATCCCTGTTGCCAGCGGGAGCGAAACCATTTATCCTTACCAAAGTTTCAAATAAACGGATCAGGAGGTCTCTGCACATGAGGCATTTCACCACAATCTTCGCATCAGTCATGTTGGCCGCTCTGCTTGCTGTCCCTGTCTTTGCCGCACCGCCAGCGGCAAAGAAGGGTGGTGCAAAAACTGTGACCACCGCCTCCGGCCTCAAGTACATCGATGTCATAGTCGGCAGGGGTGCGTCACCGGTCGCAGGCAGGCAGGTCAAGGTGCACTACACCGGGACACTTGAAAACGGCAAAAAGTTCGACAGCTCGGTTGACCGCAACGAGCCGTTCTCGTTCACGATCGGTGTCGGCCAGGTTATTCCCGGGTGGGATGAAGGTGTCATGACGATGAAGGTCGGCGGCAAGCGCAAGCTTATCATTCCTTCCCGGCTCGGCTATGGTTCGCGGGGCGCCGGCGGAGTCATTCCCCCGAATGCAACCCTTCTGTTTGATGTGGAGCTGCTCGACGTCGCAAAGTAACTCGACCTTATATTCTCATCTAGACAGCCCGCCTGCGCGGGCTGTTTCTTTCTGCATTACCGGAGCTGTTTAAATGACGAATCTGATTTCTGCTGAAGGGCTGAAAAAACTGTGTGAAGAGTATGATTATCTGTGGAAAGTGGAACGACCCAAGGTGGTTCAAGGGGTTTCTGACGCGGCAGCGGAAGGTGACCGTTCGGAAAATGCCGAATACATCTACGGCAAAAAAAGGCTGCGCGAGATAGACCGGAAGCTGAAACACCTGACCTCGCGGCTGAAAGTGCTGAAGGTGGCTTCGGTCCCGCTGAATCCGAAGCAGGTCACGTTCGGCTGCTGGGTCACATACGAAGAGGAAACGGGAGATATGCGCTGTTATCAGCTGGTCGGTCCGGATGAAATAGATGTCAGCATCGGCAGGATCAGCCTCGATTCTCCGGTCGGTCAGGCGCTGCTGCACAAAAAGGTTGATGATGAAATAACTGTCCGCAAACCTAACGGCGATATAACGATTTATATTACCGGGATCAGCTCGACACGGCCTCCAGAGCCTTGATCCGTTCCTTCACTCTTTCTCGCGCTGGCTATTGAATCGGTAGGCCGCACCGGTGTAAATGCCATCCGCTGCCTCCATGCGTTTGATGCTTCCGGCATGCGCCTGTCGTCGCATGATGTTGATGATGAAGTCAACAAAACTGCCGGTAACTGTTTATACCACTCCCTGCAGCCTCCGCAGCAATTCCAGTTGTCCCCCAATGGTATCGGGTGCTGCATGCCCGGCGCGCTCAAACAGCGGCGCTACCGCCTCCTCCGGCGTGATACGGGGATAGGCCCGGTCACTCAGTTCGTGAATCAGCCGCATGGTGCGGAAGGCGTCAAACCAGCCGTGGAACGCAGCCGTCAACTTCTCGCCCTCCCGGTTGTTTTTCTTCAGATTTTCCCATGAATCCCGAAAGCCATTCTGCTCCATGACATCATGCAGAACCGGCGAAATCCGGGCGGTACGGCTCAGTACCTCTGCTGCTCCTGCCGCGGAATTTTCCGCGACACACGCCAGCCACTCCCCCACGATCGAAAAAACAACCGGCTGATAGAAGAGCAGGTGCTCCGTTCCCCCGGCCAGCATGTCCCCCACAGAGCGGCCGGTCCCGAAGGGGACACGGTGTGATGAACGGGGAGAGGGGTGGACGGTTGTTCCAGCCAGCGGCACGACACCGGATGTTTTGTGAACCTGCTGCAGAAAGTAGAAATCTTCTCCGGCAAGACGGCGGTTCATCCCGCCTGAAGCAACATAAGCCGATGCCCGGCAGGCCATCGCACTGCCGACGGTGTGGAAGGCATAGGGGGAACCGGCCAGCTCCAGGCCGAGCACGTAGACACGCAGGAAAAGCTCATAACGGTCAATGGCAGCCTGTCCCGTCTGTTCGGCTGCCGGGCGGTGACAATAGGGAATGCTGGCGCCGCCTGTCGATGAACCGGTAAAATGTCGGGTTATGGCGGGGAGATAGTCCGGCTGGACCAGCGTGTCGGCGTCGAGGCAGATAAGGAGCGGGTCACTTGCGCGGTAATCAAGGTGTGGAAGAGCCAGGTCAAGGCCGATCTTGCGTGCCAGGCCGACACCCTGTCTGGCTGGCAATGTGCTCTCTTCTGAAGCGGCATCCACCCAGAAGAGGTTGTCAAGGCCGTAATGCTCCTTCAAGAGCGGCAGGTTTTTCAGCGTTTCACGATTGTCGGCTGTTTCCAGGTCTGATGAGTCGGCGCGCTGATTGACTACGACCAGTATCATGAACTGATCCAGCAGATCGACAGGGTTGCGGGAAAGGGACTCCAGGGTTTGCGGGAGATTGGCCGCTTCTGCCAGCGCGGGGATGACCACGGCGCCGGAGAAACCGCGGGAAGGGGGCACGCAGATCCTCCACGGATCACCTGCCGCCCGTTTCCTCAGATATGAAGCTATATGTGGGGGAAGGTACGTGTCAGGCATCTGTATAACGGGTCACTCTGCTCCCCAACGGGTATACAGGTCGTTCCCGATCCCCAGCTGATCCAGCACCTTACCGACGACAAAATCGACCAGATCAAGTACCGCTTCCGGTCTGCCGTAAAAGCCCGGCATCGCCGGTATTATGCGTGCACCGGCGCGGGAAAGCTTCAGCATGTTCTCCAGGTGGATATCGGAAAGGGGCGTTTCCCGGGGGACCAGCAGCAGCGGGAGGCGCTCCTTGAGCATGACGTCTGCGCCCCGTTCGATCAGGTTACCGGAGATCCCGCCGGCGATCCTCCCCAGCGTGCCCATACTGCAGGGACAGACCACCATCGCATCCGGAGCGGACGACCCGCTGGCGGCACTGCAGAACAGATCATCGGGATGTACCAGGCTGATGCCGGAATCTACTTCGAGATGGTCATAAAGCCGCTGCAGCGCTTTATCCAGATCACCGGAGAGGTCAAGGCCTGTCTCTTCACGGCAGACGGCCGTGCCGCTGCAGCTGGCACAGAACGTCACCTGGAATCCGTTCAGAGAGAGCTGCTCTGCCAGGCGGAGTCCGTACATCGATCCGGATGCGCCGGTCAGTGCGACAAAAATGTGTTTTTGTTCCATAGGTTACCTCGCCAGGACATCAGCCGCCGTAAACAGCACAACGGCAACACTGATGTATCCGTTCATGTTGAAAAACGCCGCATCAAGCTTTTTCAGGTTTCCGTCTCGCAGCAGCCAGTGTTCGTACAGCAGCATGGCCGTTGTTGCGAGGATGCCGGCCAGAAAGATCGGCCCGAGATTCATGCGGTTGTACAGTGTAGCGAGCAGCCCGACCATGACGATATGGAAGAACCGGGAGGCCCAGAGAGAACCGTTTACGCCCAGAAGCACCGGAATCGAATGCAGCCCTGCCGACCGGTCGAATTCCAGATCCTGGAGGGCGTAGAGGATATCAAACCCCGACACCCAGAACAGTACCACCCCGCCCAGAAGCAGAGCCGGTGGGTCAATAGTGCCGCGAATCGCTATCCAGGACCCGATCGGGGCCGCTGCAAGGCAGATTCCGAGCACGATGTGGGCCAGTGCAGTGAAACGCTTGCAATAGGAATAGAGCACAAGAAAAAACAGGGCAACCGGCGCGAGTTTGAGGCAGAGAGGATTGAGCATATGGGCGGCAAACATCATCAGGGCGGTCGCTGCCACGATGAAGGCCAGCGTCCACCCCTTGCTGATCAGGCCGGCAGGAATGGCCCTTACGGCGGTACGGGGGAGATCG
>JAQUCU010000208.1 GCA_028686055.1 Desulfuromonadaceae bacterium
TGCTGTGCGGCCGTCGAGCGTCAGTTCCCGCATCCCGGCACCAATCTGCTGTTTAAGGCCGCCGATGCGTTTCATAAAAAACTCGTCCAGATTGCTGCTGACGATGGCAATGAATTTGAGCCGTTCCAGCAGCGGCGTGCGCAAGTCCTCGGCTTCGTGCAGTACACGGCGATTGAACGACAGCCAGGTCAGCTCCCGGTTCAAATACCACTGGCTGTCGTGCAGATCGAACTGGGCAGGAGCATCCACACCTGCATTATCAGTGACCTTCGTTTTGACAGGCATACGTTTTGAGGACTTCGCTTTGCTGCTTTTCGCCTGGGAAGCGGAGGAGTTGTCATTTTTTATACTGACCGCCTTCAACTTGGCAGCTTTCTGTTTGGCGACCTTTGATTTAACACCCTTCGGCTTGACGGTCTTAGTGGTGTCAGGTTCGCCAGCGACAGAGGCCGAACTGCTGACGTCATCATCTGTTAATTGCTCAGGCGACTTGATTTTTTCTGTTTCTGGCACTGAAAGGCTCCCTGATGAGAATGGATGTTTTACCTGATCAATAGTACATCATTTCCGCCCAACCGCAAGGATTGGGAGCTGGCCCGAACCGTTATCCTTGAACTCCGTGCGGGCGGTGGTATAGTGGGTACCATACAGGAGTTGATATCCCATGATCCGACGCCGTGAATTTCTGCATCTTGCCGGCGGCGCACTGCTTTCGTTGGCCATGCCCGGATGCGCCGTCAGCCCGCCCTTGCGAAAGGATGTCCTTCCGGATTTCGGCGGCCCGGACCGGCCGTGGCTCGGCCTTGCCACATCCCTCCGTGAAGAACACGTCTACGAGGCCGTACTGGAAGGGCGTCTGCCGGACACCCTGCGCGGGACACTCTATCGCAACGGACCAGGCCTGTTCGACCGAGGCGGACTACGCAAGCGAACCTTGCTGGATGGCGACGGCATGGTGCAGGCGTTCCGTTTCCACGGCCAGGGAGTGCAGTACCGGAACCGTTTTGTCCGCACCCGGAAATTCGTCGAGGAGTCTGCGGCCGGCACCTTCATCTATCCCACCTGGAGCACCCAGGCACCGGGCGGTTTATTGGCAAATTTCTGGTCTGGCGGCAGACTCCTCAGCCAGGCCGGCGTCTCGGTCTATATCTGGAGAGGTCGGCTCTACGCCTTTGATGAATCGAACCTGCCGTTCGAGCTCGACCCGATCACCCTGGAGACAGTCGGCCAGAGCCGGCTGGGGCTTGCAGACGGTTTCACCATCTACTCCGCCCACCCCAAACTGGATCCACACAGCGGCGAATGGCTGCACTTCGGGCTGCGCTACGGCCCCAACCCTGCCATACATTTCACTGTTTTTTCTGCTGACGGAGGACTAAAACTGCACCGGGCTATCCCCATGCCGCGCTACGTATACCTGCACGATTGGTTCGTCTCGGAGCGGCACCTGGTTGTAAGCCTGCAGCCGGTTGAAATAAAGTTCTGGGGGTTTCTGCTTGGTTTGCGCAGCATTGCGGATTCGCTCCGCTGGCGGCCCGAGAAGGGGAATCTGCTGATGGTGCTGCCGCGCGACGGCAGCGGTGAGCCGGTTTTCATACCTGCGGAGGCCCACTACATGTGGCACTCGGTCAATTCCTTTGAAGTGAGCGGAGCGATCATCGCAGACTTTGTCGGTTACGACAATCCGGACCATTTCGTCGGCTCGGACCCGGTTATCTCGGCCGTCATGGCCGGACGAACCGGCAATTTTGCCTTCCCGGGTGAACTGCGGCGCTACCGGATCGATCCAGCCAAGCGGACCGCACGGGAAGAACTGCTCGACAAGGGGAGCTATGAATGGCCGCGGATAAACGAACAACACCGCTGTAGCGGCTACCGCTTCGCCTATCTCTGCAAGACACGGCCGGGAGAGTTTTTCTGGTCATACCTGGTACGGGTGGATATGGAAAGCGGAAGGACAACGAGCTGTGATTTCGGCGATGGAAACTACTGCAGCGAACCGGTGTTCGTTCCCAAGCCCGGTTTTCGCTACGCGCCGCACGCATCAGAGGAACCGGGATGGGTATTGAGCCTGGTCTATGACAGTCACACCAGAAAGAGTTTCCTGGCGGTACTGGATGCGGAGCATCTGGTTGACGGGCCGCTGGCAAAGGTTCATCTCAGCCACCATGCCCCGTTCAGTTACCACGGCTGGTGGCAACCGGCAGCGTAGCGTGTCTCTGTTAAAAAGGGGAATAACGGCGAATGTTCCGGCTGCAGATATAAAAGCTGAAACGGGGAGGCCGCATCCGGCCTCCCCGTTTTTTCACTCTGTTTGCTCATGCCCTAAGCGCATGAAGAACCAGACTCCGAAGAGATTATAAAGCCTTTATTGAAACCTGAGCTGATAAAATCAATCATCTGCCCATCCAGATAGGAGTCCAGACTTTTTTCAGCAAGCAAATCAATACCGTTCAGATTTAACCTGTTATCATTTTCACCCGGCTCATCCAGAGCCAGCCCCAGGCGGGGTCCGCCTCAGCCAAAGCCTTCAAACACCACCCGCAACACCTTGCCGGGGTTCTGGGCCAGAATCGGTTTCAGAGCTGTCTTAGCCGCATCGGTAATCTTCATGACCTCACTCCTCTGTATGTATTCTATTATCTGAATATATCAAAACAGATCCACTATTGCCAGTAGTTTTATTGTCTGAATACACATGACTGCCAAAGTCATGACCACCCGGTAGAGCCCCGGCCATGAAACAAAATTGCCTCACAGCTGCACTCCGTGCTACATTTATGCTTATGAAAAGATTGAATCCACCACAACAACGCGCCGTCAATACGGTCGAAGGCCCCCTGCTGCTCCTTGCCGGGGCCGGTTCCGGCAAGACCCAGGTAATCACCACCCGCATCGTCCACCTGCTGAAAGACCTGCGTGTTCCTGCTGAAAACATCCTGGCGGTAACGTTCACCAACAAGGCCGCCCGCGAGATGAACGAGCGGGTGCTCGGCATGGCCGGCCCCATCGCCAAAGGGATCGTCATCTCGACCTTCCATTCGCTCGGCGTCCGCATCCTGCGACGCGACATCCGGGCGCTCGGCTTCAAGCAGAATTTTTCGATCTACTCCACGTCTGACCAGGCCGGAGTCATACGCCAGGCCGTTCGCGAGCGTGACATCGACCCGAAAAAGATCGATCCGGACCGGATTCTCTGGCACATATCCGGCCTGAAAAACCGCCTGATCGGGCCGAAGGAGTTCACCCCGGACCGGAACGACCCTTTGGAGATTGCGGTAGCAGCGGTGTACCCACGCTACCAGGAACTGCTGAAAGGGTTCAACGCCATTGACTTCGATGACATCATCATGCTTTCCGTGCGCCTGCTGCAAACTACACCGGCCATCCTCAGCCACTGGCAGGAACGTTTCCGTTACATCATGGTCGATGAATATCAGGATACCAACGCTTCGCAGTATCTGATGATTTCACTGCTGGCCCAAAAACACGGCAATATCTGTGTCGTCGGCGATGACGACCAGTCCATCTACGGCTGGCGCGGCGCGGAGGTGCAGAACATCCTCAACTTCGCCCAGAATCACCCCGGCTGCGTGACGATTAAACTGGAACAGAACTACCGCTCCACCGGAGCAATTCTGGAAGCAGCCAACAGCGTCATCAGGAACAACCAGCTGCGCACGGACAAGGCGCTCTGGACTGCCGGCGGCAAGGGGCGTGAAATCGATCTGATCGTTGCCGGCAGCGAGGAAGAGGAGGCTGCGCTGGTGGTGGAACAGATCATGCTGGAGCAGTATCGGGAAAAGCTGCGCTGGTCCGATCTGGCCATTCTGTATCGCTCCAACGCCCAGAGCCGGGCCTTTGAGGAGAAACTGCGCCTGGAACGCATTCCCTATGTCGTGATCGGCGGGCAGCAGTTCTACGAGCGCAAGGAGGTCAAGGATGCGATCGCCTACCTCAAGGTGATCGACAACCCGAGCGATGAAGCTTCGCTGCTGCGCATCATCAATTTTCCCCGCCGGGGAATCGGCGATACGACGCTGATAAAACTGAACCAGTGGTCAATGGATCATGACGTGCCGCTGTTTGAAACACTGGGGCGTGCGGGTGAAATCGATGAGCTTTCACCGTCATGCCGAAAAACGGTGATCGCATTCCACGCCATGATGAAAGAGGTTATGGCCGGTTTCACCAGCCACAACATGGGAACGCAGGTAAATACACTCTTCAACAGGTTGCGCATTGAGGATGAACTGTAT
Source organism: Desulfuromonadaceae bacterium (assembly GCA_028686055.1). Taxonomy (GTDB): domain Bacteria; phylum Desulfobacterota; class Desulfuromonadia; order Geobacterales; family Pseudopelobacteraceae; genus JACRCG01. Next base: position 4,260 of record JAQUCU010000208.1, read on the forward strand.
CGGACCCTGAACGATGCCAAACAATCCCGCAAGCGGATCGAGAATATCGAGCAGGTGGTCAACTCTCTGGCGGCTTACGAAGAGCAGGCCCCCAAGGCTACACTGTCGGCATTCCTCGAACGGATTTCCTTGATGGATGAGGACAAACCGTCCGAGGATGGCAAGGAGCACGGCACCAATGCCGTTACGCTGATGTCGCTCCACTCCAGCAAAGGGCTCGAATTCAGCCATGTGTGGCTGGTCGGGATGGAGGAAAATCTGCTGCCCCACAAACGCTCG
>JAQUCU010000036.1 GCA_028686055.1 Desulfuromonadaceae bacterium
CATCCACGCAAAAGTTGCGTCGAGGCCGCCATATGCTGACGAGGCCAGCCCAGCAACAAGAATGCGCCACCAGTAGGGTTTCATGTAAAACATTAATCTTTTGAATACAGACATGTTATAGGGCCTTATGGATTTAGTTAGTAGACTGCTGGCATCAAGAAGTGGTGACAGTGTGATTCGGAAGTAAAATCGGAACGCCTTCAACAATTGGATAGTCCCTGCCGCATGATTTACAGTAAAGAGATGGACCGTCTTCGATCTGAGTCAGTTCTCCACTGCAGACCGGGCACGCGAGTATCTGTAATAATTCAAGTGGCAGCATAGTATCCATGGTAAATTAAATGATTGGACAATATGCCACAAGTAACACTGTTTTTGAAGCAAAATGCAACTCCTGTAGCTGATATTCTTCCAGTTTCATGTTGACGCTGCTTTGATATGAATGATATTTACAACCGGCAGATAAATTCATCATCGATACTATAAAATAATTCTTATCACCCCTTTGAGACCAATGACGCCTTCCATTTCTCATCCAGACCTACATGAATCCGATCTGCAACGTTATGGCTACGTCCAGCTTGAAGTAAAGGGGTGCCGGGCCGTTGTTCTTGACTGGGCCGCTTCGACGGTTGCAACGGCACTTACTTGCGGGACTCTTCACGAATGGGCCGCTCTGCAGCCTGTAAGAGAAGAACTGCACGGGCGCGGTGTCATTTACTCCGTTGATCTGCCGACGATCCCTGCCACCCCGGTGGTTGTCCGGAGAAACCGTCACGGCGGACTGCTGCACGGTTTTACCGGAGAGTATTTTCTATCCCCTACGCGGGCTCCGCTCGAACTGTCAACATCCTTGCGGCTTGCTGCTGCGGGGGTCCCAACGCCGGAAGTGATTGCCTATGCCATCTATCCAACTGGCGGGGTATTTGCCCGGAGCGACGTCATGACACGGCGTTTGCCGGAGGGAGATGATCTGCCTGCCGCCTGGAAGAAGGAGAGCAAAGAAGAATGCAATGTGCTGTTGGCGGCCGTGGCGCGGTTACTGAACTTACTTGCAGCTGCCGGGGCCTGGCACGCAGATCTGAATCTCAAAAACATCTACATTACCCGCAGTGGTGCTGATCGGGCCGCGTACCTCCTCGACGTGGACCGGGTGACGTTTCCCGGCGGCGACGACGTTGCCGTCCGCAATTTCAAGCGTCTGGTGCGATCCGCCCGCAAATGGCGGGATCGGTGGGGGCTTGATTTAGACGAAAATTCGCTGGCGTATCTGGCCGATCTTACAGGGGAGAATATATAATGCGAGTTGCCACAGACCGTGTCTGCATCGTCATGATGAGTGCCGTTGGTGATACGGTGCATGTCTTGCCGGTTCTGCATGCCCTCAAACGGGCGAATCCTGCCATGCAGGTAACCTGGATACTGCAGCAAGGTCCGGCAATGCTGGTGCGCGGTCACCGGCTGGTTGATGAAATTATCCTTTTTGATCGCAGCAAGGGTATCCGGGGCTTTCTGGATGTTCGCGAGCAGTTGCGGTCCCGGAAGTTTGATCTTGCTCTTGATCTGCAGGTGTATTTCAAGGCAAATATTGTCACATCATTCATCAACGCCACAGTGAAGCTCGGCTTCGATTTTGCCCGTGCCCGTGATCTTAACTGGCTGTTTACCACGGACCGCATTCCCCCCCATCCGATGCAACATGTACAGGATCAGTACCTTGAATTTTGCGACTGGCTGGGGGCGCCGACAGCCCCTGTCACCTGGGGGCTCGGACCGTGGAACGAGGAGGAACGTGCCTGGCAGCGCTCGTTTTACGCTACTGTTGACCGTCCGGCAGTGCCGCTAGTTGTCGCAACCAGCAAACTCCAGAAAAACTGGCTTCCTGAACGGTGGGCGGAACTCTGCGACGCCCTTTATTCCGATTTTGGCCTGCAGCCGATTCTCGTGGGCGGGCGCTCGCCGGTTGAAGTTGAGTGCGAGCGGATCATCATGGCACGGGCGAAACAGCCACCTTTGAGCGCGTTGGGTAATGGCGGGTTACGCGGGCTGGTCGGTATTCTGGATGGGGCGGCGCTGGTGATCTCGCTTGATACCGGTCCGCTGCATATCACGGTTGCGCTTGATCGGCCGGTTGTGTCTCTGATGGGGTATTCCAATCCGAAACGGGTCGGGCCGTACCGGAAGTTCAACGACCTGATGGTCGACGCCTACGGTGACCCGGGCGAAGATTATCCTGTCTCGATGGAGAATCGGGCCGACCGGATGCCGCGAATCGCGGTGAGCGATGTGCTCGAAAAAGTTCAGGTATGGCGGTCATGCTACGCCTCGTGAGGCTGTAGCAGTTTATCCAGCAATCCGCCAAGGCGGGCGGGATTGTCGATCGTCAACCCCAACCGGGCGAGCAGTGTGCGCATCGCACAATCCTGCGTTAAACCTTCCAATTTCACCCCGTCTTTTTCCGTTGTGACGATGAAGTCTGCTCCGTTTGTCCGCACTGCATCTGCTATCTCAGCGCACCGTTCCCGATTGTAGATAACGTGATCCGGAAAGGAGATGGTGTGTACCAGATTCAGCCCCAGGCTGCGCAGTCCCGCAAAAAACGATTCAGGATCGGCAATGCCGGCAAAGGCAAGCACGGTATGGCCGAGGCAGTGGGAAAAAGGAACCGGTGAATGGCTGCCGAGAGGGAGCAGGTCGACAATCGTGTGGCTGGACAGACAACGGGGAATTTCCCCAATATCTATGTTTAAGTCCGCATTTTCGGGAGTGCGCGTAAAAATCACCAGATCTGCCCGTCTGACTGCAGCCGGTGGCTCTCGCAATATTCCGGCAGGCAGTGTCCAGCCGTTGCCGAACGGCAGGGAAAAATCCAACAGCAGAATGTTCAGGTCTCGATGCAGGCGCAGATGCTGGAATCCGTCGTCCAGCAGGAGTATGTCCGGGTCAAGCTGCTGTATGGCGGTCTGCCCGGAGACATGCCGGTCTGTACCGATAACGACCATAAGTCCAGGAACCGTCGATGCCAGCAGATACGGCTCGTCTCCGCACTCTGCAGCGCTCAGCATAATTGCGGCTCCGTCACTGACCACGCAGGTCTGCCCCTCCAGTGACCCGCCATAGCCGCGGGAAAGCACAGCCACCTTGTATCCCCGTGCCAGAAGAATCCGTGCAATGTAGGCTGTTACCGGAGTTTTCCCTGTTCCTCCGACGGTTACGTTGCCGATTGAAACCACCGGTCGGGGGAGCCGCTCTGTTTTCAACATGCCATGCTGGTACAACCGCACCCGCAATTGCTGGGCTAACGCATACAGCAATGCCCACGGCTTCAGAAGCAGCAGCACAATCGTATCAAGCAGCCCGATATGACTGCCGGAGGCAATCCCTCTCCAATATGTTTGATACGATACACTCATAAATATCCGGTTATGACTTCCATGTGCCGCTCCGTTGCCCCGCCGTTAGCACGCATTAATTTAAGGCCGTTCTGTCCCAGGACACTTCGCAGTTCACTGCTTGTAATCAGCGCCCGGAATGACCCCGTCAACTCTTCAGGAGTCTGTACCTGTATGCCGGCTCCGTACTGCAGAACCAGTGCCTCAATTTCACGAAAATTGGCCATGTGAGGACCGAAAACGGTCGGTACGCCGACTGACGCAGGTTCCAGGAGATTGTGACCGCCGAGCGGTACAAGGCTGCCGCCGACAAACGCAATATCGGCCAGTGAATACAGATTTATCATCTCGCCGACGGTATCTACCAGTAACACCTCTCCGCAGCGCAGCGTTGTATGGTCGTCTGACAGCGCTGTACGCTTTTTGTAGCGCAGATCGGCGTCCTCAAGCAGCTTGGCAATTTCCGCAGTCCGCTCCGGGTGGCGGGGTACGAGGACGAGGAATAGATTGCCGGCCTCTGCAGACAGCTCCTTATATGCCGAAACGATATACTGCTCTTCGCCTTCGCGGGTGCTTCCGGCAGTCACTACACAGCTATCCTCCGGGATGTAATACTGGACGCGCAAGCGTCTGCGCTCTTCTTCACTCGTCTGATGAGAGGGGATGTCGTTCTTGAGGTTGCCGGTGACTATGGTTGTTTCCGTATCAGCGCCGATAGCGGTGATCCGCTGGCGGCCGACCTCCGACTGCATGCATACTGCCGAAAAACAGCGCAGGGCAGGGCGGAAAAACCAGCTGAATTGCAGATAGCGTCGGAATGAACGGTCCGAGATGCGGCCGTTTGCCAACAGAAGCGGGACATTCTTCCTGGCGGCTTCACGACAAAAGTTGGGCCATATCTCGGTTTCCATGATGATGATGATGCGCGGCCCGACAGAGTTAAGCATGGCGCGCACCGAAGGTAGAAAGTCGAATGGAAAGTACAGGCAGAGGTCAATTTCGGCAAATCCCGAGGCGGTTGCTTTTCCGGTTTCAGTCGTATTCGACACAACGATGGCATGACCCGGGTAGCGACGACGGAGAGCTTTCAGCAGGGGCCTGGCGGCTATTATTTCACCAACAGAAACGGCGTGAAGCCAGATAACCGGCCGCCCCGATATTTCTGACAGTTTGCTCTGCGGCACAAAACCGAACCGTTCTGCGATCGCCAATGGCCACCCGAGTCGGATGGACCGGTAGATATTGAACAGAAACACCGGGACCAGCAGCAAGGTGGAGAGTATGTTGTAGGCGAAGAAAAACATGGTTCACATTGTGCCGTTGTCTAAGGTGCTTTGCCCGGCACGTTTCCAGCGGCGATGCACCCAGTACCAGTCTGCCGGGTGGGCACAGACAAAATCTTCCAGATAGTGTGCCAATGCCTGGATATCCCGCCCGATGCCGTCTTCTGTACGGTCTCCGCACAATATGTGCTCTGGATGAATCGTAAGAACGTGCCGATTTCCTTCGCGGTGTATGAAAACCGGAACGAGCGGGACTCCGGTTTTGTGGGCTATGACAGCCGGGGCTTTGTTGGCCAGGGCTTTTCTGCCAAGAAATTCAATGAGAACGCCGTTGTTTTCAAACACTGCCTGATCTGCCAGCATGCCGATTACGCCATCGTTCTTAATAACGCTGAGGATCTTTTTTAATGCGGCCTTGTTATAAATCACCTTGTTGCCGTAACTCATGCGCATTTTTTCTACTACGGCATTCAGATACGGATTTTTCTGATGACGGACGATGGCCCAGACATTCTCGTTGAACAGCTTCTTAAAGGATAGTGACATCAGTTCCCAGTTGCCGCAATGCCCCCCTATAAAAATCAGCCCTTTTTTCTTTTCACGGGCCGGCCTGAGGTTATCGCCCCCTCTGACTTCAATAGAATCAATAACTTTGCTGCCTTTACCGTGGTACAGTCGACATACCTCTACGATTGAAATTCCCAGGTTCCGGAATGTTGCCAGTGTTATCTCTTCAGCAGTTTCAAATGCGCCTGTCCAGAGGGGGTGGCGCTTCATGAAGGGGAGCGCCTGGCGAATGTTGTCAATTGCGATCGTTCGGCGCGAGTGGAGAACATTAAACAGAAATGTGCCGATTGCTGTGCCGATCCGGATCGTCTGAGAGCGGGGGAGTCCGGCTACCAACCATGTAAACAGGTAGAAGAGAGCGGCTTGAATTGCCCAGATGATTCGTTTCACGGTTTGTCGCCAGCCTCTGCGGGGTCGCGGCCGCTGTTGATGAGATCGAGCGCCAATGATGCAGTCCGCACCGCCGCTCCCCCCCCGCCGAGTTTGCCCCGGATTGTTGCCAGTTCCGCAGTCATTGCCGTACGGTAGGCTGCATCCGTAATGATGGTAGTGATCTCGGCTGCAATTGCTTCAGGGTTGGCCTGTCCCTGAATCAGTTCCCTGACCAGGCCCCTGCCGGCGACTATGTTGCACAGTCCGATATGCTCGATTTTTACCACCCGCTTCGCTACCTGGTAGGTAAACGGGGCAAGCTTGTAGATAATGACCATCGGTGTGCCGATAAGGGCAATCTCCAATGTTACCGTACCGGATACTGAAATAATTGCATCACATGCCCTGATCAGATCATGAATCCTGTGGCGGGTGATAACCGGCGTTATGCCGCTGCGTTGCAGATGCGGATTAATATCGTCTTCAGTGAGAGTCGAAGCCAGCGGCAGGACGAACTGGATATCAGGAAAACGCTTCTGCAGCAATGCCGCGGCAGCAATGATTGCCGGCAGGATACGCTCTATCTCGCTTCTGCGGCTGCCTGGAAAAAGGCCGATGATCTTTCGCGATGGATCGAGATTAAAGCTTGATGCCGCCTCTACCCGGTTCATCCTGACATTCACCAGATCAAGCATCGGATGTCCGACAAACGAAACAGGAGCCCCGGCTTTTTCGTACAGGGGGACTTCAAAAGGAAAAATGACCGCCATCCGGCTGACTGTTGCGGCAATAGTTCTGATTCTGCCCGCTTTCCAGGCCCATACCTTCGGGCTGATATAATACAGAACTTTCACTCCGGCTTTTTTGGCCACTTTTGCCAGCCGCAGATTAAAACCGGGGTAGTCGATCAGGATTAGCAGTTCAGGCGGGTCTTTCTGAAGTATATTCTTGAGCTTGAAAAATGCGGATGAAATGACGCCAAAGTGCTTTAACACTTCGACCAGGCCCATCACAGCCATGTCGGCGGAATCCACCAGGATCTCAACACCAGCCTCGTGCATCCTCTTGCCGCCAATGCCGAGGAAATGCAGGCCAGGATTCAATAACTGCGCTTCTCTTACCAGTTCGGCCCCGTAAATGTCGCCGGAGGCTTCCCCGGCAACAATCATGATCCGAGTGGTGGCAGGAATAGCGTTTATAGTGTCAGATCCGACGCCTGTGGGCATCATCCGCGACTGATGCCCCGTTTGGAATGTTCGATAAATGTCAGCAGGTAGTCAACTTCGGGACAATCCATTGTTTCTGCCCTGATGCGGGAAATGGCATCGGGCAGCTTTAAATCTGCCATGAAGAGTGCCTTGTAACTTTTTTTGAGTTTATTGATCGTATCTTCGGAGAACCCGTGCCGTTTGAGTCCGATAAGGTTAAGACCGCGTAGTTTGACGTCTCGCCCTCGTCCGGAGGTCGCAATCATATAAGGGGGAATATCGAGGGCAACCATTGTGCCGCCGCCAATCATGGCGTTTTTTCCGATAGAAACGAACTGGTGGACTGCAACCAGGCCGCCGATGATGACATTGTCCTCAACGGTGACGTGTCCGGCAAGGGTAGCCGCGTTCGCCATAACCACGTTATTGCCGATAATGCAATCGTGGGCAACATGCGAATAAGCCATGAAGAGGTTGTTATTTCCGATCGTTGTCTCGCTGATACCGGTAACCGTGCCACGATGAATAGTGGCAAACTCGCGGACCGTATTGTTGTTGCCGATGCGTGTCCAGCATTCCTCACCCTGGTATTTCAGGTCCTGAGAGGCAGGCCCTACCGATGCAAGATGGTAGATCCGGTTGTTCTCACCGATTTCAGTCCAGTCACCGATAACCGCATGAGCGCCGACAACCGTCCCTTTGCCGATCGTAACATGCTTGCCGATGATCGCATATGGTCCTACTTCTACGTCATTGGCCAGAGTGGCGGTCGCATCTATTATTGCTGTCGGGTGGATCATGATGTTTCTCCAGTATGTAATCCCCTCCCAAAAGGAGGGTACAGAGTGTTATTTTGGTGAGTCTGCAAAAGTCGCTTTAAGATCAGCCTCGGTTACCAGAGTTTCACCGACAAAAGCCTTGCCGGCTACTCCCCAAATTCCTCTCCTGTTCATCGTGGTCGTAACTTCAATGCGTAACTGATCGCCGGGAGATACCGGTTTGCGGAAGCGTGCATTGTCTATCGTCATAAAGTAGGTAACCTTGGCGCGGGTTTCTTCATCTGAAGCCATATATGCCATTATGCCGGCAACCTGGGCCATGGCTTCGATGATCAGCACGCCCGGCATGACCGGGTGACCGGGGAAATGCCCCTGGAAAAACGGCTCGTTGATGGACACATTCTTGACAGCAACACAACGTACGCCCGGATCCAGTTCGATGACCCGATCAACCATCAAAAACGGGTAGCGATGCGGAAGTATTTTCATGATCTCGTTGATATTCAGTTGCATATTAATTCTCCTGACAAATCTGTATCAATTTTGCTTCAAGCTCCGCGACACGCTTCTCAAGAGCTGAAACTGTTTTCTTCATTTCCGGCAGTCGTGGCACAATCATGGCTGATTTGAGCCATTCCTTGTGTGGTATGGTTGGAGTTCCGCTATAGGCGGCGTTTGCCGGAAGTGAACTCGGTACGCCGGACTGGGCACCGACCAGTACATTGTCACCGATGGTAAGGTGGCCGGCAACACCGACCTGGCCGGCCAGAGTAACGTGATTGCCGATCCTGGTGCTGCCTGAAATTCCGACCTGAGACACGATCATGCAATCTTCGCCGATAGTGCAGTTGTGGGCAATCTGTACCAGGTTGTCCAGCTTTGTGCCTCTACGGATACGCGTCACTTCGATCGCGGCCCTGTCTATACAGGTGTTGGCCCCGATTTCCACATCATCATCAAGCACAACAATGCCGATCTGCGGTATACGGTAGTAACCGCTGCCGTCGGGTGCGTAACCGAAACCGTCAGAACCGATCACAGCCCCCGGTTGAATGACGCAGCGGGCCCCGATTCGGCATCGTTCACGGATAACAGCGTTGGCGTGAATGGTGCAGTCTTCTCCGATAATGACGTTGTCGTAGAGCACGGCACCGGAATGGATAACGGTGCGGTTCCCGATGACGACATTGTTGCCGATGCAGGCCCCGGGGTATATGCTTGTTTCAGCGCCGATTGTTGCCGTTTCGCTGACTAGTGCTGCAGTGCATATTCCAACCGCCTTGTGAGGTTTGGTGTAGAACAGGGTCAGCAGTTTGGCAAAGCCGAGATACGGGTTGGATATTTCAATGGCGGTGCGGCCATAGCGTTCTCCACCCGGAGCCATCAGGACCGCTCCGGCAGATGTATCTGCAACTTTGGCAGTGTATTTCGGGTTTGCGAGAAACGTCAGTGCATCAGGGCCGGCGGTTTCAAGTGGCCCCAAGCCGGAAATTAATACGTCTCCATCCCCCTGTACGACACCGCCCAGATACTCGGCAAGCTCTTTTACCGTTCGTGTCAGTGTCATAGAATTACTTCTTCCGGGTTGCATTGAACAGTTTCAGGACTTCTTCAGTCAGATCGGCATTTTCGTCGGCAAAAAGCATGCTTTCATTTTTCACAAAAATGAACGTATACCCTTTCTTTGTGCCGTACTCCTTGATGACCTTCTCCATGCCTTCCAGTATCTTGCGGGTCAGCTCCTCATCTTTGCCCTGCAGTTCGTCCTGGGCATCCTTGGTGAAACGCTGGAAATCCTTCAGTTTGTTCTGGTAATCCTTCTCTTTGGAGACGCGTGCGGTTTCAGAAAGCAGCATGCCCTGTTTTTCCAGCTCACCTTTCAATTTTTTGAGCTCTTCCTGTTTTACATTTATTTCGTCCTGATACTTCTTGACTCTTGCAGCCAGCTGCTCCTTGGCTTCTTTTCCCGCTTCTGAGCCGTTCAGTGCCCGCTGCATGTCGATATAGCCAAGTTTAAGGTCGGCTGCGAAAACAGATGTTGATGCAATACACGCTGCTACGATACCTGCCAGAATGATGCGTTTCATGAAAGTTTCTCCTTTAATGTATGGGCGGCTATGCCCTTAAAAATAAAGATACTAAAACATACTGCCGATAGAAAACTCGAGTCGTCCGCTTGAGCTGTCGATGGTTTTACGGGGATTGACCGGAATGCCATATTCAAGGCGCAGCGGGCCGATGGGTGAAGCCCAGCGAATCCCGGCGCCATAGCTCATCAACATTGTATTGAAAGCGGCCGAGGTATCGTCAAAGGAGTTGCCGTAGTCGAAAAATACGACCCCTTTGAGTCCGGCTTCAGTGAGTAACGGAAAGGTGAGTTCGGTATTGCCGAAAATTTCCTTACTGCCTCCCATGTAGACATGATCGTTTACCTGGTTGCCGTTTTGATCTTTTATAAGCTGGATCCTTATGGGTGATACCGTACGGGTTGAATAGCCACGCAGAGAGTAAATACCACCAAGGTAGAACTTTTCATCGATCGGTATCGGTTTTCCGACCTCCCCGATGTACCCCAGTGTTAATTTAGTTGAAGCGATCAGCTTTTTGTAAAGCGGATGAAAATAGGTGTGATCCGTTATAACACGAGCGTATTTATTGTCGCCACCCAGGCCTGCGTACTCGGCCGAAAGTGAGTTGATCATACCGGTCGAGGGGTCAGGGCGGTAGTCGGTGTTGTTATGTGTTATGCTGCTGAATATGGCGCTGGTGGTTGTAGTGCCGAGCGGATAGGTGTCATTTCCATACGTAAGATTAAGCGTCTGATACGCGATTACGGGATTGTATATGTCCTTGACTTCGTACTTGTACATAAAAAAGGTTCCGATATAATCATTGATCGGATAACCACCTTTGATGTCGGCGCCGATGAGTCGCCGGCTATAATCGTCATAATCCCTCTCAGAACGGTAGACATCCCCGCCCAGTGTCCATTTGGAATCCATGAAATAAGGGTCGGTCAGCCCCAGGGCGTATGTTTGCGACTTTCCACCGATTGAAGCTGAAAGATTGGCCTTCAGACCCAATCCGAGAAAGTTGGCCTGCTGGATGGATCCCTGGCCGATAATGCCGTCAAGTGAACTGTAGCCGCCGCCGATACTGAAAGTTCCGGTCGGTTTCTCTTTGACATCGACATTTATATTGAGTTTATTGCTGGCGCTGCCTTTTGCGGTAGCGATATTCGCTTCTTCGAAGAAACCGAGGTTCATAAGGTTCTGCTTGCTGCGCTTGATTCCGGTTGCACTGTACAGTCCGCTTTCGGTAACGCGCATTTCCCGGCGGATAACCTTGTCCCGGCTTTTGGGGTTGCCGGATATATTAATCCGCTCGATTGACACCAGCTCACCTTTCTCGATATCAAAGGTCATATCCACGGTTTTTTTATCATTATCCAGCTTTGTCAGCGGGTTGATATTGGCAAAGGCATAACCCTTGTCGCCGTACACATCGGTCAGAACACCAATGTCGGCGCGCAGGAGTGAACGGTTAAAAACTTCACCCGGCACGCTCTTGAGTTTCTTTTCAAGATCGGTAACCGGACCAAGCAGGTCTCCTTTGAATCCTATTTCACCAATCCGGTACTGCTCGCCTTCAGTTATTCCGATGTAGACAGCAAGCGCTGTTTTCGCTTCATTAAGTTTTACAACCGGCTCGCCTACCTTGATGTTGATAAAGCCGTTGTTGAGGTAATAGTCGGCAATAAGCATGGCATCATTCTTGAGGACTTCATCCTTGTAGGTGCCGGCGCTGGTCAGCCAGGACAGGAACCATTCCTCTTTGGTCTCCATGACCTTCTTTAGCTTGCTGCTTTTGAAAGTTTTGTTGCCGTCAAAGTGGATCTCTTTTATAAGAATCTTCTTGCCTTCAACAACTTTAAATCTAACTGTCAGATCATTTGTCGAGGTTTTCTTTGTCTGGGCCTGCACGTCTGCCAGATAATATCCCTCATCGCCATACATCTTCTTGATCTTGGCAATACTTTTGTCCAGATCTTTTGATGAAAAAATGGAATTCAGTCGGAACTCAAGTGCTGCCTTAAGTTTCTCTGTTGTAATTTCCTTGTTGCCCTCAAACGTGATATCACGAACGATCGGCTTTTCCTGGACAGAGTAGACCAGTATGACTCCTTTGTCCGACTCCTCTTTCAAGGCCTGGACATCCTGAAAATGCCCAAGTTTGTAGATAGCCCGAATATCCGCATCAGTTTTGTCGTTGTCGAGGGTATCGCCTGCATGCATCTTGATTACGTTTAAAATTGATGCTGATTCAATGCGACGATTCCCCTGGACCCGGATTTCCACCAGTTTTTCACCATTTGCGTAGGCGACTGTAGATCCGCTGATCAGCATCAGAAGCATTGTTGACGTTATCTTTTTAAAACTGGGCACACTTCCCCCGAATATTACGTAGTTTTTTCCACCCTGCCGTCAAGCAGGTGAATGGTTGTTCCCATTGCTGCTGCCAGTCGCTCGTTGTGCGTAACTATCACCAGTGTCAACCCCTTTTCTATCTGCAGCTCCGTAAGCATGGCATGTATGCCATCGCTGGTTTTCATGTCAAGGTTGCCGGTCGGCTCATCAGCCAGCAAAAGTTCAGGTTCAAGCGCAAGTGCCCGGGCAATGGCCACACGTTGCTGTTCGCCGCCGGACAGTTCTCCCGGGCGATGTGTCATGCGCTGGCTGAGGCCGACATCATTCAGCAGTGACTCAGCCGTCTCGCGTGCTTTCGAGCGTGGAGTCCTGCCTATCAACGCCGGCATCATGACGTTTTCAAGCGCTGTGAATTCCGGAAGAAGGTGATGGAATTGAAATACAAAACCTATACTACGATTTCTGAACTCCGCCAGTTGCCGCTCGCTTTTGTTGAAAATATTTTCGCCGCGAAAACATACCGTCCCGGAAGTCGGACGGTCAAGCGCCCCCAGAAGATGCATCAATGTACTTTTTCCGGCTCCGGATGCACCGACAAGAGCCGTCGTTGTACCGGCTTGCAGGTCAAGGTCAATCCCGTTAAGTACTTCAAGCTGGTTCGAACCGCTGCCGTAGGTTTTACAGAGGCCTCGTACCTCAAGCAGGTTACTCATAGCGAATTGCCTCTGCCGGGAGCATCCTGGATGCCTGCCATGCGGGGTAGAGTGTGGCCAGAAATGATATTAACACCGCCGTTGCAGAAATAAGCGCTACATCAGAAGGGACTACCATCGACGGGAAGTGGTCAAGATAGTAAATATCCTTGCTGAAAAAATTTTCTCCGGTTATTTTCTGGATGACGTTGATGATCGGTTCCAGATTGAATGCGATCAGCAGACCCGAAGCAACGCCAAGAATTGTGCCGATGACCCCGATAATCAGTCCCTCAAGTATGAAAATCTTCATGATGCTGGTCGCAGTAGCGCCCATTGACTTAAGAATGGCAATGTCCCTGGTTTTTTCCATCACAATCATGAAGAGTGTTGAGGCGATGCCAAATGCGGCCACCAGCACGATCAGGGTCAGGATGATGAACATGACGACTTTTTCAGTCTTCAATGCAAACAGGATGTTCTTGTTCATCTGCATCCAGTCACGAGCGTAGTAGTCGATCCCCATTTTGCGGTTGATTCTGCGGGCCAGCTCATCGGTATGGTACACATCCTTGACCTTAAGCTGTATGCCGGTGACAGTATCGCCGAGATCAAAAAAACGCTGCGCCTGGTCAAGGCTGACGTAGGCCAGAGTTGAGTCATATTCAAACATCCCGGTGTTGAAAATGCCTGTTACCCTGAACGGTTTCATGCGCGGCATCATGCCGAGTGGTGTAATATTACCCAGCGGCGAGATGACATTTACCCTGTCACCCAGGAAGAGGTTGAGATTCTTGGCCAGTTCTTTACCGATCATCAGGCCGGGTGTCGTGTCTGCACCCTGTCCCACTTGGGGGTTGAGGTCGTCGATGTTCCCCTCGATAACCGAATTGCTGAGGCGCGTGACCTGGCGGTCCGTGGCAACATCAATCCCCCGCAGAACAACTCCGGATACATTCTTGCCGGAAGAGAGCATGACCTGATTGTAGATGAAGGGTGTTGCTGCCTGAACCTCTTTGAAGCTCATCAGCTTTTTAATCACCGACGGATAGTCCTCCATCGGTGCACCGTTCCGGATCACGACAATATGGGCGTTAGTGCCCAGAATCTTCTCCTTCAGGTCCTCTTCAAAGCCGGTCATCACAGCCAGCACAACGATCAGTGCCATGACACCCAGCGTCACTCCGGCGGTGGAGATGAACGTGATGATTGAAATGAAGGTTGATTTGCGCTTGGCTTTCAGATAGCGCAAGCCGATAAAAAGTTCAAATGGCATCGTTTATTTGATTTCCTTGCGCAACTGCGGAAACAGGATTACGTCCCGGATCGAAGGAGAATCCGTCAGAAGCATTACCAGACGATCGATGCCGATCCCTTCTCCTGCAGTAGGAGGCAGACCGTATTCCAGGGCACGTACATAATCTTCATCCATATAGTGAGCTTCTTCGTCCCCCTTGTCCTTTTCGGCAACCTGGGCAAGAAAACGCTCTTTCTGGTCTACCGGGTCATTCAATTCGGAGAACGCATTGGCGATTTCACGTCCGCCGATGATCAGTTCGAAGCGGTCAACAATTTCCGGGTTATGGTCGTTCTTGCGCGACAACGGTGAAACCTCTGTCGGGTAGGCGGTAATGAATGTCGGCTGGATCATCTTATGTTCGGCCACTTCCTCGAAAATTTCCATAAGGAGCTTGCCGGAGCTGATCTCATCAGGGAGTGTCAGGCCGATACTGCGGGCGTAGGACAGCGCCAGGTCATGGTCGTCCAGTTGCTTTGCTTCGATGTCACCGTACTCCAGAATGGCATCGCGTACTGTTAAACGCTTCCAGGGGCGCTGAAAGCTGATGTCAATACCCTGGTTGGTGAAATCAAGTGTGCCGAGGATTTCCTGGGCGACGTGGCAGAACAGCTCCTCTGTGAAATCCATCAGATCTTCGTATGTTGCATAGGCCTGATAGAATTCCATCATCGTAAATTCAGGGTTGTGGCGAACGGAAATGCCTTCATTCCGGAAGTTGCGGTTGATCTCGAATACCCGATCCATGCCGCCGACAACCAGTCTTTTCAGGTAAAGTTCCGGGGCGATGCGGAGATACAGCTCCATATCGAGAGTGTTGTGATGGGTTATAAAGGGGCGTGCCGTTGCTCCTCCGGGAATCTGATGCATCATCGGAGTCTCGACTTCGAGAAAATCACGGCCGGCCATGAAGCTGCGGATCAGGTTGACGATGCGGGAGCGTTTGACAAAAATTTCACGCGCTTCGGGATTTACGATCAGGTCGACGTAGCGCTGGCGGTAGCGGGTTTCCACGTCGGTCAGCCCGTGGAACTTCTCCGGCAGCGGCAGAAGCGATTTTACCAGCAGTCGTATGGAGCGGACATGAAGGGAAAGCTCCCCAGTCTTGGTGCGAAACGGAAAGCCTTCTGCCCCGACAATATCACCGATGTCGAACGTATCGAAAGTGGCGAACGCTTCCTCACCGATCTCATCTTTCTTGATATAAAGCTGAATGCGTCCTTTGCGATCCTGGAGCTGGATAAAAGCGGCTTTGCCAAAAGATCTGCGCGCCAGAATACGGCCGGCTACGCTTATTTTTGCATCAACGGCGTCGAGTTGTTCCACGTCGCCGTATGCGGCAACGATGTCAGCCGAAGTATGCTGAGGTTTGAAGTCATTGGGGTAGGGGTTTATGCCCGCTTCCCACAGTGCATCTACTTTACGTCGTCTTTGAAGCAGGAGCTCACTGAGTTCTTCCATGATGGTGATTCAACCTTTCACAAACAATAATAATTCCGGGAAATCAAGCCGTTGAAAATATCTTCAACGTTCCGGTACGTCAAGAAAAAAGATACTGCGCATCTCCACTCACAGAGAGGATTTGGAAACAATCAGTCTGTTTATTGTACCGTTATGATGCTGTTGCTGTAAGTATATGTGTCTACGTAGGTTTTAGGATCTCTTATTACGATATACGTATCCGCGACGTAGAGGCTCACCCCGTCAGTCGTAATTCCAAGCGGGGTGTGAAGGGTGTCGACCGGTATGATGGTGGTGGTGTTCCCTGATGTTTTGTCTATCTTACGGATACTGTTCAGGTATGAGTCTGTTACATACAGATAGGTACCATCGGTGGTAATGCCGTTAGGCTGGTTGAAGCGCGCTGTGCTGCCGGTGCCGTCGGTGGAATCTGTAGCGCCCCTATCGCTGCCGAGTTGTCCGGAAACGCCTGCCAGTGTCGTTACAGTACCTGACCCGATATCAATCTTCCGGATGATGCGGTTATAGAAATCTGTCACATACAGACTGACACCATCGGTGGTGATACGGGACGGAAGATAGAAGCGCGCGGCTCCCTGTATGCCGTCAGCTGAACCGGTTGAGCCGGAGGTGCCGGCCAGGGTAGAAACCGCTTTTGTTGCAATATTTATCCGGCGTATGGTGTGGTTACCGGAATCCGCGACGTAGAGGTTCTGTCCGTCGGTAGTTATGCCGGTTGGCTGATTAAAACGGGCATCGGCGGGCACAATTGAATCAACCGAACCGGCCTTGCTGTCCGTGCTGCCGATTATGGTGACAATTCTGGTTGCCATATCAATGAAGCGGATCGTATTGGTGCCGGAATCAACGACGAAAAGATTGGTGCCGTCAGTTGTGATCCCGGTCGGCCGATAGAAGGTTGAGGAGGCCGTGCCGTCTGTTGTACACTGCAGTGTTGTAACTTCGCCTGAGGCCGTTACTTTGCGGATGGCATTGTTTCCGTAATCTGAAACATAAAAATCTGTACCGTCGGTTGTTATATCGGTGGGGTGATTGAATGCTGCCGGGGGGCCATTGACCGTGCTGTAATTGCTGAAGCCGGTGGCGCTTCCGGGAGTGCCGGTAAAGGTTGAAACAGTGTTGCCGAGAGTTAATGTTGTTCCTTGAACTGCCCCGCCTATAAGTCTATGAGTATTTGCTGAATCAATGGTGACCGGCACTGGCAGGTCATAAATCGCAATTGCTGCTGTGGTTGACCCGCTGCCGCATGCGGTAAGAAAGGAGGCAATAAAAAAAACAAATATGAGTGGCGCGTATTTATGCATCTGGTTCTCCATGCGAATATAAAATGTATATGGTTGCAACTTACTGTGCTTCCTCATCTTGTTTTTTACGCCGTGATCTGGCCTTTGGTTTGGCAGGAACAGTTTCCGCTTCCGGGGCTGTTGCCGCCTCCTCCGTTACTTTTTTGGGTGCAGCGCGGCGGCGCGGTTTGGGTGCGGCAGGCACAGGCGCCT
This sequence comes from Desulfuromonadaceae bacterium, assembly GCA_028686055.1. Classification (GTDB taxonomy): domain Bacteria; phylum Desulfobacterota; class Desulfuromonadia; order Geobacterales; family Pseudopelobacteraceae; genus JACRCG01. Next base: position 16,996 of record JAQUCU010000036.1, read on the forward strand.
CTACAGCCGGTTCTATAGTGGCTGGTTCCTCAATAGTGGCTTCCGGTTTTTTCTTGCGTGGTGCCCGGGAACGCTTTGGTTTCACTTCCATGGCTGTCTCTTCAGGCGGCGTCACGGCAGGAGCAGATGTTTCGACAGCTGAAGGCTCGTGGCTTGGTTCTGCCGGTTCAGAGATCGCTTCCTCGGCTGTCCCCTCAACGGACTGTTCCTGATCCTTATGGGTTTTGCTGCGGCTGCGCCGGCGTTTCCTTTTTTTCGGTTTAGCAGTCTGGTCTGCACCGTCTCCTGCTTCCGTGACAGCTATGTCAGCGGTTCCAGCAGCCTCCTCTTCGACCGGAGAATCGTCGCCGTGATCTGTGTCTGCGCCTGTCTGGCCGTGCTCAGTCCCATTCTGCACAACGTCATCGGTAACTTTCTTCTTCTTCTTACGCCGTTTCCGTTTTTTGCCGCCCTCGGCAGGAACGGCAGCTTCGCCTATCTGTTCCTCATCCGCAGCTGCCTGTGGCGCAGAAGTACTCGGGACAGCGGGTTTGTGCGCCTCTTCCGCTTCGGCCTCGCTTTTCAGGACATCATCCATATGCGGTTTTTCGCGTTTAACAGTTTCAAGTTCCAGTTGGTTGAGGAGGAAAGACGTCTTCCCTTTGACTGTCACTTCGATCTCATAATCGTTTTCAATCTGGGTCAGTTCACGTTTTTTACGGTTGAGCAGGTAGTACGCAACTTCCAACGGCAGCCCGCCCCGTACCTCGGCGACGGTACCCTTGGCGGCGGCAGCGTGAACCTTGCGCAGGAAAGATACCGCCATCGCTTCAACGGACTTGACTTTGCCGCGTCCCTCGCAGTGCGGACATTCAAGGTGGATGGCATCATTCAGGGTCTTGGCAATCCGCTGGCGTGACATCTCCATGATGCCGAACTGTGAAATGTGCCCGACGTTGACCCTGGCCTTGTCCATTTTCAGCGCATTTTTAAGAGTCTTTTCAACCTCGCTGTTATGTTTGTTTTCGCGCATGTCGATGAAGTCGATGACAATCAGTCCTCCCAGGTCGCGCAGCCGCAACTGTCTTGCAACCTCTTCAGCGGCTTCCATGTTGGTCTTGAATGCGGTGTCTTCGATACCGCGTTCTCCACTCGATTTCCCTGAATTGACATCGATGGAGACCAGCGCTTCGGTAGGTTCGATGATCAGTGACCCCCCGGAGGGCAGCGAAACGCGCTTTTCGTAGATCTGGTCGATCTGCTCTTCAAGTTGGAAGCGGGAAAAGATCGGCCGTTTTTCCTTGTGCAGTTTGACCCGTTTTTCACAGGCAGGCATTGTGTCCCGGAAAAACTCCTTCGCTTCACGGTAGGCATCCTTGCTGTCAACCAGCACTTCGTCGATATCATCTGAAAAGTAGTCACGAATGGTGCGGATGATCAGACCGCTGTCACGATAAATCTCACCCGCTCCCTTTATTTCGGAAGCCTTCAGCTTTATAGATTCATACAGCTCCGTCAGGTTTGTGAAATCCTTCTGCAGCTCCTCGGGAGAGCGCCCCACCGCTTCTGTGCGGATGATATATCCCATCCCCTCCGGGATGTTCATTTCAGCCACAATCTCCTTCAGCTTCTTGCGGGTTCCCTCCTGCTCAACCTTGCGGGAGATGCCTGTAGAATCGCTCCCCGGCATTATGACCATGTATCGTCCCGGCAGAGAGAGATAGCTGGTAAGTGCCGAACCCTTGTTGTCGCGTTCATCCTTCTCAATCTGTACGACAAGTTCCTGCCCCCGTCGCAACACTTCCTGGATGCGCGGGCGGCGCTTGCGCTGTTCTTCCGGAATGTCTTCACGCCATTCCCAGTAATCCGGATGCAGTTCGCCAATCTGGAGAAAGCCGGGCTTTGCCCGGCCGATATCTACGAAAGCGGCCTGAAGTCCGGGTTCTACACGGAGGACAACACCTTTATAAATATTCCCCTTGATCTGTTCTTTGCCGCTGATTTCTATGTTCAGCTCCATCAGGCGCCCGTCGTGGACGATTGCTACGCGAGTCTCCTCGGGGTGCATGACATTGATCAGCATTTTTTTGCTTATGGTTGTACTCATCTATTAATAACCTTTCAGGTAT
>JAQUCU010000209.1 GCA_028686055.1 Desulfuromonadaceae bacterium
GCGATGGGTGTGCCTTTTACCTGCGCCCACGGATCGATCCGTTTTTCACTTTCACGCTATACCACTGACGCAGAGATAGATGTCGTTATCCGCGAGATGCCGCCGATCATTGCCCGTCTGCGTCAGATGTCACCATTCGGTCGGGAACATCTTAAAGAGCAGGCGTAGGGAATCTTCAGGGATTTACAAGAGCGGCCGGTCTATGGTCGCTTTTTTTTGTTTTTGCTGGAGACTTGCCAGATATGAGTTAAAATGACTTTGTACTCAGAAATCCGGTTTATTGATAGTTGCAGTTCTGGAGACAAACGTGGAAATAAAAATACCTGAAGTCGGCGAGTCGGTGCGTGAGGCACTGCTGGCCAAGTGGTTCAAAAAAAACGGCGATGTTGTTAAGCGGGACGAGCCTCTCTGCGAAATAGAAACCGATAAAATTACGCTTGATCTCAATGCTGATGCTGACGGAGTCCTCACAATATCGGTGGATGAAGGTACGACTGTGGCAGTCGGGGCGATAATCGGTGCGATTGAAGAATCAACGACTGTACAGGAACCGCCGGCTGCTACAGCTGCAGCTGTGCTGCCGGATAAACGTGCTGAACCTCCAACGTCACCATCGCTGCGGCGTGAAATGCGTGAACAGAATATTTCTCCGGACGAGCTGCAGGGGAGCGGTAAGCGAGGGCGGGTTACACAGAATGACCTGTCTGCACATCTAGAGGAGAAGGCGAAATTGCCGCCTGCCTCACGCCCTGCAACTGTTGCTGAGCCAGCGTCAGCTGTATCGGAGCTTCAAAAAGCAGACTCTTCGCAGATCCTCCCACTTGCCGCCCAAACATCCGTGCCGGCATTACCACCGGAGACGGAACAGAAGCTTTCTGTGCGGACGGAAGAACCACCTGCCTATGCTGCCGGTCGTGAGGAACGCCGTGCGATGTCGCCTCTGCGCAAACGGATCGCCGAGCGCCTGGTGGCGGCGCGCCAGCAAACAGCTATGCTGACCACTTTTAATGAGGCCGACCTCTCCAATGTCAAGATGCTCCGTAGTACCTATCGCGAGCATTTTATGCAGCGCCACGGAATTGCACTCGGCTATATACCCTTTTTTATCAAGGCGTGTGTAGAGGCGCTTAAAGAGTTTCCACTGGTTAATGCCAGTATCGATGGTGCTGATATAGTCTATCACCATTTTTATGATATCGGTGTTGCCATTGGCGGTGACAAAGGGTTGGTGGTACCTGTTTTGCGGGATGCCGATCGGCTTAAGATGTATGAGATTGACCAGGCTATTTCCGCCTTTGTAGAGAAGATCAAAACAAATCGTCTCGCTATTTCTGATCTGGAGGGGGGAACATTTACAATCAGCAACGGTGGTGTGTACGGTTCGATGCTTTCCACGCCGATCCTGAATCCACCCCAGAGCGCCGTGCTGGGGATGCACGCCATACAGGACCGTCCGGTAGTGCGTGACGGGCAGATTGTGATTCGTCCGATGATGTATCTGGCGCTCTCCTACGATCATCGCATCGTCGACGGACGCGAAGCGGTCAGTTTTCTGAAGAAGATCAAAGAGTATATTGAGGAACCGGAAGAGCTGCTGCTGGAAGGGTAAAAACTCATTGTCGTGATTATGCGGGAGGTTTTAAATGTCTGAACAGATGTATGATCTGATAATCATCGGCGCCGGTCCGGGTGGCTATGTGGCGGCAATCCGTGCCTCACAGCTCGGCATGAAGGTTGCGCTGGTTGAAAAACGGGCCACAGCAGGTGGCGTATGCCTTAACGAAGGGTGTATCCCCAGCAAGGCACTGTTGGATTCCAGCGAACTTTTTGCCCTGGCACGGGATCGGTTTGCCCTGCACGGTATAGCTATTGATCCGCCGCATCTCGACCTTGATGCGATGATGCTGCGCAAGGAGGATGTGGTCAGGAAGCTGACAGATGGTATAGCCTATCTGTTAAAGAAGAACGAGATCGAGCGGCTCAACGGCACCGCCGTTCTCAAGGGCATCAATCCTGCCGGCCATCATCAGGTTGAGGTGACACTGGCCACTCCGCCTGCCGTACCAAGCGGTCAGCAGAATCTCGTGGAATCGGAGTCGCAATCGGTCGTTGTCCTGACCGCTCCAAAGGTTATCCTTGCAACCGGCAGTGAGGCGACCAGTCTGCCGGGCATCCCTTTTGACGGTCAGGTCGTTGTTACGGCGCGCGAAGCACTTTCCTTCGATCAGATGCCGGAACACCTGCTCGTGGCCGGTGGCGGCGCCATCGGGCTTGAGCTTGGTTCCGTATGGCGGCGGCTTGGAGCCAAGGTGACAGTGATGGAAATGCTGCCGCAGATTCTGCCGAATATGGATCGACAGGCTGCTGATCTTCTTTACAGGTCACTGCGCAAACAGGGGATTCAGTTCAGGTTGGGTACGCGCATTACCGGCGTGCGCCGGATCGGTGCCAAGGCGATTGTCCTGTTTAACTCGGGCACCGGCAGCGAAGAGGTCGATTGCGATAAAGTCCTGGTTGCGGTCGGAAGACGCCCTTTGACAGGCGGTCTCGGCTTGGAAGAGGTTGGGGTATCACTGGATGACTCAGGGAGGTTGATGGTAGATGATTCGTACCAAACTTCGGTGCCGGGGGTTTATGCCGTTGGTGACCTGATTGCCGGCCCGATGCTGGCGCACAAGGCGTCTGAAGAGGGGGTCGCCTGTGTAGAGCGTATTGCCGGTATGATGACAAAAGTTGAATACGAGTTTATCCCGGTAGCCGTATATACCTGGCCTGAAGCTGCCGGCGTGGGGGGAACGGAGGAACAGCTCAAGGCTGCAGGCATACCTTATCGCAGCGGCCGCTTTAATTTTGCAGCTCTCGGCCGGGCACGCTGTATGGATGAAACAGAAGGTTTTGTCAAGATCCTCGCACACCAGGAAAACGACCGGGTGCTTGGTGTGCATATTGTTGGTCCACGGGCCTCCGACCTGATTGCCGAGGCTGCTACGGTAATGAGCTTCGGAGGCACGGCTCGTGATATCGCCCTTATCTGCCATGCCCATCCTACTCTGCCGGAGGCGATCCGAGAGGCGGCGCTGGATGTTCATAAAGAATCGATACATATATGAGGAACAATCATGCCCAGATCAACCCGCAAAACAAAAATAGTTGCTACTGTTGGGCCGGCAAGCTCAACACAGCTGATGATACAGCGATTAATGCAGGCCGGCGTCGATATATTCAGGCTGAATTTTTCCCATGGCGAAAATGCACAAAAACTGGAATTGATCAGGATTATCCGGCATGTTTCTGACAAGCTCGGCCGTCAGGCCGGCATACTAGGGGACCTGCAGGGACCAAAGATCAGAACCGGCAAGATGGCAGGGGAGGTGATGGCGCTTGTCAAGGGGCAGGACGTTGTCATCACCACTGATGATGTACTTGGTGCTGACGGAGTCATTCCGACCATTTACAGATCTCTGCCCCATGACGTACAGCCGGGTTCTCGAATCCTGCTGGACGACGGACTTTTGGAATTAAAGGTTGTTGCACTTGATGGCGAACGAGTTAGATGTCAGGTTGTCACTGGTGGGTTGCTTAAAAACAATAAGGGGATCAATCTCCCCGGAGTGGGTATCTCGGCGCCATGTCTTACGGAAAAAGATTTGATCGATCTGGATTTTGCGCTTGAAGCCGGCGTTGATTTTATTGCACTTTCGTTTGTGCGGACCGCTGAGGATATAAAGGAAATAAAAAAGATAATTGCTGCCAAGGGAAAAGATACGCCGGTTGTGGCTAAAATTGAAAAGCCTGAGGCATTGCGCAACTTCAAGAAGATTCTCGAGGCAACTGATGCTGTCATGGTAGCGCGTGGGGATCTGGGAGTGGAGATCGAACCGGAAAAAGTACCAATTTATCAGAAAAAGATCATCCAGGCTTGTAACAAGGCGGGCAAGCCGGTCATAACAGCTACCCAGATGCTGGACTCGATGATCCGAAATCCTCGACCAACAAGGGCAGAAACTTCCGACGTCGCCAATGCCATCGTCGACGGTACTGATGCAATCATGCTTTCGGCGGAAACCGCATCAGGTGATTATCCAATAGAATCAGTTGAAACTATGGTTCGTATTGCCAGAGATGTTGAAAACACTGATTTCCTTGTCGGCACAGCCCCAGACAGTTCGGCGTCAACAGTAGCACAGGCTGTTGCAGAGTCATCATGTCGTACTGCCGCTACGCTTAAGGCAAAAGCAATTGTTGTTTTTACTAGGTCAGGTGGCACTGCAGCCTTGATTTCTGCTTATCGCCCGTCAACTCCAATTATCGCTTTTACCGCTTCATTGACTATTCGTCGCAGGCTATCGATATACTGGGGTGTTCATTGTACAAGTGTCGGCATAATGGAAGATACCGACCAGCAAATTTTTGAGGTGGAGAAAAAGCTATTAGCGACCGGTTTTCATAAAGGGAATCTGGTAGTTATTACCATGGGTATCCCTATTGAGACACGTGGTTCAACGAATCTCATGAAA
>JAQUCU010000001.1 GCA_028686055.1 Desulfuromonadaceae bacterium
AGGGCTTCGACCCGGGACAGGTTTTCGGCAACCTCAGCGGCGAGCGAGGCTGGGTAGTTGCTGTCGTTCTTGTAGAGTTCGGTGCATACTTCCGTACTAAGGGTGAATCCGGGCGGAACCGGAAGGCCGATGCTGGTCATCTCGGCCAGATTTGCCCCCTTCCCTCCCAATAGATTTTTCATGTCAGCACGACCCTCGGCCTGACCGTTCCCAAAGAAATACACAAACTTCTGCGCCATAGTACCGCCTCCTCCTTTGTATGATAATTACGTGTGCTTTAAAGACACTAAAAACATTTATTCATAATGAATATAAGAGCTTAGAAGGTCGACTATAGCGCAGATTCATAAAATATCAACTATATTGTACAAGTTACTACCCTATTTCGTATCCCAACTGGTGATATCAACGTTTTTACCCTCGCCCCCCTTGGCGCCGTCGGCACCGTAGGTAAAGAGGTCGTAGTCGCCATGCTCACCGGGGGAAACGTACATATAGTCGTTACCCCACGGGTCCTTGGGGACCTTCTTGCTCTCCAGGTAGCCTTCATCCTTGTAGCTTTTCGGTATCACGCCGACGGTCGGCTTTGTCACCAACGCACCGAGCCCCTGCTCGGTAGTCGGATAGCTGCCGTTGTCGAGCTTGTAAAGTTTTAGAGATGTTTCGATGTTTTTGATCTGCACCCGTGCATCGGTAATCTTGGCATCATCCGTGCGCCCCATCAGCTTCGGTCCGACCAGTGCTGCCAACAGAGCCAGTATGACTATTACGACCATGATCTCAATCAACGTAAAACCTTTTTTATTATTTACAAGCTGCATGTCTGTACCCCTTCTTTGTATATTTGCCTTCTTTTGAACTCTACTCAATAGATGGGCTGTATGGCAAGCTCTTTAAAACCGTAGGAGGCCTCAAATGAAACATCTTCTGCCTCAATTGAGATATAAACAGCGACCTTTTCTGCGCCGGCAAAATGTGTTGCCCAATGGTTTCAGATAGTTGTATTTATACTTGCAGATTGGCAGACAATATGCTAATTCATTGACAATCTATGATTAAACTGGATAATGCAATGTTACGCCATCTGCGTCCTGACGCAGTAAAAAAAGAACAAGGAGAAAATCAGATGAAAAAGATCAGTGCCGTAGTAGCCATGTTTGCCGTTACCGCTTTTGCCGGAGCAGCCTTCGCAGCCGATGTAATTGAATTGCCGGCATCCTTTGGCAAAGTCACTTTCCCCCACAAAATGCATCAAGAGTTGCTGAAAGACTGCAAGAAGTGCCATACAGCTGCCCCTGGCAAAATTGCAGAACTCGGCAAGGACTGGGCCCATAAAACCTGCAAAGGGTGCCACGCTGAAATGAAAAAGGGCCCGGTAGGCTGCAAAGATTGCCACAAGAAATAAGCAGCCGGATCTAGTGGTAAAAACTAAAAAACCGGGGGTACTGCCTAGCCTGTGCGTACCCCCGGTTTTTTATTATGCGTCACCGCTTCCGCTGAAAACCATCACGCTGTAACGCTAGCTTCAAGGTACTGTCAGCACTCAAACGAATTCACCGCAGCGCCAGCTCCATCTCTTCCAGTTTCTTAACCCTGTCGCGCAGCTCAGCCGCTTTCTCGAAATTCAAATCTTTGGCTGCCGCAAGCATCTCTCTGCGAAGCTTTTTCACACGTTTCGGGATCTCTTTCGGCGCAATGTATTCCTCACCGGTCTCGGCAACACCGACAGGCTGTGTCACATAATCCTTCTCCTCGATCGACTCCAGAATGCTGCGCAACCCTTTTTTAACCGTTTCAGGCGTTATACCGTGTTCTTCATTATAGGCCAGCTGCCGGAATCGTCGCCGTCCGGTTTCGTCGATGCAGGCCTGCATCGAACGGGTCACTCCGTCACCGTACATCAGCACCCGGCCATTGATATTACGGGCAGCACGACCACAGGTCTGGATCAGAGAGCGATGCGAACGGAGAAAACCTTCCTTGTCAGCATCAAGAATTGCTACCAGCGAAACCTCAGGCAGGTCAAGCCCTTCCCGAAGCAGGTTAATCCCGACCAGCACGTCGAATTCCCCCAGGCGCAGATCACGGATGATCTGCATCCGCTCGATCGTGACGATGTCAGAATGGAGGTACTTTATCCGTACACCCAGTTCGCGGTAATAGGTGGTCAGTTCTTCTGCCATCCGCTTGGTCAGGGTCGTCACCAGCACCCTCTCGCCGCGGGCAACAGTTTCTCGAACTTCATGGAGGAGGTCATCCACCTGGCCGAGCCGATCACCCTTTGCGGTCACCGGGCGTACCTCTATGACCGGATCAACCAACCCGGTCGGGCGGATAATCTGTTCGACAAACACGCCGCCACTCGCCTCAAGCTCATAATCAGCCGGAGTCGCCGAGACATAGACCGCCTGCCGGATGCGGGACTGAAACTCCTGGAAATTGAGCGGCCGGTTATCGAGGGCCGCCGGAAGGCGGAAACCGTAGTTGACCAGCGTATCCTTGCGCGACCGATCGCCCCGGTACATGGCGCCGGTCTGCGGAATCGTGATATGCGACTCGTCAACAAACAGCACAAAGTCATCCGGAAAATAGTCTATCAACGTATAGGGGGCATCACCAGGCTGGCGGCCGTCGAAGTAGCGGGAATAGTTTTCGATGCCGTGGCAGAATCCCATCTCCTCCATCATTTCGATGTCATAGAAGGTGCGCTGCTCGATGCGCTGCGCCTCGATGAGCATATTCTGTCCCCGGAAATAGCTGATCCGTTCCGCCAGGTCGACCCGGATCTGCTCAACCGCCCGTTCCAGCGTTTCGCGGGTAGAGACGTAATGCGAAGCAGGATAGATCGAACATTTGGAGAGTTGCTGCAGCACAACCCCGCGCAGCGGGTCGATTTCACTGATCGCCTCCACCTCATCACCGAAAAATTCGATCCGCAGCGCCCGTTCGCTGTCATAGGCAGGAAAGATCTCAATCACATCCCCCCGCACCCTGAATGTTCCGCGATGGAAATCCATGTCGTTGCGTTCGTACTGGATCTCGATAAGCTTCCTGAGCAGTTCGTCACGCCCGACTTCGTCCCCTTGATGGAAAAAGATGTGCATAGCCTGATACGCCGCCGGTGACCCGATACCGTAAATGCAGGAAACCGAAGCAACGATAATCACATCGCGCCTCGTCAGCAGGCTGCGCGTAGCGGAATGGCGCATTTTGTCGATCTCGTCGTTGATCGCTGAATCTTTTTCAATAAAGGTGTCGCTGGTCGGGATGTAGGCTTCAGGCTGGTAATAATCGTAGTACGAGACAAAATACTCAACGGCGTTATCCGGGAAAAGCTCCTTGAATTCGCCGTAGAGCTGGGCCGCCAGCGTCTTGTTGGGGGCCAGCACCAGCGCAGGGCGGCCGGTGCGGGCGATGACATTGGCAACTGTAAATGTCTTACCTGAACCGGTAACCCCCAGCAGCGTCTGGTGTCGGTCCCCACGCTCAATCCCCGCTACCAGCTCGTCGATTGCCTGTGGCTGGTCGCCCCGCGGGGCGTACGATGTTGTAAGATTAAATTTCTGCATAAAGCATCGCCAGACTATTTTCCAGCGACATACTCCCGCGCCATCTGAATCCGCCTGACCGTTTCCTCCATACCCAGCGTCATCACTATTTCGCCGATTCCAGGCGCCTGCGTACCGCCTGACAGGGCGATCCGGACCGGCTGGCCGACCTGACCCATTTTCCAGCCATTCTCGCCGCACACCTCCTTGAAAAGCCGGTCGATTCCGGCGGCATCGTCCGCCGCCGAAGATGAAAGCTTCTCCGTGACCGCTCCGAATACCGTCAGCAGATGTCCCCTGTCAAACTTGGCCAGAGCCGCATCGTCATAACCGGCCGGTGCGTTATAGTAGAATACCGCACGCTCCGCCATCTCTTCGAGAGTCTGGGCCCGTTCCTGCAGCGTTCTGACGACCGCCGTCAGATCCGGCCCGCCGGGCGTAGCCACCTCACGCGACGAGAGGTGCGGCATCAGCAGGTCAGCAAGCCGTTCCGGGTCGCTGTTCTTGATGTAATGGGCATTCAGCCAGAGCAGTTTTTCAGTGTTGAATACGGAGGCGGAGCGCCCCACATTATGTATGTCGAATTTCTGGATCATTTCGTCCATGCTGAAAATCTCGTCGTCGCCATGGCTCCACCCCAGGCGGACCAGATAGTTGAGAAGCGCCTCCGGCAAAAAACCCATATCACGATAGGCGATAACACTTGTAGCACCATGCCGTTTGGAGAGGCGCGCCTTATCGGAACCGAGGATCATCGGCACATGAGCGAATTGCGGCACCGGAAAACCGAGCGCTTCGTAGAGTTGAATCTGACGCGGCGTGTTGTTGACATGGTCATCTCCCCGGATGACGGTCGTGATACGCATGCTGGCATCATCAATCACCACACAGAAGTTGTAGGTTGGTGTGCCGTCGGTGCGCTGTATGATCAGGTCATCCAGTTCTTCATTCGGGAACGTGATGGTCCCTTTTATCAGGTCATCAAATGCAGTCACACCTCCCTGCGGCGCGCGGAAGCGAACTACGTACGGCTTCCCTTCCGGCTGATCATCACGTTCACGGCACGTTCCGTCATACTTGGGCTTTCGCCCTTCCTGCATGGCCAGGTTCCGTTTTGCATCCAATTCTTCGGCTGTGCAGTAGCATTTGTACGCTCTGCCCGCATCCAGCAGCTTCTGGACATATTCCTTGTAAAGCGGAAATGAGTCCGACTGATAGAACGGCCCCTCGTCCCACTCCAGACCGAGCCACTTCATCCCTTCCAGAATTGCATCCACAGACTCTTTCGTGGAACGCTCCACATCGGTGTCTTCGATACGCAGAATGAACGTGCCACCCTGTTTTCTGGCCAGTAGCCAGTTAAAAAGCGCAGTACGGGCGCCGCCAACGTGAAGATACCCGGTAGGGCTGGGGGCAAAACGGACACGAAGTTCAGACATTGACTTACTCCTTTGAATGGGTACTGCTTAAAAAGTGATTATGTGGGTGTTACTATAGCATTCCAGACCACACCGAAAAAGCATTTTCTGTCCGGCAGAGGTGCTTTTAACTTTGACAAAACTCGCAATAGTCGTGCTACTATCCTCTCAAAACAGTGTTCTTGGGGTGGCCGATGCAGACCATAGATTCGTTGTTCAGAGAGAGTTGCCAAAAACACAGCGACCAGCCGGCGCTATGCTACAAACTTGCAGGGGTGTGGCACAACATGACCTATGGTGCCCTGTGGGAACTGTCCGACCGCATTGCGGCAGGCATGATCAAGAGCGGCTTCAAAGCGGGCGATCACGCCGCTCTGCTGGCACCATCGTCACCGCAGTGGGTGGCAGCATATCTAGGGATTCTGAAGGCTGGCGGAGTAGCTGTTCCTATCGACAAGGAACTGAAGGCTGCTGAACTACGCCACATCCTGACTGATTGCGATGCCCGCCTGGTATTCACCGCTCCACCATGCCTTGATCTGCTTTTGGAAATATTCCCGGGTATCCCGGTTCTGGAACGGATCGTTACCCTCACTCCGGCCGCCGGCGAGGGAGATTCCAGAGCGCTCCAGGCCCTGGACGCACTGGTTGAAGAATGGCACGAACTGGTCTCTGCTGTGGATCTGCCAGTGGAACGCCGCAGTACACTGGAGGTTCTGGCCCGCCAGCTGTACCGCCAGTTATGCCCCTCCTGCTCTGAAACGGGTACTTTGACCGAACCGCTCGACCCGACAGAACGGCTCCGGAGTAAGCTCACGCGCGAGGAAAAGCTGCTGCCATTGAACACTCTCTGCCACAGCGCTCCGCTCCCCGATAAACCGCGCAACCAGAACGATACGGCAGTTATCCTGTATACATCAGGGACAACCGGACGCTCCAAAGGTGCCATGCTCAGCCACTCAAATATTGTCTCCAATATCAAGGGGGCAGCACGGCATTTCCATCTGGACAGCAGCATACACACGCTCTCTTTCCTGCCGGTTAACCATGTCTTTGAACAGGTCTGCGGAATTTTGCTGCCACTCTCGCTGGGTGGCAAGGTCTCTTTCTGCGAGTCGCTGAAAAAGCTTGGAGAAAATCTTGCAGAGGTCAAGCCGACTTTTTTTCTGGCGGTACCGGCCGTATACCGGATGATCCTCGACCGGATCACAAAGAGTGTTAACTCAAAAAAACTATCGCGGCTGCTGTTTTCGCTGCCGCTGACACGGCCGATTGTAACCTCTAAAGTTCGCCAGACCTTCGGTTCCGGTACCATCTTCATCAGTGGCGGGGCGGCGCTCGACCCGGCCATCGTCATGGGGATGACACAGTTCGGTTTATCTATATACCAGGGGTACGGCATTACCGAAACATCACCGATTATCAGTGCAGAGCAGCCGGGTGCCAAGCGGCCCGGCACCATTGGACGCCTGCTGGACAGTGTTGAGGTCCGGATTGATGAACCGAATGATGAGGGAGTGGGCGAGATCATCGTAAAGGGGCCGAATGTTATGCAGGGGTATTACAAGAACCCCCAAGCTACGGCTGAAGTCCTTGCGGATGGCTGGTATCGCACCGGCGACCTCGGCCTTCTCAGCAAAGACGGTTTTTTGACAATAAGCGGCAGAGTCAAGAACCTGATAGTGACCCCCAACGGCAAGAACGTGTATCCGGAAGAGGTGGAAAACGAGCTTCTGAAAAGCCGGTTCATTGCCGAAGTAATGGTCTATGGTCACCGGGTCGGCACAACATCGGAGGAGATTCACGCAATCATCTATCCCGAACAGGAAGCGCTTGACCATCAATACCGGATTAACGGCAACTCCACGATGAGCGAGTCTGATGTTGAAGCACTGCTGCGGGTCGAAGTCCAGAAAGCCTGCAACGGCCTGGCAGATTACAAACGGGTCCGCAAGTTTACGATCCGCGAAGATGAATTCCCCAAAACAACAACCCGCAAGATCAAACGCTTCGCCGTAGAGGCCAGTATCTCGACCGGGCATTGATTGACCATCCGGTGGTTTATCTGAATTCAGGCCGGCGACACCCCTGCCAACTGCCGCGCCTTGTCAGCTCGGTGACTATCGCGTACCACATCTGATTATTCTTCAACCCCCACTGCGGGGCGACGCATATCTCCAGAGGGGCCGAGCCATAAAGACGCTGGATCGTTATCCGTGGCGGGAGCAGCTCCAGAAAGTCGGCCACCGTCGTTATGTACTGCTCCAACGTTAACGGGACAAATTCACCCCGCCGGTACATCTCAGCCAGCTCAGTCCCTTCCACGGCATGCAGCTGGTGCAGTTTGAGCGAGTCGATCGGCAAGCCAGCCATCAGGTCGGCAGTTTTCAGAAAATCTGCCGAGCTCTCCCCCGGAAAACCATAAATCAGGTGGGCACAGATGTCAAAATTCCGCCCGGAGGCTCGATTGACCGCCAGCATGAAATCCTCCAGGGTGTGGCCACGGTTGATGCGATTCAGAATAACATCATCCATCGACTGCAACCCCAATTCAAGACAGACATATTTCGTCCGCGCGATGTCCGCCAACAGATCGAGGGCTTCATCACTCAGGGAGTCCGGTCGCGTTCCGACCGAAATGCCGATCACGTCAGGGTGGTCGAGGGCCCGGCGATACAGGTCTGCCAGCAGCTCCACCGAACCGTAGGTGTTGGTGTATTTCTGAAAATAAATGATGAACTTTTCAGAGCCGAGCCGGACACGATGATAGGCCATACCCGCCGTCATCTGCTCTTCCAGCGGCACGACTGCTTGAGTCTCCTTGGGAGAAAACGATACGTTGTTACAGTATATACAACCTCCGGTTCCCTTGCTGCCGTCACGATTGGGGCAGGTAAAGCCGGCGTCCACGTTTACCTTGCTGACACGGAAACCGAAGCGTCGGCGCAGGTAGGTCCCGTAGGAGTTGATGTGAAGTTGTGGGTGAAGTCGTTCGTCAGGGGTGTTGGGCATACTCTTCGATCTTTTCAAGCAGGGATGCGGCGGCGAAGCGCGGATCGGCTGCAGCCAGTATGGCCGATATGACTGCAATGCCCTGTATATCGGCAGACAGCGCTTCGGTTATGTTTGCCTGTGTAATGCCGCCAAGGGCGATGACAGGTACTTTCAGGGCGCGGGCGGCATCTGCCAGTTTTTTGACTCCGCAGGGGGCGCCGTAGGCGGCCTTGGATGGCGTAGGATACACCGGACTGAATGTCAGAAAATCTGCCCCGTCCGCCTCGGCGCGCAGAGCCTCATCAATTGCATGAGCAGAATAGCCGATAATCATCTTCCGCCCCAGCATCCGGCGGACGGTAGCCACAGGCAGGCTGCCTGCTCCGAGGTGGACACCGTCAGCCTCTGCGGCCAGCGCTATATCCGGACGCTCGTTGAGGATAAGACGGGCGTCAAAATCAGATGTAAGCCGCCTCAGTTCGCGGGCCAGGCGGTACAATTCCGCACTGGAGAGATCCTTTTCTCGCAGCTGAACGGCTCTGACACCCCCTTCAAGCGCCCCGCGCACAGCTTCTGTCAACGTCCTGCCGCATGTCTGATACCGGTCGGTGATCAGGTACAGGCTGAAGTCGCTTGTCCGCATCATGGTTGGTATTTAACCGATAAGGCCATCCAGCGGGCTGGAGGCATTGGCATACAGCTTGCGCGGGATCCGGCCGGCCCTGAAGGACAATCTCCCGGCAATAACCGCCAGCTTCATCGCTTCCGCCATGGCTATCGGGTCCTGTGCGCCTGCGATAGCGGTGTTCATGAGAACCCCGGCACACCCCAGCTCCATAGCGATGGCGGCGTCGGAGGCACAGCCGACTCCAGCATCCACGATGACCGGTATGCTGACATTCTCAAGAATTATACGGATATTGTAAGGGTTCCGAATGCCGAGTCCGCTGCCGATCGGAGCTCCCAGCGGCATTACGGCTGCGCAGCCAAGGTCTTCCAGCTTTTTGCAGACGATCACATCGTCGCTGCAGTATGGCAGTACGGTAAAACCCTCTGCCACCAGAATTTTTGCTGCTTTGAGCAGTTCCTCGTTGTCCGGGAAAAGTGTTTTTTCGTCGCCCAGCACCTCCAGTTTGACGAAATCGGACATGCCGGCCTCGCGTGCCAGACGGCAGGTCCGGACCGCATCATCAGCGGTGTAGCAGCCGGCGGTGTTGGGAAGCAGCGTGTATTTTTTCGGGTCGATGTAATCGAGCAGCGACTCCTTGCTGCGGTCAAGATTTACCCGCCGCACCGCCACCGTGATGATCTCAGCACCGGATATTTCCAGCGCCCTGGCTGTCTGTTCAAAACTGGCATACTTTCCGGTACCCACCATCAGGCGCGAAGTAAACTCCCGCCCGCCAATGCTCCATTTATCCACAGTCTCTGCCATACCGGTTACCCTCCGCCAACAAAATGGACTATCT
The DNA here is from genome assembly GCA_028686055.1 of Desulfuromonadaceae bacterium. GTDB lineage: Bacteria > Desulfobacterota > Desulfuromonadia > Geobacterales > Pseudopelobacteraceae > JACRCG01. The sequence goes on from JAQUCU010000001.1 coordinate 9,430, forward strand.
CTATCTTATCACCATCTGAAAGGAGCTGTTTTTCATAGTCGGGCTTCGGAACGATATCGGCATTCAGCTCAACCGCCACCCGCTCCCGGCTGATCCCGAGCTGCAGCAGCAGCGATCCGACCGTGGCTCCGTCCGCCGTCACTACATAATCACCGTTCAGAAGAATCTGCATATCAACCCCCACAAACAAAAAAAACCGCAGAAGCGGCTTGTTTGATACATACAATCGGTCGCGCTTCCCTACGCCGGCATTACCCGGATCAGGTACGAAGGGTCGCGGTTATACCGCTCTCAGTCGAAACTCCCCCAGCTTTTAACCAAGGTAGATTATTGGCGCTGCTCTGTCAATTCAATTTTAGTGCGTTAGAATTGGTTTTATGCGTGTTTCTGGCAGAAAATCGGTTTGTTAGCGTACCCATCTCCTGTTTATCATGGTTAGTCGAGTGCACGTGCCCGGCATGATGATATTTTTGTGTTTATTGCCTGCTAACAATTGAAATTCCTGGCTGTTTCTGGCATTGTAACGGACATATATGCGGCCTGTTCTTCCAACCCGGACACCGGAGGACGCAAAGAATGGCAGATAAACGAAATTTCGGTCATGTAAAAAGCGCATGTCTTACGTTTTAAATCCGGTGAAGATGCCTTTAATCATTTTATAGAGAACGTACCAACGCCGCTTTAGTGCGTTACAGGAGACACTCAGCCATGTGCAGAAAAATATTCATAGGGGCTACAGGGCAGCATTGCGGGAAAACGACCATCAGCCTTTCATTGATGCATCTGGCACGGAAAAAGTATGAGCGTGTCGGGTTTATGAAACCGCTCGGCCCTAAGTGGATCGAGTTCAATGGTGAGATTGTCGACAAAGATGCAGCTATGTTCGCCAGCGTTTTTGGCGTTGAAGAAGATGTTACACTCATGTCGCCATTGGCGTTGACTCCCGGAACAACGCGGCGTTACCTGGACAGAGAGATCGCTGCATCAGTACCCCGCGATTTAATCAGGTCAGCATGCGCAGAGCTGGAAAAAAAATATGATTTCCTGATCATAGAGGGCGCCGGACACGGGGGAGTCGGTTCTGTCGTCGGCATGAATAACGCCCGGATAGCGGCCGAACTGAACGCGCCGGCCTTACTGGTCACCGGCGGCGGCATCGGGAATGTCATAGATTCAGTTGAGCTCAATCTGGCGCTCTATCAGCGGGAGAAAGCCGATGTACGCGTCATAATGGCCAACAAGCTGGTCCCCGAAAAGAGGGTCAATACCTTGGGCTATCTTGTAAAAGCTTTTGCAGGCAGAGGCATGATGGTGACAAGCGCCTTTGATTATCTGCCGACACTGGCGGATCCGACCCTCCAGCATGTTTCCGAACTGCTCGGCATTCCGCTCAACGGTGACTCAGCCGAACGGAGCCGCCTGTGCCATAACATCCAGCTGGGTGCAGCCTCTTCGCAGATTGTTATTGACCATCTGGAAGCGTCAACCCTTCTGATTGTTACCAGTTCGCGTGATGAACTGCTGGTTACTGCTTCTTCGCTGCACCACATCCCGGAGTTCAAGGCACGCCTGGCCGGGCTGATTATTGCCGGACACGTACCGGTTTCCAACATAACCCAGCGGATTCTGGACGACAGCGGCATTCCGTATATCCGCATTGAGGAGACATCCTCGGAAATATTTTACCAGCTGCGTGAGCACGTTTCAAAAATCGGCCCGGAAGATATCGAAAAAATAAACCTGATCAACTCGATTGCCGAGAGCTATATTGACTTTGATGCCATCGATGCAATTATCTGACCGGCAGTTACATCAGCTGACTCCGCACATCTCCCCAAACAAGCAAATGACTTATTCTGTCATATAGCTCTGCTATGCTCCGTTCATAACAATACGGGGAGGTGGTGCATATGGAAGCGATAATGATTGCAGGTGTGGCAGTTGTGGCTGTCAGCAGTTGGTATTCGGCGCTTGATCTGCTGTCAGACGTGGGTATCAGGATCAGGAAGCGAACCGGGGCGGGCATGAAGAGCAGGTGCGGTGTCCGCTCCGGACGCGTCCCTGTGCAGCGAAGGATCAAGCAGATGGCGGGGGTGGACATTTGAAAGGGCTTTCAACAGGCTGCTCCTGATGTGCGGAATATCGGCCTGCAACTGATTGAGCAGCAACTTCATCCGCTTGCGCTGCATGTCGGCGGTGCCGGCAACCGGGCAACAACAGCAGACAACCGGCAGTCCCGCCTCGCCGGAAAATGCGACTATATCCTCTTCGGCAAGATAGACAAGCGGTCTGATGACGGTAGTAATGCCGTTGTCAGCCAGCATGGAGGCGGACATCGACTTGAGTGAACCGACAAAAAACTGATTCAGCAGCAGTGTTTCGATAAAATCATCCCGATGATGGCCGAGCGCCAGCTTGTTGCATCCCAGCGACTGGGCGGCTTCGTACAGCGCCCCACGCTTCAGGCGCGAGCAGATCGAACAGTAGGATGAGCCGGGACGGCGTTTTTCTTTAATAACGGCATAGTGATCACTCGGCACCATCCTGTATGAGAAGCCGTTCCTCCGAAAGAAATCTTCGATGACATCGGAACGGTAGCCCGGATAACCGGAATCGATATTGACTGCGACCAGTTCAAACGGTACCGGAGCTCTCCGGCGCAGCTCCTCCAGAATCAGCAGCATCGTGTAGGAATCTTTGCCGCCGGAAACCGCCACCGCAATACGATCACCCTTTCTGATAAGGCTAAAGTCGGCAATAGCTTTACCAACACCGTGACGCAACTTCCTGAACAGCAGGCTATCCTTAAATTCTGCTGACGGATTCTTCTTTTCAGACATGTCCACTGTTTCAGATCCGCTCAAGAAAGCTCCGCACCAGCGGGGTAAAGGTCTCATGCTCCAGCAGAAAGGCATCGTGGCCGTACGCCGACGTAATCAGATGATATTCGACATTTTTCCCCAACCCCTTGAGGCAGGTGACCATCTCTTCGGTCTGATAGGGGGGATAGAGCCAGTCAGAGCTGAACGCATAGAATTGAGTCGGGACTTGAACCCGGCTGAAGGCCTCGGCCATTGATTCGTACCCCCAGGATACATCGTAGAGGTCCAGCGACTTTGCCAGATAGAGAAATGAGTTGGCATCGAAACGATCAACAAAATTGTATCCGTTGTAATTCAGGTATCGCTCGACCTCGAACTGGCCGAAGAAGTCAAACTGGCCATCCCGGGCTGAAAAACGACGCCCGAACTTGGCGTTCATCGATTCGTCAGACAGAAAGGTAATATGACCGATTCCGCGGGCTAGAGCCAGGCCATCCTTAGGATTATGCTTGTATTCGCCCTTGCGCCACGTGGGGTCGTTAAAGATTGCCCAACGGGCAACGGCATTGAGGGAAATGGCCTGCGGTGACGGGCGCGGGGTCGTAGCAAGGACAATGGCCGAGGCGATACTGTCAGGATGCTGGGTTGCCCACTCCAACGCCTGCATGCCACCCATGCTCCCCCCCATGACGGTCAGCAACCGCTCGATACCGAGTGCATCGATAAGCAGTTTCTGGGCGCGGACCATGTCGCGAATGGTGACAACTGGAAAAGAAAGATTATAGCGTTTGCCGGTTCTGGGATTGATTGAGGTTGGACCGGTTGACCCAAAGCAGGACCCGATGACATTTGAGCAGATGACAAAATAGCGGTCTGTGTCGAGCAGGCGGCCGGGGCCTACGATGGCATCCCACCAGCCCGGTTTGGTTTCCGACTCGTTTCGTTTTCCGGCCAGATGGGCATCGCCAGTCCAGGCATGTTCTACAAGGACAGCGTTGCTTCTGGAATCGTTAAGTGTTCCGTAGGTTTCATATGCGAGGGTAATCGGAGCCAGTATTCGCCCGCTGTCAAGACGGATTCCTGATTCAAAGGTTTTATATTGTTCTGTAATATAGCCTTCTGACATTAAAAAAACCCTTCACATTGAATGAGAAGGGGCTGACAAAAACGCGCAGCACACCTCTCATCTTTGCCTTTCGGCAGGATTTAGCACCTGGCGCCATTGTGACCGGTTGCTGTGGCTTCGCAGGGCCTTTTCCCTCCACCACTCTCGATAAGCAGGTTTAGTATCGAGACGATACGAAATAATGCCTTATTTTGTCAACAGAATTGAATGCACGCAGCACCTTCGCACTTGTCTGGCCTGCACTCAAATTGAGTAGAAAACAACCTTGTTTTCTGATACAGTTCCTAGATTGACCATGTACTGGTCTAAATTTTTCGAGTAAACAAACATACCGGCCACCTCGATTAACAGACAGGAACCGGTGCTGCTGTTTGTTCAAACTACACACGCGGAGTATTAATCATGAAACGATTTGTCGTTTGCTTGCTTTTTGTTGCCGTTACCATGCTCGGATGCGCCCAGAATCATTTCAATATACCGGCCGAGAGCTTTGCTGAAAAAGTAAAGGTACTCGGAGTCGCTCCGATCTTCATAGATACCGATTCCGACATCAACTACTCTCAGAAGGATCTACTGATCCCGCTCATCTCCGATCTTAATCGCAAATACGAACCGCTCCTCATCCGCAAACTCCAGGGTACCGGCAACTTCTATGCGGTCACTCCGGTTGCCGATGAGCCGCAAAAACTTTTCAATCAACTGCTGGCACGACGGGAAAAACGTGATGATGCAAGCATTCTGTACAACAAATACTTCTGGAAAAATGATGCAATTGCCGCCTACATAAAGAAGAACCGCCTGGATGCAGTCATGCTAGTCGTCGTGAACGGCCTTACCAAAAGCAGTAAAATATATTCCAGCAATCTGCTGACATCACTCGAAACCGACTACAACTATTTGATGATGACTGCCGAGATAATCGGTCCTGACGGCACCGTGCTATGGGAATATCCTAATTTTCGCACACGGCTGTTGACCTACTCACCGCTGGTAAACCTTCAATACCCGGATTTCAGCGAGTCTGCTGCGAACCAGTCCAAGCAAACGGTGGTGCGCTTCAAGTCCGTTGACGGGATCCGCAGGACTCTTGAAAAGAAAAAAACTGACTGGCTGCTCCAGGAAACAGAGGAGCCGGAAGTTTACGGCAAATTATTTGACGAGATGACCTCATTGATTAAATATACCGACGATAAGCTGACAAAACAAGGCGCAGCAGCCGACAACAGGCAGAAGAGTGCATCTCCGGATGGGTCAATGAAGCCTGGCGCACCGGCACCACCTGCTGAAACACCTGTTCAGACACAGGCACCAAAAAGCGTTGTTGAAACGCCCGGCACTCCATCCGCAGACCCAAACGAAATAGTTCCGGCTGCAGAAAGCACCCGCTAAAAGCCTTTTATTTTGACAAGGCAACCGGATTTTGCGACAATAATTTGTTGTGGCAGTTTTGATTATCTACACCAAAACCATGCCACTGCAAAATCGTTTATCCCTTTTACTTTATCACTGCCGGTTTCAGATTGCCCTTACATTTGGAATCGAGTTAACGTACCGGAAAAGGATGCATGATACTTTCACCTAGCGATATAGCCCTCCCACGGGGCGTAAGTGATTTTCTGCCGGAAGCGGCAGCAAAAATTGGCTCAATTGAAAGTCGTCTGCTACGCGTGTTCGAACTGTGGGGTTTCCGACGCATCATCACTCCGCGGCTTGAGTATGAAGATGTTCTTGCAACCGGCATGGGTGACGAGCTAAAAGGCAAAACCTACCGCTTCGACGATCGCCAGTCCGGCAGACTGCTAGCGCTTCCTCCCGATATAACCCCGCAGATAGCACGTATTGCTGCAACCCGCATGGCTGCTCTGCCGCTGCCGCACCGGATCAGCTACAGCGACCGTGTATTACGCCAGACTGAAATCCAAGCCGGGCGCAGTCGCGAGATATTCCAGACCGGCGTCGAACTGATCGGCCTGGACTCGCCTGAAGCTGACGCCGAGATGATTGTCATGGCGATCGAAGCGATGCAGGTGCTGGGACTGGATAATTTCACCATTGACCTCGGACAGGTTGAATTCTGTCAGGGGGTCTTCCAGGCTTCCGGCTTGAACGGTGAGCCGCTCCAGCAGATGCGTGAAGCAGTGTCACGGAAAGACAGCTCAGCTGTGGCCTCACTGCTCAGGCTGCATACGGTTTCTGCCGATTCAGCTCGTGAACTGAAAGCACTGCCGCGCCTGTTCGGTGGACGTGAAGTACTCAGGACAGCACAGGAAATTGCCACCAATGACCGCTCACTCGCAGCTCTTGACAATCTGCACCAGATACTTGAGATACTTGACATTCACGGCGTCACAGATCTTCTTTCGATTGATCTCGGTGAAACACGGGGGCTTGATTATCACACAGGCATCACCTTCGAAGGTTTTGTTGCCGGTTTTGGCGAACCGGTCTGCAGCGGGGGGCGTTATGACAGCCTGATTGGACGTTACGGCTTTGATGCACCGGCTACCGGGGTCACGTTCAACAGACTCAATCTGCTGCAGACTATCGAGCGCCGACCGGAGCTTCAAGGTTCCGCCACTACAGACTTCCTGTTGTTCAACACCCATAGCGACCGGCGCAACGTACTGCAGGTCGCCCGTCATCTCCGTTCCATCGGGTATACTACCGCCCGTGACATTATACTCCGCGATTATAAGCAGTCGCTGGAATATGCGCAGAAAATGAATATCCGCTGCATGCTTGTCGTCGGCGACGACCAGGAGCCGTACCGTGCAGTCCGCAGCAGTGATGGATTTACCATCGCGATTGAAAAGAGTATGATTTCCCAGCCGGGACTTATGAACTATATCGAAGAAAGCCAGGGAGAAAACTGAACATGGCAAACGTGGTTGTTGTAGGAGCCCAATGGGGTGATGAAGGAAAGGGTAAAGTCGTAGATATTTACACCGAGCATGCAGACGATGTCGTCCGCTATCAGGGTGGCAACAACGCCGGGCACACACTGGTGGTCGGCAACGAGAAGGTTGTCCTGCACCTGATCCCTTCCGGCATTCTCCATGAAGGAAAGCGCTGCATTATCGGTAACGGAGTAGTCCTCGACCCGGAAGTATTCATCAGGGAGATCACAAAGCTCAAAGAGTCGGGACGAATCAAGGATGACAGCTGTCTGCTGCTCTCCGAGTCCATGCATATCATCATGCCGTACCACAAACAGATTGATCTCGCCCGCGAAGCACAAAGCGGCGACAGGAAGATCGGCACCACCGGCCGCGGCATCGGCCCCTGCTACGAAGACAAGATCGGCCGCCGCGGAATTCGCTTGATGGATCTGCTCGATGCCGATACTTTTGCCCGCAAGCTGAAGGAGTTTCTTGTTGAGAAGAACTTTCTGCTGGAGAATTTTCTCGGGGAGGCACCCTGCAGCTATGGCGATATATTCGCCGAGTACCAAGGGTACGCCGATGTCCTGCGCCGCTATGTTGCCGACACCTCCCTGATTCTCAGCAAGGATCTCAAGGCCGGAAAGAAGGCCCTCTTTGAAGGAGCTCAGGGGACACTTCTTGATATTGACCACGGCACCTATCCCTTCGTCACCTCCTCATCTACCTGCTCCGGCGGTGCTTGTACCGGTTCCGGTGTAAGCCCGCGCGATATTCATGAGATCATCGGCATATCCAAAGCCTATGTGACCCGCGTCGGCAGCGGCCCGTTCCCGACCGAACTGGAGGGTGCTGCAGGCGAAGAGCTCCGCAGAATCGGCGGCGAATTTGGCGCGACAACCGGCCGGCCGCGGCGTTGCGGCTGGTTTGATGCGATGGTGGTCCGCTATGCAGTCCGGGTGAACGGCCTTACCGGTATCGCGCTGACCAAGCTCGATGTGCTGTCGGAATTCGACACGATCAAGGTCTGCACCGGTTATACATGCAACGGTAAAACTCTCGAGACACTTCCGGCCAAACTGGAACTTTTCGAGAAATGCCAGCCGGTCTACGAAGAGCTTCCCGGCTGGAAACAGGATATTACCTCTGCCGGCACCTTTGAAGAGCTTCCGGCAAACGCCCAGGCGTATGTGCGACGCCTGGAAGAACTGGCCGGCTGTCAGATCGTGCTGGTATCGGTCGGCCCCCGTCGTGACCAGACTATTATTATCAGGAACCCTTTTGCCTGATCGTCTGGACTGGATTCTCTAACGCAGAAAGGCCGGCATAAGTGCCGGCCTTTCTGCGTTCATGGGGCATATCCAAAGAGTTACGCGCTACTTCTTTTGGGGCCTGACGGTACTCCGGCTGACGCTTTTTTCAGACAGCCCGGAAAAAAGCAGGCTGCGATAGCCGGCATCCTGGGCCAGAGCGGCCACCGAGCGGAGTGAGCGTTCTCCCTTCCCAATCATTGTGGAGACAACTCTGGCATTAAACGGCGGCCTGCATCCATCCACCAATACCAGCACTGTTATCCACTCTGCCAGTTCCTCAAAAAGCTCCTTGTTAAACCATTCAACCCCGCCGCTTTCATGGTTCAAAAGAAATGTTCGACAACCGTCCAGCCTGAAGACTCCCTGCATCTGTCTCAGCAGACTCGAAGCGCAATCCGTCCGGTCGGACTGCCACCATTCGAGCAGTGCTGTCAGCAACCCGACAGCATGACTACTGAACTCCGGCTCACCATCCCGCTTCAGGTAGTTCCTCAGGGTGTAATCAAGCCCTCGGCTTACCGGCTCCAGAGTTGTGTCGCGCAGAACCAGCCAGGCCAGCAGAAGCGATTGCCCCCCAAGATCTGAAAAACGGGCTGTAATACGGTTCTGGAAGGAACGGACAGCACTTACAGAGGACTTGTGCCGTTCAAGCATTGCAAGGCGGGCAAACCACTCTTTACTACTGTTTCCCGTCGCAAAAGCCTTTCGCTGGGCTTTGCCGCTGGTACCGGGTTTCTGAGCCGGTTTGTCCGCTCCGGCGATCTGTAGAAACAGTTCTACCGCCTTCTGCAGGTCCGGGGCTGACACGATTGATTCTTCCCGCAGGCCGGCCTCCTGGAACAGCTCAAAGATCCTGCGGAATGCAGTATTCAACTCGGCATACAGCAGCTGTTTGCGCTGTTCTTCCAGCGAGCCTGCTCCTGAGCCGTTCAGATGAGTGTACAGCGCCCGCCATGACCGGTTCTCGTCATCACGGATTTCCCGGAAATCCATGAAAATATGGAACTGATACTCCCCAAGCTCGGCATATAGTCCCCGTTCGCGCAGCTCGCGGGTTGAGCGGAGGTATTCGAGCCCTTCCGTCTGATCCCGGAAAGCGAGGTAGCAGTCATCTTCATCTGCTGCACCAAGCGCCTCAGCAAGTGAAGTGCGCGCCAGCTTCACCTCATCTCCGCCGCCCGCAACGGCAAAGGAAGCCGATTCACTTATCCAGCCGGCGGTTGTCGCATGGCGGTTATGGTACAGCACAAGGGCACGATGTTCGCCGGCACGGTTGGAATAGGCAAATACATTTTCATCGATGCCGTGACCGGCATGAAAGTCGTACAGGACAAAATTCTCTGATCCCGAGAAGAGCCAGCGGCGGCGCAGCAGCGGGAATATCCACATCTCGTGGCCGCGTACAAGCCCCTCATCAACCTGCTCGTCCCAATAGGCTCGCTTGTACTCCATGCCGTACTTCTCGTGGAAACCCTCGATCTGGCCGTGGCCGAACATCGGCAGTCCCGGCATCGTGGCCAGCAGCACGCAGGCCCCGAAATACTTACCCTGGGAGCCAAACTGGGCAACAGCCGTTTTTTCGTCCGGATTATTCATGAAATTGACGAATCTCTTGAGAATTTCGTGATTGAATTCCAGCACATTTTTGATGGTTGTGCGGTATTTGGCGTTTTCCTCGGTCTTAAGCATGTTCATAAAGGCGCTGTTATACACGCGGTGCATGCCAAGAGTTCTGACGAAATACCCCTCCATCATCCAGAACGCCTCAGCCAGCAGCAGCGTACCGGGAGCCTCGGCCGCCACACGATCCACCACCTCTCGCCAGAACTCAACCGGAAAAACCGTATCAAACTCTTCTTTGCTCATGCCGTGCTCGGCACGCGACGGAATACCGCCCCCCAGCCCACGTAGCGGAAACCAGAGGCGTTGATAATGCTTCTTGGCAAGTGTCATCGCGGCATCGAAACGAATAATCGGGAAATTGCGTGCTACATGCAGAATTGTCTGGATAACAGCCTCTCGCAGTTCCGGTATCAGGTAGTTGAGCTGGGCGGTGTCGTTCCATGGGATGCTGGTGCCGTCATTACCGTGGTATATGTAGCGGGTACGCCCGCTGGTACGATCATAATATCTGAACACCACGGCGGCATCGCTCTTGTTCCAGTAGCCGTCCTCGACCTGAATACAGACGTTCCCGTCATGGGAAAGATCCTCGCCGGTGAACTGATAGGTCGGGAACGGGGGGTAATCGGTCTGTACGAACCAGTCAGGATGCTGTATCACCCAGCGGGAGTAGATGCCGGTATGATTCGGGACCATATCGCTGGCCAGCCTTATACCGCGGAGCCTGGCACGTTCCCGCAGATTTGCCAGCGCATCCCACCCTCCAAGATCTGCGGCCACTTCGTAGTCGTAGAGCGAATAGGCCGAGGCGATAGCCTCCGGATTGCCGCAGATCTGCTTGATCCGTTGTGAAGCCGGTGAACGCTCCCAGAGGCCGATCAGCCATAGACCCGAGAATCCCCAGGTCGCAAACCGGTCAAGTTCTGCATCAGGCACCTGGTCAAGCCTCGTTATCGGATAACCATATGAACGGCTCATCTGATCGAGCCAGACGTACACCATCTTGGCCATCATTACGACATGCGGCATCCAGCCGGCATCAGACGAGAACGCCTCATACGCAGGATAATCAAAACCGTGGAAAACATCGCCACCACCCGATGTGGCAGAGTGGCCACCTTGGGCCGTGCCGGCATGCCGGAATTCCAGGACATGAGCCGGTCCCGGTTCACCGCCCCCCCCGCGCTCATGCTGTTCCTCCTGCAGGATGTCAAGGGCGGTCTCCATCTCGTGCAGCAGCTCAGTCGGCATAACATCCCGCCACTGGTCCCGCAGGTAGGCAACCTGACCGGCAAGGGAGTCCGGAGAAGCGGTGACAGCAGCCATAAGGGCCTCTATCAGGCTGCACCCTTTTTCGGCAATGATCGGTCCCTCCTTCAGAGCACGCTCAAATGCCTGGATGATGCTCGAGTAGTGGGACGACGACGCCAGTTCACGGTCATCAACAAGCTCGCGGAAGCTTTCTATCGCCGGATTGGCGGACGCCAGCCGCAGCAGGAGCATCTCCCGCAACAGCTGATGAGTGCGCTGGCGGCTGTTCAGGCTCTCAGCCAACCAGCGGTCTGGGGCAATCCCGCCGTAAAGAACAGATGCCGGTGGGAACAGCTCAACAAAACGCCATGCAGTTGACCGGAGCTCTTCTCCTGACGGATCTAATCCCCCTGATTCCAGCGCATTGACCAAAACCGAACCCGCACGAGCACCTGCGGCACCGTCAATCAGGTAGCGCAATGCCCTCTGAAGAGAGGCATAAAGGTTGAGTTCACCAGCATGAACAAAAGAGCTCCCGGGCAAACGGGCACTGTTCAGCTTGAGAGCCAGTTGTCGAAAAAATAGTATCTGAGGGATGCCGCGTTCTTTAATGCCGCTTGAAAGCGGCCCCAGGCCGAGAGAACGCCAGTGATGCCAGGAGATCTGTATATCGTAGGGAAAGTATGAATCAGTACCGCTCGGATCTGTCATTATGTTTCCAGTCGCGGAATATGTGATCGCAGAAAGTGTTCGTGATAGACAATACCCGTTTCAAAACTGTCCTGAAATCAGGGCGTCCGGGATTAAGGGGCCGAAGGCGTGCAGCAACTGCGTTGAAATGCCGGATACGCCGGACAAATTGGTAGTTTTGGCCCGAAAGCGCGAAACATCCTGCTCTTAGAGAGGCACTACTTTTTTACTTTTTTCTTAGCCTTGGCTTTCCCGTGTTTTTTTGTCTTTTTTGAACTCTTCTTGCTTTTTTCAACCTTACCTTTGCTTTTCTTATAGTTATGCTTCTTACTCTGTTTGTATTTTTTACCTGTCTTTATTTTTATTTTATGCGGAGCCGGGTTGAATTCATCCCGGATGTTATTAAGTAAAATTGAGGCTTCTTCCAGGGTGGGATCGGCCTTTTTCGCCGCCTCCAGCATCTCCTTGGCCTCGCTCAGCCGTCCTGTTTTCATATACAGCCGCCCAAGTGCATTCAGTGTTCTGGCATTGTCAGGCTTCAGTTCAATCGCTTTTTTGTACTCAACAATCGCTTTTTCATAATCTTTTTTAAAGTCATACATCAATCCCAGCTTGTAGTGGTTGACCGAGTCATTAGGGTTCATCTCCACCGCTTCTTTGAGCAGATCGGTGATTTCATCATACTTCTTGCTTTTTACATAAATTGAAACGAGTGCTGTGCGCGCCTCGCTGTCATTCTTATTAACCGCAAGCGCTTTTTTATAATGTGCAACCGCCCTCTCGTTGTCCCCTTTTTGAGCGTACAGAGCAGCTACTTCGCGATTTGCATCGCCATCGTTCGGGCTATAGGTCAAGACTGATTTGTACGATGATATTGCCAGTCCGGCTTCTTTGCTTTTGGTAAATATCCGTGCAAGTTTAAGGTGGATATCCGGGCTTTCGGGCCGGAGCTTGAGAAACTCGGAATACTCTTCAACCGCCTCCTGGAACAGGCCGCGGTTGAAGCGTATGTCACCCAGTCGCAAATGAGCTTCTGCATTGCCCGGATTGACCTTGACCGCCCGTTTGTAGGCTACTACCGCCTCGTCGATCTGACCCTTGTTTTCTTGCAGGATACCCAGATTGAGGTACACATCGCTGTTGGTACTGTTGAGATGTGCCGCCTCACGATAGGCCTTGATGGCCTCGGCGTCGTTACCGGCAGCACGATAGAGATTACCAAGCTTTTCATATGGAAGCGGGTCTTCGGGGTGCTCCTTGAGAGAGGTATTGAGGCTTTTCATCTCTTTGTCCGCCTCACTCAAAGGTGGCTTGACGTCCGTTTTCTGAACAGTCTGAGCCAGCCTGGTTTTGCCACCCAGCAGCAAGTGGTAGTCGGCACGTTTCGAATCACCTTTTTTTTGGTAAAGGTCAGCCAGCATCAGCTGAATCTCGCGATTCTGCGGCTCAGCAACTTCACCTCTCTTCAGCTGTTCAAGCGCCTTATCGGGTTCGCCACGCTGCAGGTAGATAGCGGCAATACCGGCATGAGCCTTCGCCGAGACCGGATCTGCGGCCAGTGCACTCTGATATTCCACCAACGCCTTATCAGGCTGATTTGATGCGGCATCGATCTCTGCCAGCCCGATAAATATGGAAGCGTCACCGGGCAACCCCCGGCTCGCTTCATTGTAATAATATGCCGCCAGCGGATACACTTTTCGCGCAGCAAGGATTCGTGCCATAGCCTTCTGGTATAACGGATTGGGAACCGAAGCGAGCCCGCGAGCCAGTTCAACGGATGCTTCGTCATCCATCCCTTTCCTGGCATAGAGCAATCCGAGATTCCCGCTGGCTTTAGCGAATGCAGGGGCTAACCTCAGGGTCCGGCGATATTCATCAATAGCGCCATCAAAGTTGCTGGCCCGTTCCTGCTGTAGTGCGTTGACAAAATGGGCGGCGGCACCATCAGGGCACCGGGTGACAATGTCAGCTTCCGTCTGACGCAACCGGGCCTCATCGTGGATAGTATCCAGCGTGCCGGCGATATTAAGTGCTTCTTTACAGTGATCAGCGCTGAACCCCCAGTTGAACCCGGTCAAAAGGAGTGCGGAACTCAGCAACAACACGTATGTTTGCAGAATCTTCATAACAGGTGTTTCCTTAACTTCTGTCGGTATTTTCGCGGAAGTATACACGCCATACGGGTGTATTTCAATATTTTAGGCTAAGTGACTGATTATCTGCTGCATTATATGGTTAACCATTCCTTTCTAAGGCATCTCACACAGTTGCATAAGTAACATGCGAATCCGCTATATTTTCTCCACCGGCTATCCACTTCAATATGAAAATTGATTTTATCGTTCCGAAATAGTATCATTGCGTATTTATAACTTGTAACAGAGGATGCACAATGATCCGTACAATTCTTACCTACCCGAACCCGGAGCTCAAGAAAAAGTCCGCCCCGGTAAAAATTATAACTGATTCGGTCCGGGAGCTCGTCCAGGACATGGCAAACACCATGTATGACGCCCCGGGAATCGGTCTGGCAGCGCCTCAAATCGGCGTCCACCAGCGTGTCATCGTTATCGATATTTCGGGGAAAAATGAGCCGCCCGACCTGATTGTAGCTATCAACCCGACCATTGTGTACGCAGAAGGGGAGGTCTACGAAGAGGAAGGGTGTCTCTCCGTGCCGGACTATGCCGCCAATGTCAGGCGCCATGCCAGCGTTGTCGTCAAGGCACTGGACATCGAGGGAGTCGAGCGCACCTGGAAAGCTGATGACCTGCTCGCCATCGCGTTCCAGCATGAAATCGACCATCTGGACGGAATCCTGTTTATTGACCACCTCTCGGCGCTCAAGCGAGAGATATTTCAGCGCAAAGTCCGCAAGGCAGCAGAGGAGCGACGATGACCGGCTGGCGCACTATTTTCATGGGCACACCGGATTTTGCCTGCCCGACCCTGCAGAAGCTGATCGAACGCGGTGAAGACATCGTAGCCGTCGTCACACAGCCGGACCGCCCCAAGGGACGGGGACAGAAGATGATGCCTCCCCCGGTCAAGGAATTGGCAGAAAAGCATGGCATCCCGGTCTACCAACCGCTCAAAGTGCGTGATCCGGCCTTCGTTGACATCATCAGAGAGCTTAAACCGGATGTTGTAGTGGTCGTCGCTTTCGGCCAGATACTTCCAAAAGCACTGCTGGAAATTCCGCCGCATGGCTGCATCAATGTCCATGCCTCGCTGCTCCCCCACTACCGCGGCGCGGCACCTCTCAACTGGTGCATCATAAATGGCGAGACTGAAACCGGCGTAACCACCATGCTGATGGACGTCGGCCTGGACACCGGTGATATACTGCTAGTCCGGAAAACCGCGCTGGATGAAAACGAAGACATTCAGTCTCTGCATGACCGCATGTCGGTCATGGGAGGCGATCTGTTGGCGGAAACCCTTGATCGGCTCATGACTGGCGGCATCGTACCGTTGCCGCAGAACAACGCTACCAGCAGTTATGCTCCAATGCTGAAAAAAGAGGATGGCATTATCAACTGGAATGCTGACGCCCGCACAATCCACAATCAGGTGCGCGGCCTGGCGGTCTGGCCCGGGGCCTGTACGGTGGTCGGTGACCAGGTGCTTAAAATTTTTCGCACCAGGATCGGCAACGGTTCCGGGGAACCCGGAACGGTATTGCAGGCAGTGAAAGGGTCTTTTGAGGTAGCCTGCCGTTCGGGGAGTCTTTTTTTGCAGGAGCTGCAGCTGGCCGGCAAGAAGCGCCTCGACTGCGCAAGCTTTCTGGCCGGCTACCCGGTTTCCGAGGGTACTCTGCTGGGTGCCGGACAACATGAGGTGTTATCATAGTGGCAAAAACTCACGAAACATCAGTCACACCGCCACGCAAGCGGTTGTTTGTAACCCTTATGGGGGTAACCTGCCTGGTGGTGGTCGCTGCAATTTTCCTGACCTGGTGGATTCCCAACCGCGGTCTTGCCAACATCCACCCCAATCTGCCGCATATTGTCGGCATCATCATGATGACTCTTTCCGGGATTGCGATCCTTGGGACCGGTCTGCTGGTTCTGACCACCGCACTGGGGAAGGACATTTTCCTGACCCGCTACATGCGTCTGGTAGTGATCAAGTTTTTATTGCCGGTTATCGAATTTGTTGGGAAGATGATGGGAGTAGACAGGGACAGCATCCGACAGTCTTTTATCGCCATGAACAACAGCCTGGTGATGTCTCAGCGGATGAAGGTAAGACCTGACCGGATTCTGGTGCTGCTGCCGCATTGCATCCAGCTGTCCGACTGCGAAATAAAAGTCACGGGTGACATCCATAAATGTGTGCAGTGCGGACGCTGCAGCATCAAAGGACTGGTCGAAATCGGGAAGAAATATGCGGTTGACCTTTCGGTCGCCACCGGCGGCACCCTGGCTCGCAAGGTCATCGTGGAAAAACGGCCTAAACTGGTGTTGGCAGTCGCCTGTGAGCGTGACCTGACCTCAGGGATCAAAGACTGCTACCCGCTGCCGGTCATCGGCATCCTCAACGAGCGTCCCTTCGGCCCATGCTTCAATACAGTCGTCGATGTATCGAAGATCGATGCGGTTCTAAGCCAGGTACTGGATCAGGGCAAGCCGGGGGCTTCGAATTGAGCATTATCCCTGTAATGCCGGTTATTCCTTAACCACAAACAGAAGGTCAAACACATCCCTGATTTTGCCGGTTATCTCTTCGTAATCACAGATCAGGGAGGCACCCGGGTTCTTCAACGTGGGGTCGTAACCCAGACGGCGCGCCAACTTGTTGAGGTAGATTCTCGATCCGGAGAGATCATTGACCGAATAGTCGTGGACGATCCGCAGGCGGTTTTCAAGTTTGCGCAGAAACTTGTACCCGGTCAGGAGTGTTTGGGCACTTTCTTCGGGCAGCAATCCCAGCGTACTTATCTCCTTGAGCGCGATAAGTGTACTGGGGGTACGCAGTTCCGGATTGCGGTACCCTTCCCGCAACTGCAGGTACTGGACCGCAAACTCCACATCCACCATGCCGCCCCGGCCCGTTTTTATATTGTAACTGCCGTCCTTTTCCCTGGCCAGCTCATTTTCCATCCGCATTCGCAGGCGGTGAATCTCCTGGCGCCCTTCATCACCTATCGTTGTGCCATAAATAGTATGGCGGATGACGTCGTGCAGCTGGCCGGCCAGCCTGTCATCACCAAGCACGACACGAGCCTTGGTCAGGGCCTGCCGCTCCCAGATTTGGGCTTCCTTGCGGTGGTAGTCGAGAAAAGAATCCAGCGAGGTCACCAGCGGACCGGCATTCCCTGAAGGGCGCAGACGGGTGTCTATTTTGTAGACATACCCCTCGCGAGTCTGCGTTGTCAGAATCGATATGATCTTCTGGGCCAGCTTGGCAAAATACTCGTGGTTGGATATCTGTTTTTCACCGTCGGTATGCCCCTGATGATCGTAGACAAAGATAATGTCCAGATCCGAGTGGTAGTTCAGCTCCCCACCACCCAACTTGCCCATGGCGATGATCGCCAGATGCGCCTCGGTGTTTTTCTCTTCATACTGCCAGACCGGACGCCCGAAACGCTTCAGTTCGGCAACCGCCAGCCGGAATGCTGCAGCAAGGCAGATCTCTCCCAGCAGGCTGAGCTGCGAAGTAACCTCCCCCTGCAGCAGGCGCCCATGAATATCATTCAACCCGATGCGCAGAAATTCTTCGTTGCGGTAACGCCGGAGGATGTTCAGGTGGTCCTCGAAATAATCACTCTGTTCAAGCAGCGCATCCAGCTCCTCCTGCATCGTTTCCTTTGTTTTAACTACCGATAACCCACTGCGTGCAACCAGGCTGTCAAGCAGCTCCGGATGGTTTATCAGGATCTTGGATAAAAATTCCGACATTCCGAACAGTGATACCAACAGCTTGATTGTCTGACGGTTTTCCGCCAACAGGGCGTAATAGGATGATCTCGTGGCAACTACCGTCAGGAAGCGTTCCAGATTGGTCAGTGCCAGATCAGGATCCGGGGATTCAAAGATTTCCTGGACCATAATCGGGGTGATTTTTTGCAGAAGGCGGCGGCTCCGTTCGGTCAGATTGGACTTTATCGGTCCTCTCCGCAGTAATATCAGGTTGTCATAGGCACGCTCGACATCCTCAAAATGGTGTTCAGCCAGCATATCCTTGACCAGATCAGAATCAGCCTTGGGATCGAGAAGAAACAGAATCTGCGGATGGACCTCCTGCTCCATCTTTTTATCCTGTGAATGGAAGAGTGCACCGTATATGGCTGAAACATGGGTACGATGCTCTTCCAGCACCCGGCAGAAACGCTCCAGTCCATCGGCGCGCAGATATCCGCTCCGCCGTGCCAGCGCCAGCATCTCCTCATTCTTGGCCGGCAGGTTGTGGGTCTGGCGTTCCTGCACCACCTGGATCCGGTGTTCAACAGAGCGGAGAAAGCGATACGCCTCCTGCAGCATGCGATGGTCGTCCTCTCCCAGTAAATTGGCAGCAAGAAGCGTATCCAGAGCCCGGAGCGAGTTCCGTTCCCGCAGTTTCGGGTTTTTCCCGGCATAGACAAGCTGCAGGGCCTGGATAAAAAACTCTATTTCACGGATACCGCCCCGCCCGAGCTTGAGATTGGTTTCCGCTTCCCGTGAGCGGGCCAGCGAAGCATCGATTTTCTGTTTCATCTGTTTCATATCATCGATCAGGTTGTAATCGAGATATTTGCGGTAGATAAACGGCTGCAGGGTTTTCAGCAGCTGCTCTCCAAGTGCCAGCGAACCGGCGACTGGGCGGGCCTTAAGCATCGCGGTACGCTCCCACGACTGACCCCACGATTCATAGTAGACCTCGGCGGAACGAAGCGAAACCGCCATGTCGCCCGACTTCCCTTCCGGGCGGAGGCCGACGTCAACCCGGAACACGAAACCATCCTCCGTCACCTGCGACAACGCCTTGCTGATCATCTCTCCCAGCTTGTTAAAGAAGGCATGCAGCGAAACCACCCCTTTTTTTCCAGCGGAGCCGTTCTCCACGCCGGCCGTCCCCCCCCTGTCCGACTCATAGAAGTAGATGATGTCAATATCGGAAGAAAAATTAAGTTCACGCCCCCCCAGTTTGCCCATGCCGATCACAGTCATCTCCGCTTCGCGCGCAGACGCTGCATCTCCCTCCAACAGTGGGAGCCCATGGTCACGAATCAGGCAGCGCCGACAGACCTGATAGGCAACCTGCAGCGTTGACGAGGCAAGATCGGAAAGCTCCCTCATAACCTCCTCAAGCGGCGCCAGCCCGTTTAGGTCGCGCGCGGCGATCCGCACGATTTCGCGCCTTTTGAAACAGCGTAGCGCCTTCTGCAGCGCGGCGAAGTCGGTCGATGCATCTACAGTACACTGTACCGCTGCCTGCATTTCTTCAGCTGATCGGGCAAGATCAATGCCGTTCTCCAGAAAAAGCCAACACAGGATACATGGTGACTTGTACATCAGATTCACGAGAAATGGTGATGAACCGCAGAGGAGGATACATTGGGCCAGCCTTTTTTTACGTTCCGCCAGCCCGGTCAGATTTTCAGGGGAGAGAACTCCAGCCAGACGTTCAAATGCATTCAGCGCCAGATCCGGCGAGGGGGTCATGAGAGCGTTGATGACAATACGGTGCAGCGTGTCAACGGTAAATAAGGGGCGGAGCAGCAGTATGTTTTCAGCGCTGCGGGCACCGTACTGAAAACCGTGGGACTCAAGAAACGCAGCCAGTTCCTGCAGTTGCCCGGCCGGATCGAAAACAGCAATAGCCCGGCTGAACTCCTGTGAGAATCGTTCTATATGCATATCAGTGTCTCGCAGCCTTGCGCAGTCCGCTGCAATAGTCGCCTGTGACGATGCCGTTTTCGGTGATGATGGCGGTGATGTAGCGTGCCGGTGTGACATCAAAAGCGGGATTGCGAACCCGCATCCCTTCCGGCGCAATCGCAACCCCCTTGATGTGGGTAACTTCAGACGCAGGGCGCTCTTCGATCGGGATCTTGCTGCCGTCGGAGAGGGTCAGGTCAAGGGTGGAAACCGGAGCGGCGACGTAGAAAGGGATGTTGTTCTCTTTGGCCAGCACCGCCACTGAATAGGTGCCGATCTTGTTGGCGGTATCACCGTTGGCGGCGATCCGGTCGGCACCGACAACGCAGCAGGTAATCTCGCCGCGGCTCATAAAGAATCCGGCCATATTGTCAGCAATCAGCGTCGCCGGAATACCCTCTTTCATCAGTTCCCAGGCGGTAAGGCGCGCACCCTGGAGCCAGGGGCGCGTCTCGTCGGCAAAGACCTGGATCTTCTTGCCGGCCTCATGAGCGGCACGGATAACGCCCAATGCGGTGCCGTAACCGGCCGTAGCCAGCCCCCCGGCATTGCAATGAGTCAGGACCGTAGCCCCATCAGGAATCAGTGTGGCACCCCACTTGCCGATATTTCTGCAAATGGTCAGATCCTCCTGCTCGATCCGGATCGCTTCCTTTTTGAGCGCCTCACGGATTTTATCAAGACTACTGCTCCGGTTCGCCTCGGCGACCCGCTTCATCCGCTCCAACCCCCAGAAGAGGTTGACCGCAGTCGGGCGCGTACGCCCCAGCACATCACAGACGTTGTCCAGCTGGCGGAAAAAGGATTCGTGGGTATCGGCGATAATCGACCGCGCCCCCAGTGCTACCCCCATGGCCGCCGCCACGCCGATGGCCGGGGCACCACGGATGATCATCCCCTTGATCGCTTCCGCGACGGACTGAAAATCGGTATAGGTGTTATAAATTTCCTCGCCGGGCAGGCGGGTCTGATCGATCATGACGACGGCGTTGTCAAGCCATTCAATAGTGCGGAAAAGCATGGGGGCTCCTTATAACGATCTCTACCCCTTTCGAGGGGGTGGTTGGTGGTGGGATCCGGGTACCATTACTACCACGGAGCGTCATTCAAGGCAATTTTTCTCTCCCGTTTCCCCTTGCAGCACCTTCGCTCTTCCTGCTATACATTTTACATGAGCAACAGTGCACAGAAAGTACGTTTGTCCGAGATTTTCCTGACCTTCGTCAAAATCGGCGTGACAGGTTTCGGCGGCGGCATGGCCATTGTCGCCCTGGTGGAAAGGATCTGTGTCCGCGAAAAGAACTGGATTTCGTCGGACGAGTTCCTGCATGGGCTGGCCTTTGGCCAGATTCTGGGGCCGTTTTCACTCAATGTCTGCACCTTTACCGGTCACCACCTGCGCGGCATTCGCGGCGGAATTATCGCGGCCGTGGGCTTTATGCTCCCATCGTTTCTGCTGGTGACCCTCCTCTCCTGGATTTATTTCACCTATGACAAGCTGCCCCAACTACAGGCCGCCCTCAAGGGAACCAATCCGGTGGTCATCGGACTTATCATCGTCGTCGCCATCGATATGGGGCGCAAGCAGATTAAAGGGTGGAGCGGCCTGCTGATGGCGCTTGTGGCGTTCTGCGCATCGGTGTTTTTTAAACTCAATGCCGCCTGGATCCTTTTGGGAGCAGCACTCTGGTCTCTCTGCAGCAGTTATTACCGCAGGAGATTCACCTGATGGCATCGCTGCTTTTGATCGCATGGACCTTCTTTCGTATCGGCCTGATCTTTGTCGGCGGCGGTTACGTGCTCATTCCGCTCCTCAATCATATCATGGTCGAACAGTACCGGTGGCTGACGCTCAGGCAATTTCTCGACGGGCTGGCGCTGTCGCAGCTGACGCCCGGCCCACTGGCAATTATCGCAACCTTCACCGGTTTCCGGGCCGGCGGCTTTCCGGGTGCCTTCGTGGCTACCGTCTGCATTTTTCTCCCCTGTGTCATGCTGATGCTGATCGTCGGGCGCAATTACGATCGCCTGAAGAAAATCGACATCATCGGCAGTACCCTTGACGGTCTTCTTCCTGCGGTTGTCGGCCTGGTCGCCGCGGCAGCCTGGAACCTGGGGGTTGCGTCACTCTCAGGGATGAAGGAGTTTTTGATCCTGGCGGCCGGTTTTGCCGTTTTCAAATGGACAAAAACCAGCCCGATGATTGTCATCCTTGGTGCAGGTGTCGTCGGTCTGCTGCTGAACTGACGGCTGTAACGCCGCATGTATACGGCAAATGACAGAGGCACCCGGTTTGCCCGGTGCCTTTTTTCGTGCAGTGTGCTATGGTGTCAGACCTTATGGAAACTATTTTCACCCTGGATTGCCGCGCCCTGATGCGCCACGAGATTGCTGCTGCCGGCGGTAACGAGGTATTCTTCATCGGCAGCACCAACGTCGACGGTGTCGTCTGCGCAGCAGAGACGATCGCCCGCGGCAGCAAGATGGCCGTGCCCGCCATCATGATCCGTGCATCGAGCGGCGACGTCGTTATTCACAATCATCCGTCCGGCGACCTGACCCCCTCATCTGCCGATATGGACATCGCCTCTGTGGCTGGCAACCAGGGGATCGGCTTTGCCATCATCGACAACGACTGCAACCGCTGCTATCAGGTCGTCACCCCTTACAGCGAAAAGAAGGGTGAGCTTCTCTCCTTGGAAGAACTTGGCCGTGTCTTTGCCGCCGATGGCATGATGGGACACCTCAAAGGATTCGAACCACGTGATGAACAGCTGAGAATGGCCTTTGCCGTAGCAGAGGCGTTCAACGGTGATAAGGTCGTGCTGGTCGAGGCCGGCACCGGCACCGGCAAATCGCTGGCGTATCTGATCCCGGCGATTCTCTGGGCGGTGCGCAACAATGAGCGGGTAGTCGTATCAACCAACACAATCAACCTGCAGGAACAGCTGATCAGAAAAGACCTCCCTTTCCTTGCGCGCAACTCCTCGGTGGAGTTCAAATCGGCGCTGGTCAAGGGCCGCAGCAACTACGCCTGTCTGCGCAAGCTGGAACATGCCGAGGCGGATCCGTCACTTTTTCCCGATCAATCATCTGCCGAACTGACCACGATCATCGAGTGGAGCCACGTCAGCAAAGACGGCTGCCGCAGCGATCTAGCCTTCGTGCCGCACAGCACCACCTGGGAGGAGGTCTGCTGCGAAGCCGACCAGTGCGGGCGGTCGCGCTGCAAACATTTCAACCGCTGCTTCTTTTACCGGGCAAGGCGCGAATCATCCGCCGCCCGGGTACTTGTAGTCAACCACGCCCTGCTGCTGTCGGACATCGTCCTCCGCAGGGAAACCGGGTACGATGCCACCGCGATCCTCCCCCCATTTACCCGTCTGATTTTTGACGAGGGGCATCATCTTGAGGATGTGGCCACCAGCCACCTGTCATTGACCATTGCCAGGAGCGGCATCCTCAAACAACTGCAGCGGCTTGTACCGCAAAAAGCGGGGCGGGCCGGACTGCTGACAATCATCTCCGCCCGCATAACCCGCGATCTTCCGGAATCGCAGGAGGGACTCTATGCGGAGCTGTCTGGACTGCTGGAAAGTCACCTGCTCCCCAAAGCCCATGATTTGGGGGGGATGACCGAGCAGACCATGGACTGGCTCGCAATAAGCGTAGAACGTGAATGGGGGTCAGGAATGGCCGCCGGCAGAGAGCAGAAGCTTCGGATCACCCCCGAGGTGGAGAACACCCCCTTCTGGCTTGAGTGCCGGGAGCGGCTTCACACCCTTGCAGATGGCGTGAATGATTATACGTCGTCACTGCGTACTTTGATGCAGCGTTCAAAGGATCTGCCGGAGAAGCTGCAGGAAAAGCTGGCCGACCAGCTGCTCGATACGGGCGGCATCGAGGGAAGGCTGCAATGCATGGCTGACGCGCTGCTGTTCTTTACGACCGAAGCCGAAGGATACTGCCGCTGGATCGAGACCAGGCACAGCAATCGCGGCGTCCAGGCGAGGCTGACCGCCGCGCCTCTCGACATCTCTGCCCAGCTGAAAGATACCGTCCTCGACAAGCTCAAAACCATCGTCGTCACCTCAGCTACGCTGACCGTTGGTGGCGAATTCAACTACCTGAAAAAGCGCACCGGCTTTGCTCTGTTACCCAAAGGGCGAGTCACCGAACTACAACTGGCATCGCCGTTCGACTATGCCAGCCAGGTTTTTGTTGCCGTACCGGAGGAGATGCCGGAACCGACGGCTCCCGGATACCGTGAGGCGCTGGAGAATCACATCCTCAAGGCGGTTACGATCTCGCGCGGCGGAGCTTTTATCCTCTTCACCTCCTACGATCTGCTTAATCGTGTCTACCAGGCCCTGTCACCGCTGCTGGCACGCCTCGGACTGACCTCACTCAAACAGGGGGAATCCGGACGCCACGCACTGCTGGCACAGTTCCGCAAAGAGGGCAACTCCGTGCTGTTCGGCACCGATTCGTTCTGGGAAGGGGTTGATGTCAAGGGGGATGCTCTGCGGCTCGTGATCATCGCCCGACTCCCGTTCCAGGTGCCTACCGAACCGGTCCAGCAGGCACGCGCCGAAAAGATCAAGGCCGACGGCGGCGACCCGTTCCGCGATTTTTCCGTGCCGCAGGCGGTCATAAAGTTCCGCCAGGGTTTCGGGCGCCTGATCCGGAGCCGCGATGACCGGGGGGCGGTTCTGATCCTCGACAGGCGCGTTCTAAACAAGAGTTATGGCAGGATTTTTCTCCGCTCACTGCCGGAAACGGAGATTGTAAAAGGGGATTCAGCGGTGCTGTTCAGCAGGATGGAGGAGTTTTTCAAGGGGGCGTAGGGGCGCTGCCTGCCGCGCCCCATACGGTTGAACCTATGGTGTTTTCATACGTTTTTTTGCACTGAAGTTGAAACACTGGAAATACATCAGGCAGGTCAGCAGAAAAGAGAATATTGTCGAAGCGAGAACCAGCGGCGCACCGGCCGCCTTTTTCGCATCCGGCACAAGCGTGACGAAGACGACAAAGAAAGCCACGCCGCAGAATTTCCACAGATCACCGATCAACCGTTTTTTACGCAGAGCGGCCAGCTGCTCGGTTGTCAGTCCCGGCTGGCTCCCTTCTATTTCTACACCGGCATCGCGCCAGGCCAACCGGTACACAGGATAGATCAGCAATAACTGTACGGCAATAGCTGCCACGATGCTGCTGAAAAACTGTGCCGGCTTGCCCAGAGTGGCAAACCGACCCTGGAAAACGACCGCCAGGACGATCAGCAACCCAGTTAATATGGTTTGAACAATCCGGTAGATCATCATCTGCCGGTTAAGTTTCTTGAAATCTATACTGGGCATTGGCATACACTCCGAAAGATATTTATAACTCTGTTTCAGGAGCGCAAATGTAACAGAAAGCTGCCCGATGCACAAGCTTGCAAAATGACACCGGACATTTTAGTAAGTTAGAAACAATTTCCCGCGTTTTTCTGTTAGAATATATTCCGGTTATCGCACTGGTCCCGCTTATCAGGGCTAGCGGCAGCCTAACCTGCCGTTCAGACTAAGATTGCTTCACAAGGGGGCACATACCATGACTATTCTTCGCCGCGTCTTCCAACCGATCATGACCTTGATTGCCATCCAACTGGTCTGGATCACCGTTGTAGTGTTCTGGATCTACTGGTTTATCGGCAAGAACCGTGAGTTTCGCAGTCTGGCAGAAAAATACCGCCCCGAACTGCTCAGTCAGGGGGCCAACTGGCCGATCATGGTAGAAGGGCTCGTCATGATGGTGCTGATTCTGATCGGCGTTTACGTGATCTTTCTCTACTGGAACCGCCAGTCAAATCTTTATCTGCAGCAACGCAACATAATCTCCCAGGTGACCCATGAGCTGAAATCTCCGCTCGCTTCCATCCAGCTCCATCTGGAGACCATCCGCCTGCGCAAGCCGACTGAAGAGCGGCTCGATTCTTTCGTAGACACCATGCTGGCCGATACCGAGCGGCTCCACTATTTGATCAACAATTTGTTAATGGCCGCCCGGCTTGAACAACGCCGCAAGCAAACCGATCGACGGATAACCAATCTGACACAACTGGTAAACGAGCATGTCGAGCGAGAGCGGAGCACCCTGCCTCAGGGGGGGAACATTTCATTCGAAGCACCGCCATCTCTGAAGGCAATGGTCGATCCTGAAGAGATGAGCATGGTGGTTCGCAACCTGTTTGAAAATGCGGTGCTCTATTCGCCGCAAAGCCCCGACATATCGGTTCGGCTGGCCAAAACCGGGGCGTGGCTGCAACTGTCGGTACAGGATCATGGCAGGGGACTTAACAGGAAGGAACTGAAAAAAGTGTTTGACCGTTTCTACCGGGCCCAGCCTCCGGGCGACAATATACGCGGCACAGGGCTTGGTCTTTACATCGTGGAATCGGTCATCAAGGGTTATGGCGGTACGGTCGGGGTGACAAGCGACGGGCCGGGCAAAGGCTGCACGTTTACTGTAAAATTTCCAGCGGCATGAGGAGAGCACAATGACTGACGACAAACCGCATATAATGCTGGTTGAGGACGAAATTCATCTGGCTCGCGGCATCTGTTTCAACCTGGAAGAAGAGGGACTCCGGGTCAGCCATTTTGAAACGGCCGAGCGGGCTCTGGCAACACTCGAATTTGAACGGTTCAATCTGGTTATCCTGGATGTCATGCTCCCGGGAATGGATGGTTTCCAGGCGTGCCGGGCCATTAGAGCCATAGATCCGCGTGTTCCGATTCTGATGCTGACTGCCCGCTCCGAAGATTCCGACCGGGTGGAGGGGTTGGAAAACGGTGCCGACGATTACCTCACCAAACCGTTCAATCTCGTTGAGTTTCTGCTGCGGGTCAAAGGGATGTTGCGGCGCTCATCCTGGTACCGTCCGGACCCGGTTGAAGAGGGGTATCGCTTTGGCGATAATGAGGTTTTTCTGCTTTCTTACCGGGCCAGAACATCCCAGGGGGAGATTGATCTGACCGAGATGGAGGTACGGGTGCTGTCACTTTTCTTCCAGAAGGATGGGCAGGCGATTCATCGCAGCGAACTGCTGCAGTCCGTATGGGGGTACAGCAGCGATACTGAGACCAGAACACTGGATAATTTTATCGTCCGGCTCCGTAAATATTTTGAACCGGACCCGTCACATCCGAAACATTTCCTTACGGTTCGCGGTGTCGGGTACCGGTTCAGCCGTGAAGGTGACCAGTAAATCTGTCTTTAGGTCATTTCGGAGCACCTTCCGCTAGTGATGATAGCGCCCTTTAAGTCCCTTGTGTGCTGGTGTAGGGGCTTTATGGCAGTCGAAACAGGCCTTTTCCTCGACTTTTTTCGCATCCAGCGGAGACTGCTGCCCACCCAGAGTGGGTTGATTGTATTCGGGAGTCTGGAAGGAGAGACGCCCGCGCTCATCCGCCACCATAGACGGTTTGTATGCTACCTGCCAGTTGGCGCTGATCTCTACGGTGTGGCACTGGTCGCACCCGCCCGGAGGGGGAATGCTTTTCCAGGCGGTGAACATGGCACAGCCGCTGACCGCAACAACACATCCGGAAAGAAGTAAAAGGGCATATTTCATGTGGTCGCTCCTCAAAAAATCGTAACTGCGCCAACAATAGCACAGATTAGCCTAAAGTACAGCCTCAAGCAGAACATTCATCCAGCCGCAGCACCCGCCGCACATTGTCCGACGTGACCCGGGCAACATTTTCCAGAGATATCCCCCTGACACCCGCTAACCGCTCTGCTGTTTCGACTAACCAGGCCGGCCGGTTGAAAGTGCCGCGATACCGTTGAGGAGTCATGTCCGGGGCGTCGGTTTCCAACACCAGATGCTCCAGCGGCAGATCCCTTGCCACACGGAGCGGTTTAACGGCATTATTCCAGGTAACAGTCCCTGAAACCGAGATCGCAAAACCGAGCTTTATAAACTCTCGCGCCATTTCAGGGGAGCCGGAAAAGGCATGCATGATCCCACCCACCTGGTCAGTCTGTTCTTCGCGCAGAACCTGCAGAATCCTTTGGAAAGACCGCCGGCAGTGAACCAGCACCGGCAGCCCGCATTTAACGGCGATGCGGAGCTGCTCGCGAAAAACCCGCTCCTGCAGATCCAGAGACACCGGATATCCCGGGTCAAGGCCGGTTTCGCCGATGGCAACCGCTTGTTCTGCGACCTGAAGAAGCCGTTCAAAGACCGGGCCGTCGGCACTTCCGGCATGCATCGGGTGGATACCGAATGCCGGCATAACCAGGGGGTTTTCTGCCGCCAGCCCGGAGATCCGCCCCCAACCGTCGGGGTGCACACCCGGAACTACAAAGCACTGCACTCCTGCATCACGGGCTCCCTGCAACAGCCCCGGAAGCGCTGAATTAAGAGGTTCCAGGTCGAGATGGCAGTGACTGTCGATCAGGTAGCCACTTTCGCGGGGGCACTCAAAGTGCCGTTTCCCGTTACGCAGCAACGCATTCATAAAAACCACCCGAACAGCCCGATAACGCGCTCCATTGTACGGACCAGCGTACCGCGCTGTTCATGAACATCCAGTTTCACCTGTCTGGAACCGTCAATTTCATTCAGCATCAGCGCCCTGATCTGCCCGCCGAACTGCTCGTTATCTACCAGGCAGTTGATCTCGAAATTGCGGTGAAAACTGCGCTGATCGAGGTTTGCTGAACCGATCACCGTTCGCTCGGAGTCGATCAGCATAACCTTGGCATGAAGAATTTCCCGGTCAAGTTCGAAGATTTCAACACCGCCCCGCAGCAGCGTGGCGTATGAGCTTCTGCCGAGCAAAAGAACCAGAGGCACGTCACTGCGGGCAGGCAGCAGCAGCCTCACCTGTACGCCCCGGCGGACGGCCCGCAGCAGAAATCGGATGATGCGCGGGCCGGGTACGAAGTAAGGGGTCGCAATCAGGATCTCTTCGGCGGCTGAGGCGATGTTGACCAGGAACGCTTCGCGGATATAGGAACGGCGCTGGTGGGGGCCGCCGCTGATGATATTGACCGTGGCATTGCCGCTTCTGCTGACTGGGTGTCCCGGCCGTTCCGCTTTGGCACTGATGTCGTCCTTACCCCCCTCACTGTTCCATGTTTCATGGAATATAGCCTCCAGCTCTCCAACCGCGTCACCCCGAATGCTGAAGCCCAGGTCACGAAAGTTCTGTTTTTCGGCCACGCAGCCGGCATACTCATCACCGATGTTGAATCCCCCCAGAAAGGCCAACGTACCGTCGACAATCGCCATCTTGCGATGGTCCCGTTTATCGAACCAGTAGACACCGCGTTTGAAAGAGGGGACATTAAAAGGGAGCAGTTTGATACCCTGGCGGGCAAGGTGTCTGAAATATGATGAGGGTGTGTCGAGGCAGCCGATGTAATCGTAAATCAGCTTGATTTTGACACCGCGCTGGACGGCTGCGTCCAATTCACGTGCAAACTCGGAACCGATATGATCATCGTGTATGAGGTAATATTCCAACAGTATTGTCTGTTCAGCTGAACGTATCGCGTCAAAAAGCGCCTGAAAAAAATGCCGCCCGTCCTGAAAGAGTTCGACGCTGTTATTGCGGTGAGTCATCGGCACCACAAAAGGGCGCAGCCGGCCCAGCAGGCGGACTATTCTGGACAGCCGTTTTTTATGTTTGGAGTGATTGCGGCGCACGTTGCTCACGCTCCGTTATACCACCGGGATCGTCAAACTCCCGATTGTTGCTATCTCCGCCGTCATGACATCTCCGGCGCGGACCTGCCCGACCCCGGCCGGCGTACCGGTCAGGATCACATCCCCCGGCTCGAGCGTGAAGATCGCCGAGATATGGGCAACGATCTGGGGTACACGGTGGATCATGTCCGACGACCAGCCGTCCTGACGAGATTCGCCGTTGACCGCGAGCTTAAGATTCAGTGCATGGGGATCGGCTATCAGATCGGTTGGGACAAAATCAGACAAAGGACAGGAAGTGTCGAACCCTTTGGCAATCTCCCACGGCAGTCCTTTGGCTTTGAGCTGGTTCTGCACGTCTCGAAGCGTCATGTCGATCGCCACGCCGTAGCCGGCAACGTACTCCATCGCATTTTCAGCCGAAACGCCACGGCACTCTTTGCCGATCAGAACCGCCAGCTCCACCTCGTAATGGCATTCCTGAGAGTAGGACGGTATCCTCACTACCTCACCATCAGCGATAACCGAAGAAGCCGGTTTCATGAACAGTACCGGCGCTGCCGGAGTCTCGTTGCCCAGCTCGCGGGCATGTGCGGCATAGTTACGCGCCAGGCAGACGATCTTGCCGATTGTGAATTCACGATCGGTACTGGCCAGTTTCCGTGTTGTCATAGCAAACTCTCCCCGGTCATTTCCTTCGGTTGAGCTATCCCCAGCATCTTCAGCATCGTCGGAGCAACATCGGCCAGTCGGCCACCTTCGCGCAGTTTCGAGCCCTTACGGTTGTCGTCAACCAACACCAGCCAGACCGGATTTGTTGTATGGGCGGTGAACGGCGCGCCGTTTTCATCCTGCATCTGTTCGGCGTTTCCGTGATCTGCAGTAATCAGCACGGCCCCACCGATCTCCAGCATCTTGGTAACAATCCGGCCCGCGCAGACATCCACCGTCTCGACCGCCCTGATCGCAGCCGCCTCGACCCCGGTATGTCCAACCATGTCGCAGTTGGCAAAGTTGAGGATGATCACGTCGTACAGATCCTGATCCAGCAGCTTCAGGAGTTTGTCCGTCACCTGGACGGCACTCATCTCCGGCTTCAGATCGTAGGTGGCGACCTCTTTCGGCGAAGGTATCAGCGCACGGTCCTCGCCCGGAAAAGGAGTTTCCACTCCGCCGTTGAAGAAAAAGGTGACGTGCGCATATTTTTCTGTCTCGGCAATCCGCAGCTGCTTCAGCCCCGCATCGGCGAGCACACCTCCCAGGATGTTGGTCAGTTCCGTGGCGCCGAACGCGATCGGCAAACCGAAGGTTGCATCGTATTCGGTCAGGCAGACATATCCGGCCAGCTTCGGCCGCTTGCGACGCTCAAAACCGGTGAAGTCATCCAGAGCGAGCGCCCTGGTAATTTCACGGGCCCGGTCGGAGCGGAAGTTGAAGAAGATGAAACCGTCACCATCACGAACTGTTGCACCCTGGCTGACAACAACCGGCATTACGAATTCATCATGCACCCCGGCGGCATAGCTCTGCTCGATCGCCTCTTTCGCAGAAATCCGCAGTTCTCCCTCACCGCAGACGAGTGCATTGTACGCCTTCTCCACCCTCTCCCAGCGATTGTCGCGGTCCATCGCATAATAGCGTCCCATGACGGTAGCAATCGTGCCGACGCCGATCCGCGCCATCTCCGCCTCCAGCTGTTCCAGATACTCAATCCCGCTTTGAGGTGGTGTGTCCCGACCATCCAGCAGGCAGTGAACAAAAACCTCTTTCAACCCCTCCCGCCTGGCCAACTCAAGCAGGGCATAGAGGTGTGTGTTGTGTGAATGTACCCCCCCGTCAGAGAGCAGACCGGACAGGTGCAGCCTGCCACCGGACGCTTTGACCTTGGCAATGCAGTCGAGCAGGACCGGATTGGTGAAGAAATCACCGTCCAGAATGGATTTGGTGACGCGGGTCAGTTCCTGGTAGACAACCCGGCCGGCGCCGAGGTTCAGATGCCCGACCTCGGAGTTGCCCATCTGCCCCTCCGGCAGGCCGACCGCCATCCCGGAGGTGCGGATCGAAGTATGCGGATAGTCTTTCAGATATCTTGTCAGGTTGGGGGTTTTCGCCATGGCAACAGCGTTGTGGGCGGGATTGGGGTTGATCCCCCAGCCGTCGAGGATCATCAGCAGCAGCGGTTTTTTCATAAGTACGACCTTTCGGATCAATGATGATAAGGCTCGTTGTTCAATATCGTAAAAGCCCGGTAGATCTGCTCCAGCAGGAAGGCCCTGACCATCTGGTGGGTAAAGGTCATCTTTGACAGTGCCAGCAGCTTGCCGCGACGACGGAATTCTTCGGAGAAGCCGTAAGCGCCGCCGATGGCAAAAATCAGCTCGCCAACCCCGCTGTCACGCTGCCGGCCGACAAAGGACGCCAGCCCTGGTGAGTCCATCTGCTCACCACGTTCATCCAGCAGGACCAGTGTTGCGCCGGGTGGGATCTGCTTTTCCAGCCGTTCGCACTCACGGCGGCGCATATCTTCGGCTGCGGCCCCCTTCTCGTCGCGGATATCGACCAGCTCCAGCGGAGAGTAGCGGCGGATGCGACCGGCGTATTCATCGATCGCATCCTTGACCCACGGGTCACGGCTCTTGCCGACCCAGAGCACCTTGATTTTCAATAATCCGATTCCTTGCGGGAAGCCTTGATTTCAGGAGGCAGCTCAAGTTCTGGTGCCATGCCCCAGAGGCCGTCCAGATCGTAATAGCGGCGGATCTGATCATGGAAGATATGTACGAGCACATCTCCATAATCCATCACGATCCATTTGCCATCATTGGCCCCCTCGATATCGTTGACCTTGCCGTACTTCTTCAATCCGGTGCGGATGTTGTCGGCAATGGCCTGGTTCTGTTTGTCCGAAGAGCCGGAGATGATTACCATATAGTCGGCAATCGACGAGACTCGTGAGATATCGCGCACACAGATATCATAAGCCTTTTTGTCATACGCCAGCTCGGCGCATTTGAGGGCACGTTCGGCGGCTGTCAGGGTCGTCTTTTCGTCAGTTTCTGTTTTTTTTACTGGCATTGGCTGTAGATCCTTTGCTGCGAGATATATTCTGCTACGTCGTGTGGTACATACCTGCTGATATCGCCTCCAGTGGCGGCGAGCCGGCGGATTTCAGTTGAAGAGAGCTCCAGCGGCGAACCCATGATAAAAATTATCCTGGTGCCTGACTCATGAGTCAGGCACCCTGTTTTGGCATCAAAGGTGAAATCCCCCCTGACAACCTCCGGCAGGGCTCCAATCGGATTGGTAACCGGACAGCCGGGGCGCTCGACCACGATCAGATTGCACGAGCGGAATATGTCGGCATAGCGGTACCAGGTGCCGATCTCGATAAAAGAATCCCCGCCGATGATGAAGAACAGATCATCATCCGGAAAGCGCTCCCTGAAGGCCCGAATGGTATCAATCGAATAGGACTTGCCGCCCCGTTCCTTCTCGAGCGTTGACATCTCGAAATCCGCCCTGCCGGCGAGAGCCATGCTGACCATTCTTGAGCGGCTTTCAAACGACACGTTCCCCGCCAGTGGTTTGTGCGGAGGGTCGGCCGCCGGGATAAATATGATCCGGTCAAGCAGACAGGCGTCCTGTGCCTCTGTGGCAATACGAAGATGGGCATTGTGTATCGGATTGAAGCTCCCCCCCAGAAGGCCTATTCTCATGTCGTCAGGATCTTGCTTTTTATGATCAGCATTTCAAATGCCAGTGATGCCTTGTATACCAGCTTCTGGAGTTCCTGAAGTCTCTTGCCTAACGCTTCCATTTCAGCTGAGACAACCACGACAGCCACGATTTTTTTGAGCATGATAATCGGCAGCACCAGCAACGGCGTGCCTGGACCGGACCGCAGGGACTTGAGGAGCTGCAGGTTCCCTGGTGTTTGAATCAGGTTGCCCATTACAAACTGTCCGGTAACGAGTACATCCCTGATCACCGACGGCTTGGTCAGGAGTATATTCAGGCTTTCCAGCTCTTCGAGGCGCTTTCCTGCGGCGATCCCGCGCCAGCCGATTGCCATGTTGCCCCGAATAATAAACAGAGCGCCGACACTGAATTCCTGGCCCAGATATTTTATAAAGACAGACGCAATCTGGTCACGTTTTTTTGCTGAGGCAAACTCAAGCGAAAGCCGGTCTATTGTATAAAGCTCGACCCCGCCCAAATATGCTGCATGGTCATCGTCAGGGCCATAAAGGTTGGCAAACCCCTCGAATTCAAGCGGTATTTCAATATTGAGCAGTTCCCCGCTGTCTGTAAGCATCGGAACCTCAATTTTTTCAGTTTTTTTGATAGTTGCCGCAACTGGAACGGTTCTCCGTTTCCCGGTGAGCTCCCCTTCTATCCGAAGGTAACGGATATCGCCCCGGATATTATAGTATTTTGAAAGGGCCGAGGTTATTCGGACATCCGGTACAATGTGTGGAAGTATGACACAACCGGTGACGAATGCCACCTCATCAATCGCTTTAAAATCAGCTGGATCCGCCATGGCCAGTGACAGTTTTTTACCTTCGCACCTGATCGGCACCACCCGGTATTTCCCTGCCATCTCGGCAGGCACCATGGAAAGTACTTCAGGTGATATCCACGACATGTCCCGTGGAGATGCCGCCGGAACCCCCAGTTTGCGGCTTAGAAAAAGGCACAGCTGCTTGTCGGATAGAAACCCCAGTTCAATCAGGGCACTCCCCAGCTTGATACCGAATATCGTCTGATTTTTGAGCGCTTCATCAAGCTGCTCCGTGGTAATCAGTTTTTCCTTCAGCAGCATTTCGCCGAGTTTGATCGCCATGATTTTCCTCTTTGCGGATGACGCTACAGAATCTGAGGCGACAGCAGCGTGCCCCTGATCGGTACCTTATAGACACCGGGAGAGGTCATAAACTTTGCCAGCAGCATAAAGACCAGCTTCTGTTTTTCCAGAAAGTTCGGTTTGGGCATAATCTCCATGGTCATGTTCAGAGGTGTCACGGCGGCATTTGCTCCCGACGGGATGTCACCCGAAAGCCGCATGTAAATGCCGTCACCTTCAAGCGTAAAACTCTCCAGACGTGCCTTTCCGTCACTGACTCTGATCATCCCCTGTGTTTTCAGTCCGGCAGCATCAGGCAGAGGGAACGCTCCCATTTTGACACCGGAAAATTCAAGCTGTTTCACCTCCAGCTTCAGGTCGCCGCTCAAACCCTTTGCCCCACGCTGTAACGTACCCTGGGCCCAGAGATTTCCGGCCGCCTTGGCGCCAAGGACGCTCTTGATAAATGGTATCTCGGCAAGAGATATGCCATCTGTCTCCAGATCGAGGGCGTCTTTACCGTTCAGTGCATATCTGGCGTCAAGACGCCCTTTTCCGATCGTCGCCCGCCCTGAAATAACGGCCCGCCCGGTTAAAAGAGGAAGCAGCAAAATCCTGACCTGCAGACGCTGGCAGCTGAGCAGTGCTCCATGGTCTGAGGAAAGGAGCAGGTTGTCCCATGCCAGGCCTGGCAGTAATGTCTTGTGGACCGCCGGAGAAAGCGTTAATCCCTGTTGCGACAGAGCCCGTGCAAGTACGGCGTCAATCCTCCCCGTAGGGAACAACAGATAGCAGAACAGCAGAAAAAGAACCAGGCCGGTCGCCAGAAATGCGGTTCCCCGTACCAGCAGCACACTTTTCAAGGCTTTGCCTGCCCTGGTGCCGGTTTAAGCAGCGCCATAATCAGTGCCAGATCGCATCGGGACGGATCGTCAAAACGGACCCGCAGATTACATTTTTTAATGACCAGTGGACGGCTCCCTTTTTCGAGTCGGTACAGTAGATTGACAACTTCGTTGAAAGTTAAACCGTCAATGCGGATATCGGCAGCATCCTCGGTAAAACCGTTCCGCTCTTCTCCCTTGAGCGGAGTAATTTTAATAGACTTTCCCTTAATTCCGGTGTCTTCTATGATCTTGGCGGGCGAATCGTCCGGGCGCAACATATTCATGCGTCCGCTCAGCTGTTGCGCCGATTGTTTGGCTGACAAGTACGCCACCTTGAGCGGCAGCATCTCCTTCAACACAGTTTCGCGGGCGGAGCGCTTCTTTTCAAGCGCCTGTACCCTGCTGCTAAGCGCCGACCAGGCAACAGTTGCAGCCAAAAGCGCAATGACGGCGTAACCGACCCAGAGGCGTGTCCGGCTGTCAAGATCCTGCCATGCGTCGCGAATGATCTCCAGAACTCTCATTTTGTTCCCTCCTTCAGCGTTCCAGTGAGTCTGAAGGTGACTGTGCCATCGGGACGACTCTTGACTTCGCCCAATTCGGCATCAGCCAGCAGAGGAGAGAGTGCGGCTTTAAATGCATCGACCGCCTGAGCGGAGCCGGCGTCCCCCTTGACCCGCAGACTACGACCCTCCAGTTCCGCTTCGTAGAGTCCGTTGATGTTGTTCCCTTTGGCTTCTGCAAGTTTTTTAAGAATGTCGAGATACCCGCTTGAGGTTTCGACGCCGCCCATTTTCCTGATCTCCCCTTTGATTTCGGAAATTTCGTCGACCGCCTTGACTCTGGTGGGGAAAACATCATGGTAGATCGCCGCAATGGATTTGTTCACAGAGGCAACATCAGCGGCAGCGGCGCGGTACTGGATCCCTTTGCCTATAAACAGCAGCAGCATGACGACTGCCGCCAGTATTCCGGTCAGCTGCAGCTTCCTGCGCAGTTTGGCATCCCCGGCGGTCCAGGCCAGTTCTCCCTGCCTAAAATCGGGGAGCGTCCCTTCATAAATCGCACGCGCCACGGCATAGAGCCCTGCCAATTGATGAAAGGTTTCTTCGTTTTTAAACAGATGCCCAAGCTCCGGCGGTATTTCCACTGTTTCCACAGGCAACGGCAGCGTACCGGCCTCAGCAAGTTTTCTGCCTCCCCCGACCAGACAGAGTCGCGGAGGAAGAACGCCGGTTGAGAGCTCCAGTGCCGACAGCGTTGCTGCTATCATCGGAGCGGTCGGGGTGGCATTAAAGGCACGGAAATAGGTCAGCCGACCGTCTTTCAAAAGTGCCAGCGTATTTCCGTCACATACGGCACAGTCAGATGGAACCCCGGGCAATTTAGCCAGTGCAAACGGTAATGAAGAGACAACCTGAGGCTCAATGCCGGCCTCCCGAAACTGTGCGATTGCCGTGCTGATATCGGTCTTGCGCGCCCACAGCGCCAGAAATTGATCTTCTCCGGCCGGCATAACCCCCAGCGCCAGCTCTTCAACCGGCAGCGCAATGTCCCCCTGTAAATGAGCCGGAAGCACCTCACGCACCTTGCGCAGATCGTTAAAAGGGAACGTAATTGAACGTTGCGCAAACAGCTCCGGCGGGAGACAGAGAACGACGCTAGGAGAGCCGGCCATCTTTTCGGCTACCGAATGAACGGCATCGGCCAACGGCCGCTCTTCGTTCAGCTCGATTGTTGCTGCCCCGACCAGTTCCGTGGAGCGCCTGGACACACCGAAATGGGCAACAGTCAGCAATTTTTCTTCAGCCTGCAGAATCAGATATTCCATGGTACGCTGCACCCTCACCTGCGTAATTTAATTATTTGGTATTAATATTCCTGCCATGACAGTACTCTCCCTGTCGAACTCACAACCGCCTCAACCGTTCGCGCAGCATCCTTGACCCTTGCGACGGAAATTATTCTGAAGAGACCACCCTTGACAGTTATTCTACCTCCCAGGCCTGTGGCAATCGTATCCAGCCCCGATACTCGCGATAGTTCACCGATCGTTTTGAACGGCTGCAATCTTCGCTCTTCCACGATTCGCTCTGCCATCCGATCGTCGATACGTTCATCAAGTGCAGCCAGGACCTCTTTGGTGGCAGTATTAATATTAACTGTCGGCACTGCCTGATCCGAATATATCGTCAGAAACGGCCTCAGTTTATCAAGAATATCGGGGGTAAACCCCTTGACCAGCGACAGTTCCGTCAGCGTCATCAACCCACCGTTGCGGGCGCTATAAGGAGGTTTCAACGCGCGGTAATAAGGCGTTTCAGCACCGCCTGAACGCGGCAGATCGTCACGGTCAATCCAGTCCGCTGCTGCACTCCAAATTTCTTCCGGCAGTTGCAGTCGCGTGCCGAGCCGTTGTAGTGCCGCCAATGTGAATGGCTCATAATCACCGATCGGAGTAACCAAGCCGTTAACATTGATTTTCCCACTTTCCTCGATAATCGTAACCTCGAGTGAACCTACCTCGTCATCCAGCTTTATCGGCATTGCCCATGGGTCGGAAAGTGAGGTATAAGTACGTCCTGAAAGCCCTATCTGGAGGAGCTTTGCCCCACCGGTTGCACCTGATTCAGCCAGTATCGAAGCCTGCTGACCGTCACGAAAGCCACGGCTGAGCGATGTATCAACATAAACCTGGTGGATCATCTCGACCACCACGGCCACCATCAGTGTCGTTATGACCAGCGTCAGAATCAGGGCAAAACCGGATTCGTTTTTCAGCCGCCCTGTCATGAGCCGCTCACTCGCGGAGTAGAGAGCATCGTAAACTCTGATGTCTTCCCCTCCTCTTCAACCTGTATGGTCACCCGAACACTTGCAGGAAGTTTATTGTTTATAGCGGTGTCCCAACTCTTGACCCACTTCGAACCGTCATAACACTCCACCAGGAATGAGCTTATCTGCTCCATCTGAGGATAGGCGCGGGATGCACTGTCTTCTGAAAAAAGGTCACGCTCCTGACGGGTTAATGTGAGCTTTTTGTCCTTTTCGGCAATACGGTACGTAACGACAACAATGCCCGATTCGCTGAAATTCTGCACTGCTGGAGGCGCCAGAGTAGTCAGTTCCAGGGTCGATGACTGAGTCCCGAAATTGTCCCGATCTTCCACCACAAACTTCAGTGGATGTAGCTTATCAGTGGGGTTAAACTGGGCTGATGACACTTCGCGACGGATCAGGTCAAGTGTTGCACCAAGTTCCCGCCGTGATTCCATCCCTGAGGAAGCGCGATCCCTGGCGCGCATGACACTGAAATAGCTTCCGTAGAGCGCTGTAGAGAGGATGCCGAGAAGAATCACCGCAATCAGCACTTCCAGCAGCGTGAAACCGCTATTTCGCCACATACCTCTCAAGCGCCACCTCCCTGCCGTCACTGCCGCGTTTCACCCTGACAACGAACTTCTGCAGGCCGGGCTGATCAGCAGGTAGAAGCTCATCCTTCCAGCTGATTTCCGGATGGGAGGGGGCAAAGGTTCCTTCGCCCTTGGTCGGCGTATCTCCCAACTCGTCCATATGGTTTCTCGCCAGCAGCGTCAAAGCGGTACTATCACGTTCATTGGCAATGATGCCGAGATGGTAATTAACCGATCCGAGCAGGGTCAGGACCACAGCCGCCATAATTGCCAGGGCCACCATCACCTCAAGAAGCGTAAAACCTTTCATGGCGGATCCTCGATGTATCCCTCGTACGCCTTCACCTTGCCGCCAGAGGGAAATGACATCACCGTCCAGAATTTCCCCCCGGCCGAGCGGAGATGAATTGTTACAAAATCGCGTATCCCCCCCATTCCGACATCCACACGCAGCTGGCCATCTGTGACTTTACCGATCCGCGGTATCACCACATCGGTAATTATTATTCCCTCTTTTATCGGTGATTTCTGCAGCAGCGGGTCGGAAGGCTCGTTACCGCTCCCATCTGCGGCGATCTCGGATATCTTTAGAGATTCGGTCCCCGGCGCCAGAGTCATATAGTAGCCGGTTCGCGAAGTTGCTGCCCTTTCCTGCAGGTAGCGGATGGTTGAAACCAGTGTCCTGGCTGATATTTTCAGATTTTCCTCGTCCGATGACGGGAGCCGTGGAATGACCAGCATCATCACCATACTGATAATAACCATTACAATAACAATCTCGATCAGCGTAAAACCATGCCGGTTACCATGTCCCCGATACGGCAGTGTCGAATCCGAACCATTGGCAGGGTGGTGTCTCATCAATCTAGACCATTGCAAGTATGCGTGTTAGATCTGCACCGAAAAGCCGCTTTTGCCATTCCCTCATACCTGGTATGGCGTCAAGTTCTTCCCTTGTTGCGCTTTCGGTATCGGCGACAGCTTCCAGCAGCCAGTTAGGCGCCAGCAAACCGGGATCAAGCCCAAGTTCGATACTGTAGCGCTCCCGCCACGATTTAAGATTCTTCAACCGCTCCTTGACCCGCTCCAGCACTTCTTTTTTACCGTTACGCGGGAAACGGGGCAGCATGCTTTCAGGAGTCGCCAGTCCCCGTTCAACCGCAGAGAGAATGGCGCTGCCATGTCGTTGAAGTTGTCCTGAGGTCATTCCTTTGACAAGTGACAGCTCGTTCAGTGATCCGGGTCTGGTCTCTGCAACTTCAATAAGAGTATCCGCTGACAGCACCTTGAATGGGGGACGGTCAAGGAGCTCCGACTGACGATCACGCATCTGCAGTAGTTCTTCCAGAATGGCAAGAGTGTGCCCTCTCAACTTGCTGGCCCCTCTGCAATAGAGAAACAGCGGGCCGTCTTTTTCAGAT
Source organism: Desulfuromonadaceae bacterium (assembly GCA_028686055.1). Classification (GTDB taxonomy): domain Bacteria; phylum Desulfobacterota; class Desulfuromonadia; order Geobacterales; family Pseudopelobacteraceae; genus JACRCG01. Next base: position 49,272 of record JAQUCU010000001.1, read on the forward strand.
ACCCGGGCCTGACATACGAGCCTCCCTTCCTCTTCGAGCCACTCCAATCTGTTTTTATGCTCAAGCTCTGCCCGGAACTGATCATAGAGCGGCAGCAGATCAGAGGTGTCGGCGGCAGCATATGCGCACATCTCGCGGCTCAAAGGGCGTTTGCTCCAATCGGCCTTCTGGTATTTTTTGTCCAGCTCGATCCCGAAACGCGCCCTTAAAAGCGCTGCCAGACCAAACTCCGCAAGCCCCAGAAAACGGGCGGCTATCATAGTATCGAACAGGTTCGTCACTTCGATGCCGAAATCCCGGTGCAGCGAACGGATATCGTAATCAGAGCCGTGCATGACGATTACAATTTCCGGGTTTGCCAGCGGAGCGGCAAGCGGTGACAGGGAGGACAGCGCCAGCGGGTCTATCAACCAGCTCTGCTGGCGTGTAGAGACCTGGGCAAGGCATACTTTTTCACGGTAATGGTGCAGAGAATCCATCTCAAGGTCGACCGCAATTTCAGTCTGCTGTCCGAGGATAGCGGCAACTTCAGCCAGCCTTGCCGCGGTTGTAATGATTTCGCAGGTTCCATCCTGCCTATGGTAAGAACTCAAACCGGAAACTCCCTGATAATTGAATAGGTTGTGGTACGCTGTGCCGCCCGGAAGCCGGCACCATGTATCAGAGTGATCATCTCTTGCTGCGACATGCAGAAACTGCAGCCGGCAGCGGCCACTACATTTTCTTCAAGCATAGTACCGCCAAGATCGTTGGCCCCGAAACAGAGCGCCACCGAAGCCATCTTGGCTCCCTGTGTGACCCAGCTGGCCTGAATGTTTAGGATATTATCGAGCACGATCCGCGACAATGCCAGCACCTTCAGATAATCGACGCCGGTGGCAGTTGTTCCTCCGAGCTCTGTGTTGCCCGGCTGGTAGGTCCAGGGAATAAACGCCGTGAACGATCCGCCCATATCCTGAATTTCGCGCACCCGGAAAAGATGCTCGACAATATCTTCGGGCTTTTCGCTGCTGCCGAACATCATCGTCGCCGTTGTCGGCATGCCGAGGCGGGCGGCCTTTAACATGACCTCTCCCCACTGTTTCCAGCCGATCTTTTTTGGAGAGATGCTGCTGCGTACCTCGTCAACCAGTATCTCGGCCCCGCCTCCCGGAATTGAATCCAGCCCGGCGTTCTTGAGACGCAGGAGCGTTTCATCAAGCGTAAGGCCCGAATTGGCGGCGATGCAGGTCACCTCGGCCGGTGACAGAGAGTGGTTCTGTACCGTCGGGAAGCGTTTCTTTATTTCCCTGAAGAGCTCTTCAAAGAAATCTATTTTCAAATCCGGATTAAGCCCTCCCTGCATCAGCAGTTGTGTACCGTCCTGGGCCACGAGTTCGGCTATCTTTTCATAGATTTTTTCAGAATCCAGAATATAAGCATCTGCAGCGTCTTTCGTCCGGTAAAAGGCGCAAAATGAGCATTTTGATTCACAGATATTGGTATAGTTCACGTTGCGGTCAACAACAAAGGTAACCATGTTGTCTGGATGAAGCTGTCGCCGGATTTCGCCGGCACTCTTTCCAAGCGCCAGCAGATCACCGTTGATCAACAGCTCAAGAGCAGCTGCGCGCTCGATTCTGTCCGCACCGGTTGTTTTCATCGCATAATCCGGGATATTTTCATACAACTTTCTCCAGTTCGGTTTCCAGCATTTCGCGAATCGCCAGCGGTATCCGCCGGGCTCTGAGCGCGGGGCTTATACAGGCCAGCGTTACCAATCCCTCTACCAGCAGTTTACCGTCATTCTGTCTTGCAATTTTTTGGCTGAGCGTGACTGATGAGCCGCCGATTCGAAGAGGACAGGTAACAACCGAAAGCAGATCATCGTGAAGAGCCGGAGCTTTGAAATCTATTTCCAGCTTTACCACCGGGAACACGAAGCCGTCAGCCGCAAGTTCAGCCACAAGAAAGCCGTGGTCGCGAAAATACTCCGTACGTGCCCGCTCCATATATTTGATATAATTGGCGTGGTACACTACACCGCCGGCATCGGTATCCTCATAATAAATCCGCACGTCCATTTATTGTCAGAACCCCGTTTTCCCTCTTGAATTCATATTGTCGTATAAAGGTGATTACTCTAGTGCAGATTCTAATCATCTGCAACTTATTCTCGGCATTTTCTTGCCAAAAAACAATAATCGGCAGAAAACGCTCATATTTCATGCTGGATGGCAAAACGCACTAAACCCAGGAGACAGTATTTATAATATCATGACAAGCCTTCAGAGGCGCATTCTGAAACAGCACCCTCCGAACCCTTATTTCATGCGGCTTTACTCTGTTTTATGAATGTCAACACCCGTTCACCCATGTTTTGCGGCAGCGAATAGCGCCGTATCGATGTAACCGTAAAGCCGCCGGCCTGCACAACTTCACCAGCCGCAGCAATTTCCACTGCAGCCTGGTCTCCCTTCATAGCTATCAGCACGCCGTTCTCTGCAAGCAGCGGGGCGGCCAAAGATATAAAGCGATCGAGCCGGGTAAACGCGCGTGATGTGATGACGCTGAAGAAGTGGCTGTGGGTTTTATGAAGGTCCTCGACACGGGAGTGTATTGCTTCAATATTTAGCAGCCCCAAAGTCCTGATGATGTGCCGCTGAAAATGTATTTTTTTTGAAACGGCATCCACAGAGACCATCACCGTTTCAGGATTTATTATTTTAAGAGGTATTATCGGAAGCCCGGCTCCCGATCCGATGTCAAGCAGGCGATCACCTGGAGTTATGTAGGGTGCAAGGGTGAGGGAATCAACAAAATGCTTTATTGCGATTTCATTATTCTTGGTTATCGCGGTCAGATTGACCTTGTTGTTCCATTTTACAAGTTCTGCAGCATAGGTCTCGAGGGAATTTATTTCATGGCCGGAAAGCGATAACCCCATGGATTGTGCTTCCCGGGCCACTATATCGCCGATTATTGAGCTCATTATTCTTCATCACCCTTCCACGATGAGGACTTCAACGCTATTGACAGGATGGAAATTGCTGCCGGTGTAACACCCGGGATCCGTGACGCCTGCCCAAGTGTGTCCGGTCTGTTTTTTGAAAGCTTTTCCCGGACTTCCGTTGTCAGGCTTTTAACTGATGCATAATCAATGCTTGCGGGAATAGGTGTTGTTTCCAGTTTTTTGGATTGTTCTACCTGCTCCAGCTGGCGATCAATATATCCTTTGTATTTCGTCTGTATCTCAACCTGTTCGCGTATCGCAGCGGGTGTTTCACGTGAAACAGTGTCAAGTTCAGCCAGATCCGAATAGCAGACGTCCGATCGGTTCAACAGATGCTCCAGTGTAACACCCTTCTGAATGCCTTCAAGACCGTGGCGGGCCAGCACTTCCAGTTGACTCTCGGAATTTGTCAAACGGGTGACAGCAATTCGATTCAGTTCCGCCGTGACCATACGCAGCTTATCGGTAAACAGGAAATATTCCTGTTCCGTCACAAGGCCCAATTCGTACCCGATCTCACGCAACCGCAGATCGGCATTGTCTTCGCGCAACAGGAGTCGATATTCCGCGCGTGATGTAAACATTCGATACGGCTCTTTCGTACCGAGCGTCACCAGATCATCGATCATGACGCCGATGTACGCCTGGCTTCTCCCGAGAACCACCGGATCCCGCCCCTTGACGCGGAGGGCTGCATTGATACCGGCCATAAGTCCCTGTCCCGCGGCCTCCTCATAACCTGAAGTACCATTAATCTGGCCGGCATGATACAGATTCCTGATCACCTTGGTTTCAAGAGAGCTGTGCAGCTGAATCGGATCCACGTAGTCATATTCAATGGCGTATGCCGGGCGCATAATTTCGACCTGCTCCAGCCCCACTATGGAGCGATAAAAAGCAATCTGGATATCAATCGGGAGCGATGTCGACATACCGCTCGGATAGACTTCAATTGTGTCGAGCCCTTCCGGCTCAATGAACGTCTGGTGTCGATCCTTGTCAGGAAACCGCACGACCTTGTCTTCAATTGATGGGCAGTAGCGCGGCCCGACCCCCTCAATAATCCCGGAATAGAGCGGAGAGCGGTCCAGGCCGGATCGTATGATATCATGTGACCGCTGATTGGTGTACGCGATGTGACAGGGGATCTGCGGCATCGTTATCCGGTCGGTTGAAAGGGAGAACGGCTGCGGCGGATCATCGCCAAATTGAGTTTCGAGTTTGGTAAAATCAATCGAGCGGGCATCAAGCCGAGCCGGTGTGCCGGTCTTAAGTCTGCCCACCTGGAAACCAAGGGTACGCAGTTGATCTGAAAGGCCGACCGATGGCTGATCACCGGCACGACCACCGGGATAATGATTCAGACCGATGTGAATAAGGCCCCGCATGAACGTGCCGGTAGTCACAACAACAGTTTTTGAGAGATATCTGATGCCGGACCGCAGCTCCACGCCACGCAGGTCACCACCCTCTATAAACAGTGCCGTGACCTCACCTTGCTTGAGATCGAGATTCTTTTGCTGTTCAAGAACCCGTTTCATTCGAAGCCGATAAAGCTGCTTATCGGCCTGGGCACGCGAAGCCCTCACAGCAGGCCCTTTTTTGGTATTGAGAATGCGGAACTGAATGCCGGTGGCGTCTATATTCTTTGCCATCTCGCCACCCAGGGCGTCAATTTCTTTTACGAGATGACCCTTTGCCAAACCACCTATTGATGGATTGCAGGACATAAGAGCAATCGCATCAAGATTGATTGTCAGCAGCATTGTGCGGCACCCCATCCGGGCTGAAGCCAGAGCAGCTTCACAGCCTGCATGCCCGGCACCGACAACAATTACGTCATATACCCTGTCATAGGTCATCATGAGTGTCGTACTCCGCCTGAGGACTGTTTCACGTGGAACATGTTTTATTTCCCGATACAAAACGAAGAAAAGATAAGATCGAGGACCTCGTCGGTTGCAGCCTGACCCGTAACAGTCCCAACGGCCTGAAGCGCGCCCCGCAGGTCCAGAGCGAGCAGTTCCAGATTGCGATCCCTGAGTCCGCCAGTGAATTGCTTAAGATGGAACTCTGCAGACACAAGAGCATCCCGGTGCCTGGCACGTGAGAGTGCTACAAGTTCTCGAGAATCAGGCGCTGCGGAGTGAAGGAACTGCCTGCATACAGCATGTTTGAGAAGCTCTACGCCGTCACCGGAAAGTGCAACAATATTGACCTGGTCAATAAAATATTCTCCATCGGGCATGACGAAGCACTGGTTAAGATCTGTCTTGTTCAGCACAGCTATCGTTTTGCAACCAGCCACTGCATCCAATATTAACTGGTCTTCCAGGCTGAACTCCCTGGAAGCATCAAAAACGGCGAGAATAAGATCAGCCTGCGGGATCTTGTCAAGAGCCCTACTGATACCCTCCTGCTCTACCAGATCCTCAGTGTGACGAATACCGGCCGTGTCGAGCAGACGAACAGACAGCCCTTCAAAGTTTACGGTCTCCTCTATAATGTCGCGGGTTGTGCCGGGAATATGGGTTACAATCGCACGGTTCTCATCCAGTAACCGATTAAGAAGACTGGACTTTCCGGCGTTCGGCTTCCCGACAATAAGAACAGATATCCCCTCCCGCATGATCCGTCCCTCTTCAAAGGTGAGCAGAAGAGCGGCAATCATACTTTGCGCCGCTCCGACTGAGGCGAGAATAGCCGCTAGATCCGTCTCCCCGAGATCGTCATCAGGAAAATCGATGTACGCCTCCACCAGAGCGAGCGCCTGCAGCAGGGAGGCGCGAATATCGTCGATACGCCGGGAAAGAATTCCTTCACGCTGTTTTTGGGCAAGCTGCAGTGCCGCTTCGCTCTTTGAAGCGATAATATCCATAACCGCTTCGGCCTGGACGAGATCAATACGGCCGTTAAGAAAAGCACGGCGTGTAAATTCACCAGGATCAGCCAGGCGGGTGCCGCACGCAAGAACAAGGGCCAAAACCCTTTCAACAACAAGCCAACCGCCATGACAATGCAGCTCCAGAACATCTTCCCTGGTATATGAGCGTGGGGCGCGCATATAAACAGCCATCGCCTCATCAACCTTTTCGCCGGTCGCAGGGTCATGAATGGTACCAAAAGAAAAACGGTGGCTTACAAGGCCACCGTCATAAACAGGTTTGAAAACAGCATCTCCAACCTTGGCAGCCTGTTCGCCACTCACCCGGATTATACCGATACCGCCATTACCAGGCGGGGTACTGACAGCCGCTATCGTATCGCGGATATACATAACTGTTGCTCCGGAGTCCGAGGACTAGTCTTTTACGAGTTTGTTTATATACATCTGCTGGCCGATAGTTAAAACGTTGTTGACCAACCAGTACAGTACCAGTCCGGAAGGAAAACTGAGAAACATGAACGTAAATACAACCGGCAGGGCCAGCATCATCTTCTGTTGCATCGGGTCCATATTTGAGGGTGTCATTTTCTGCTGAACAAACATCGAGATTCCCATGATGACCGGTGTAACGTAATAGGGGTCTTTATCGGCGAGATCGGTAATCCAGAAAAAGAACGGAGCGTGACGCAACTCTATGGAAAACATGAGCGATTTGTAGAGTGCAAAGAAAACCGGTATCTGCACGACCATCGGCAGGCAACCGCCCATCGGGTTAACCTTATGTTCCCGATACAGTTCCATGACCGCCTTATTCATGCTGTCTTTGTCATCTTTATACTTTTCACGAAGTTTGGCCATCTCGGGCTGAATTTTCTGCATACCCTTCATTGACTTGTAGCTCTTATTGGTCAGCGGAAAGAACAGGGCCTTGAGAATTATCGTGATGATAATGATGGCAATACCGTAGTTACCGACATAACGGTAAAAAAACTTTAGAGTGTACATCAGCGGTTTGGCAATGACAGTAAACCAGCCGAGGTCAAGTGACTGCACCAGAGAGTTACCCTGTGCTTTAAGTATATCAATGTCCTTGGGGCCAATAAACAGGCGGTCGGAGACGGTAACAGACTGGCCAGGATTAACGGTAAACTGGGGGGACGAGACAATAGACTCGAAAAAACCGTCTCTGTTCTTTTTCAACTCAACAGACGCGATACTGTTTTTTTCAGAAAGAATTGCACTGAGAAAATACTTGTCAGCAAAGCCGGACCACAAGATAGATTTGTCATAGCGTTTTGAAGCGCTGGAAACGTCTTTGATTTTATTAGACTGAAGGCTGTTATCTGAAAAGAGGTACGATCCAGCAGTGTCAAAACGGTTATTCTTCACTTTTGGTACTGCCGGGTAGGTCATTATATGTTGAATAACACCAACTAAAGGGGCAGCAGAGTTGTTGAAAACCTGGGTATCCAGTTTGATCCCGTATTGGCCCGATAAGAAAGTATACACTTTCCGAACCGTATACCCCTGTCCGGAAATGTAATTGAACGTAAGCTGTCTGGACCCGCTTTTTTCTATTTTTAATCCATCAACATCGGCAATGAAAACTGTGTTATCGGGAAGATTGAAGCCGGTAGCTCTCGTTGAAAAAGAAAAAAGATTTGGGTCTGCGTCATTTTCAAGAGTGACTTTTTGTGCTGAAGGGGTATTTTCTTCCCGGTAGTTTTTAAGCGTCATGCTCTTAAGGCTCGCTCCTCGAGAAGAGAATACAGCCGTATAGAGGTCCGTTTCTACGCTTATATCCTTTTGAGGGGCATTTACGGATGGCGATTGACCCGGAACCGGCGTAGAATTTTGAGCTACGGATGGTTGTTGGGTATTAGGAACCGGATTATTCGCCACCGAAGATATACTCTGGGGCAAGGATGGCTCTACTTTTTGCTTTTCCGGACCAAACAGCATAGAAAAGAGATAAAAAACAGCAATTGAAAGACCTACAGCTATAAAAGCGCGCTTTTCCATCGATGCTCCTGAATAGTATTACTTTGTGTTAGGGTACCGGATCGTGGCCGCCCGGATGAAAAGGATGACACTTGCATATTCTTACAAAGGTAAGGAACATACCCCTGGCAACACCATGCCGAATTAAGGACTCACGGGAATATTCGGAACAGGAGGGATAAAAGCGACAGGTATGGGGAAGAAGAGGCGAAATCGTCTTCTGATAAAACCTGATTACAAGGAGCAAAGAGCTTCTTAACATGAAGATGTGTCTATGAAGCGAAAAGCTTTATTCATTTCCCGCACAATATCGGAATATGTCATTTGTGCAGATTCTCGCCTTGGGATTATATTAATATCCACAGCTGCCACCTCAAGGCGGCTATGCCTGAAGAACTCCCGGAGATAACGCTTAACCCTGTTTCGAACAACTGCACAACCAATTTTTTTGCTTGCTGTAATACCCAATCTAGCCATTTGAAGATCATTTTTACGCCACACTACAAGAAAACCACGCACAACCGTTTTATTACGTGCGGAAGCGAGCTGAAGGAATTCAGAACGCTTCCGCAAACGTGCATTTTTTGGAAATGTAGCCGCAGTGTCAATAATCACTCAATAAAATCAGTTATTTTGCTGCTATTTTTACAGACAGGCTTTTACGCCCTTTTGCCCTTCTGCGCTTGATAACCAGACGGCCGTTCTTTGTGGCCATTCTTACCAGAAAACCGTGGGTACGCTTGCGTGAAGTATTGCTTGGCTGATACGTTCTTTTCATCGTAATTTACCTCTACAAAATTATTTTTCAGGAAATGAGTTATTAAACACAACTCCTATTCTATGTCAAGATTTATATTATATACAGTCATTACACCATGCACATTGATTTGCCTTGAAAAAGAGTGCCGGCTCTGTTATTCTCAGCCCGGCTAAACACTCGTTTTTTATCCGAAATATACTTTAATATGTTGTTTTCATTAATAAAATAGTTTTCAACAGCTGTTGACAATAGTGTTGAAAACTATTTTGATATCTGCACCCCAATATGAATAATATGCTTTGACTTTTGGCAGTTACATGCCACATTCAATGTTGATAACCAATACATACAATGATTGTGATTCCTCCTGATGTTAGACGCATGGCAACAAGCAACTGAAAATATACAAAAAGTCTTATCAGAAGCCGATTTTGACGCCTGGGTAAAGCCGGTTAATTACAGCCATCATAACGGGTCCACCGTTTTTTTGACTGTTCCCAATTCGTTCATAAAAGAATGGCTGGAAGACCACTATCTGAAGGTTTTGACCGGGGCACTTTGTGCCACATCCGGGTATGCCGTTACCCTCAGCTTTATCATCAGAGCTGATGAAGAATACCAACCGTACATATCAGAGGATTTTGTTGTAAAAAATGAATCTGAACCAGCCGCTGGCAAAAACACCCCCCTGGAACAGGTATTTACACCACTCAATCAAAAATACACTTTCGATCTTTTTGTAAGCGGCACCGGTAACCAGTTTGCTCATGCTGCTGCAATGGCCGTAGCAAATAATCCGGCAGACACCTATAACCCGCTTTTTATCTATGGCGGGGTCGGATTGGGAAAAAGTCACCTGTTAAATTCAATAGGTCACACTATCCGTGAAAACTCACCGGATTTGAATGTCTGCTACTGTTCAGCTGAAAAATTCATGTATGAAATGGTCAACCATCTCCGTTTAAAAAAGATGGATGTGTTTAGAAACCGTTTCAGGACTGTTGATGTACTGTTAATTGACGACATCCAGTTCATATCCGGTAAGACTGGAACCCAGGAAGAGTTTTTTCATACATTCAATGCACTGCATGATGCTCATAAACAGATTGTCATAACTTCAGATAAATTTCCGCGCGAAATATCCGACCTGGAGGAACGACTGAGATCCAGATTTGAATGGGGCCTCATTGCGGATATTCAACCACCTGATGTTGAGACAAAAATAGCTATCCTGAAAAAGAAATCAGAGGTCACAAGGGTATTTTTTCCGGAGGACGTCTACTATTTTCTTGCCTCTAGTGACACCAGAAACATCCGGGAACTTGAAGGAATGCTCATAAGACTCGGGGCTTTCAGTAGTCTTCAGAATGTTCCGGTTACGCTGGATATGGCAAAGGAAAATCTTAAGGATATTCTTGGAGACCGACATAAAGAAATAACTGTTGAATTGATTCAGAAAACAGTTGCTGACTATTTTGATTTGAAGACAGTTGACCTAAAATCAGAAAAACGGTTAAAAAATATTGTGCAGGCACGGCAGATAGCCATATGGTTTTGCAGGGAGATGACCAAATCATCCTATCCTGATATTGGATTAAAGTTTGGCGGCAAGGACCATTCCACCGTCATACACTCCTACAAGAAAATTGACAAAGCACTGGTACTTGAGCCTAAACTATCCAGAATAATTGATGAAATAAGACGTACACTCCTCAAGTAGGTAAAACCTGTTGATCCATTGTGAACAACTGTTGATATTTTTTTGTTGTGTTTAAAAGTACCGTACACATCGCTCAATATACACAGGCAGTAAACCGGATTTATCAGTTATATATTATATACGTTACACGCTTATCCCCAGTTTCCACAGGACCAACAATATACTACAAGGTTTTTAAATATAATATAAACATACTAATGGTAAGGGAGGGGGGCATATATGGAATTCAAAATCGAAAAAGATCAGTTTCTGAAATCACTGCAAAAAATTCAGGGTATTGTTGAAAAAAGAACTTCAATGCCTATTTTATCTAACGTTCTCCTGGAAGCTACCGAAAATTCCCTGCTTGTCACCGCTACTGACTTGGAAGTGGGAATGAAAAGCAGCTATTCTGCCGAAGTTGTCACCCCTGGTAAAATTACCGTTTCCGCAAAAAAACTATACGAAATTGTAAAGGAACTTCCGAATCAGCCGATCTCTTTTTTAACTAAAGACAATGATTGGGTTGAAATAAAGTGCGGGAAGGTTCAATTTAACATCGTGGGCCTCTCATCTGATGAGTTTCCCTATTTTCCTGATGTAAAAGAAGAAAATCTCTTTGAAATTGAATCATCGCTGCTGCGTGGGATGATTGAAAAAACCTCATATGCTATCTGCACCGATGAAACAAAATATAACCTCAACGGAATTTTTATCAAGGAGGAAGAGCTCCCGGACGGCAGTAGCAGCCTTAAAATGGTTTCTACCGACGGTCATCGACTTTCAATAGCATCAGGTAATCTCAAAGGTAGTGCTGGCACTGAACTCCAGAAAGGTGTCATTCTGCCGAAAAAGGGTGTCTATGAGATGAAGAAGATAACCGATGAAGAGGGTGGAAACCTGCTGTTTGGTTTTATGGACAATAGCGCCGTTATCAAACGTGGCGATTCATACATGGTCATGCGCCTTGTTGATGGGGAATTTCCCGATTACAACCGCGTCATTCCTACTGCCAACACACAGGTGGTGACGGTCAACAAGGAGGAATTCAGTCATTCGGTACGTCGTATGGCGATTCTTTCCAGCGAAAAATTCAAGGGTATCATGCTGGAAATTTCCTCTGGCGGTATAAAAATTTCCTCCAGTAATCCTGAGTTGGGTGATGCTATGGAAGAGCTGGACGTGGCGTATGACGGGGAACCTATTTCAGTCAGATTTAATGCGCGCTATCTTCTGGATGTCCTTTCCGTCGCAGAAACCGAACGGGTTGAGATGAAATTCAAGGATGAACTTTCCCCTTCGATCATTGTTCCGGAAAATTCTGACAGCTTCCTTGCCGTCATCATGCCGATGAGGCTCTAAAAGCGGCTGATGCGTCTCAGTTCTGTGGCAGTTTCCGATTTCAGAAACGTACGTTCTGTTCATATCGAGCCTGGCGAACGATTCAATCTGCTCCATGGTCTGAATGGTCAGGGCAAGACAAATCTGCTGGAAGCTATTTACCTGCTGGGAAGTCCCCGTTCATTCAGAACATCAAGGTTGGCTGAGCTTGTACGTCATGGTGAAGCGCAGGCACTGATTCAAGGTACCGTTGAATCAGGTGGCATTGAGAACAGGCTGCGTCTGTTCATTGAACCGGCAGGGCGCAAGGTTGAAATTGACGGAAAAGCGGTTCATAAAGCCTCTGAGCTGCATGGAAAGCTGAATGCAGTAGTCTTTTCACCGGATGATACCGGGATGGTCAGGATGGGGCCTGAGTCAAGGCGTCGTTATCTTGACCGCGCAGTTTATATGGGGGATATCGGGTATCTGCACTGCTGGCACTCCTACCAGCGGATCCTTAAACAGCGAAACCACCTGTTGAAAAGTTCTGACAGAACCGGGCTTGATATTTGGACCGAACAACTGGCAGAAACCGGAGCGGAGGTTATCGACCGGCGGCTCAGATTTGTCGCGGTACTGGATGGCAAACTGCAGAAATACTATGCCACCATAGCTGGCGCTGGCGAAACATCCAGCCTCAGCTACCAGCCGAACGGTGTGCAGTCAACGAAGCGACAGCATATTTATGAGGAACTGCTGGAACTGTTCAAACGCCAGCAGCGCTCTGACGAACGCTACGGTACGACAACAGCCGGGCCGCACCGTGATGACCTGTCCTTTATATTGGACGGCAGGCCGCTTAAGCCGTTTGGCTCACAGGGGCAGCAGAAAAGCTTTGTCCTGGCGCTGAAAATGGCGGAGATGGACAATCTGCACGATATTTTTGGTGAAGCGCCGCTGCTGCTGCTGGATGACATGAGCTCCGAACTCGATGCCAGAAGGAACCATAACCTGATGGAATTCCTGATAACGAGAGAAATTCAGGTATTCATCACAACCACGGAACGGTCTCCGGCCCTGCTGGCGACCGCGCCACAATGCGCCGTCTTTCATGTAGAAGGCGGCAATCTGACGTTTGAAGGAAGTTAACCGCATGAGTGAACAGGAAAATGTAACAAGCGGCTCCGAAGAGTATGGTGCCGAAAATATCAAGGTTCTGGAAGGATTGTCGGCGGTACGCAAGCGACCGGCCATGTACATCGGTTCCACTTCCAGCGCAGGCCTCCACCATCTCGTGTATGAAATCGTCGATAACTCTATTGATGAGGCTCTGGCCGGTTATTGCAACGAAGTCTCGGTAACCATTAATGCCGATGGCTCGATAACGGTTATTGACAACGGTCGCGGCATCCCGACCGACATAATGCCGAACGAGGGGAAATCAGCAGCCGAGGTCGTCTTAACGGTACTGCATGCCGGCGGTAAGTTTGACAACGATTCCTACAAGGTGTCCGGAGGACTTCACGGGGTTGGCGTATCGGTTGTCAATGCCCTCTCCAAATGGCTTGAGCTGGAGATTCGGCGTGACGGCAAGATTTTCCGTCAATCCTATCGACGTGGCGACCCTCAGGCGCCGCTTGAGATGGTTGGGGAATCCAAAAAACGGGGCACCAAGATTACCTTCATGCCGGATGAGGAAATATTCGAAACGACTGAATTCTCGTTCGATGTACTTTCCCAGCGTGTGCGTGAAATGGCTTTCCTCAACGCCGGAATAAGGATCAAAATCAGTGACGAACGGGGCGATGGTAAATCCCACGAGTTTCATTACGAGGGTGGTATCAATTCCTTTGTCGAATACCTGAACCGCAACAAGGTCGTGATTAACCCCAAGCCGATGTACTTCAAGGGTGAAAAGGGGGGCGTGGAGATGGAGGTCTCCATGCAGTACAACGACTCCTACGACGAGAAGGTATTCGCCTTTGCCAACAACATCAACACCCATGAGGGCGGAACCCATCTGGCAGGTTTCAAGGCTGCCCTGACCCGTACCATGAACTCCTACGCTGCGGCCAACAACCTGCTCAAAAACGAGAAGGTCACGGTTTCAGGGGATGACCTGCGGGAGGGGCTGACCTGCGTCATTTCGGTCAAGATCCCGCAGCCGCAGTTTGAAGGGCAGACCAAGACCAAGCTGGGCAACTCCGAGGTCAAAGGGTACGTAGAATCGCTTCTCAATGAGCGGATGGCGGTGTATCTCGAAGAAAATCCGAAGATCGCCAAAGATATTCTCAACAAGTCTATTGAAGCAGCCCGGGCGCGTGAAGCTGCCCGCAAGGCCCGCGACCTGACGCGGCGCAAAGGGGCTCTGGATATGGGCGGCCTGCCGGGTAAACTGGCGGACTGTCAGGAAAAGGACCCGGCGCTCTGTGAACTGTACCTGGTCGAAGGTGACTCTGCAGGAGGCTCGGCCAAACAGGGCCGCGACCGGAAAAACATGGCGATCCTGCCGCTCAAGGGAAAGATTCTCAACGTCGAAAAAGCACGCTTCGACAAGATGATCGCCTCGCAGGAGATCCGAACTCTGATCACGGCACTCGGTACCGGCATCGGCAAGGATGACTTCAATATAGCCAAGCTTCGCTATCACCGTATCATCGTCATGACCGACGCTGACGTCGATGGTCAGCACATCCTGACGCTGCTCCTGACATTCTTCTATCGCAACATGCGTGAACTGATCGAACGGGGACACCTCTATATCGCCCAGCCGCCGCTCTACAAAGTCAAGCGGGGCAAAAAGGAACAGTACCTGCGCGATGAACATGCCATGCAGGAATTCCTTTTGGAAGAAGGGTCTGAAGATTTGACCCTGCACCTTGAAAAAGGAGATCGGACGTACAGCGGCAAGCAGATCATTCCGGTTATCAAACAGTTCATTGAAAACCGTGCCATCTTCAATAAGGTTGTCAAAAAGGGGATTTCTCCCGAACTGCTTTCAATTGTAATACGCAGCAACGTGCCGGCCAATCCTGAAGAACTGTCTCAGATTGTGCCGTACCTGGAGGCGATGAAATCGCTGGCCGTTGGTTCAGATTACGAGATTGAAGAACATCGCATTGCCTTCCGTATCGGCAATATCCGCTCTATAATCGATCAGCAAACACTGGCGGTATTCTCTACCCGTGAATATGAGCTTCTGGTGGACAACCACCGCCGGATCGTGGAGACGATGGCTGATGGCCGGGCCTTTGTAGAGCAGGATGGTGGGAAAGTACTGTTTGAAACAACAAACCATCAGGACCTGCTCAACTTCTTCCTCGAAAACGCCAAAAAAGGGCTGGCTATCCAGCGCTATAAAGGTCTTGGTGAGATGAACCCGGAACAGCTCTGGGAGACCACGATGAACCCTGAAAACCGGGTTCTGCTGCAGGTCAAACTTGAGGATCTGGTCGAGTCGGACGAGATTTTCACGATCCTGATGGGTGATCAGGTCGAGCCGCGCCGCGATTTTATCGAGAAGAATGCTCTGAACGTTGTAAATCTGGATATTTAAGGTGTAGTGTAGGGGTACCCAATTAATGCATTTTTGGCCCCATAAAGTGTTTTTGTCCTACATAAATTTGGAATCTTATTAGTAATATGAAGAGGGGTTAACTTATTGGTTGGCCCCTCTTTGACTATGAAACTGAAAACGCAGTGACGAAATGTTGCGGCGTTTTTTTGTTTTTAATCATCATTAGATGATAGGGCAAAACATTTATTGTTTTTCATGGAAACTCGTCGTTGATTCTGGTAATGGTAACAGTCTCTTTTTCAATAAATCAGCTTTAATCGTACCAAGGGAGTCCGCCCACGTGTTGAACGGTGATAACAGATCAAAGATCGACAAGATATGGGATGCCTTCTGGTCCGGGGGTATTTCAGACCCACTGCGGGTGATCGAGCAGATCTCCTTCCTGCTGTTCATCAAGCGGCTGGATGACATCCATACGGGTAAAGAGAAGAAAGCCAACCGCTTGGGCAAGCCGATAGAAAAACCGATCTTCGCGGCTGGGCAGGACCATCTACGCTGGTCGCGCTTCCGCGAGTTTGAGGCCGAGGAGATGTTCCGCGTGGTCAGCCAGGAGGTCTTCCCCTTCATCAAGAACCTGCACGGCGGCCTGGATACCGCCTATGCCCGGCACATGAAGGATGCCATCTTCATGATCCCCACCCCCAGCCTGCTGGAGCGGGTAGTGGAGCAGATCAGCCAGGTGCCGATGGAAGACCGGGACACCAAGGGCGATCTGTACGAGTACATGCTTTCCAAGCTAACTACCGCCGGCAGAAACGGCCAGTTCCGCACCCCACGTCATATCATCAAGATGATGGTAGAGCTGATGCAGCCCCGGCCTGATGACAGCATCTGCGACCCGGCCTGCGGTACCGCCGGTTTCCTGGTGGCGGCCGGTGAATATTTGAGAGAAAACCACGCCGACCTGTTTCACAACGAAGAGCTGAAACGCCACTTTAACGGCAGGCTCTTCAACGGTTTCGACTTCGACTCCACCATGCTGCGCATCGCCAGCATGAACATGATGCTGCACGGCGTCGAGAATCCGGCCATCGAGGCGCGTGACGCCCTCTCCAACAGCGCCGGTGATATTGCCGATGCCTTTACCCTGATCCTGGCCAATCCCCCCTTCAAGGGGTCGCTGGATGAGGAGACCGTGGCCAAGGACCTGCTGCGCACGGTCAAGACCAAGAAGACCGAGCTGCTGTTCATCGCCTTGATGCTGCGGCTCTTGAAGCCGGGCGGGCGCTGCGCGGTGATCGTGCCGGACGGTGTGCTGTTCGGGTCAAGCAAGGCACACTTGGACCTGCGCAAAATCCTGGTGGACGGCCACAAGCTGGAGGCGATGATCTCCATGCCCTCCGGCGTGTTCCGTCCCTATGCGGGCGTTTCTACCGGGATACTGATCTTCACCAAGACCAACTCCTGCGGCACGGATAACGTCTGGTTCTACGACATGCAGGCTGATGGTTTCTCGCTAGATCG
>JAQUCU010000037.1 GCA_028686055.1 Desulfuromonadaceae bacterium
GCCTTTGCCGCCGGCATCGGTACAACCGACCTGGAGGTCGGCATCCTGAAAGGGGTCTGCGCCTTCCGCCAGCCCAAAACAATCAAATTCAACGTCAACGGCGCCCTCCCCAAGGGGGTCTATGCCAAGGATGTCATCCTGCACATCATCGGCAAGATCGGCGTTAATGGTGCCACCGACCGGGTGATGGAATTTCACGGTGCCACCATCGATGGCATGACCATGGAATCGCGCATGACGCTCTGCAACATGGCCATCGAAGCGGGCGGCACATCGGGTATCTGCCAGCCGGACATGACCACCGTCGACTACCTCTGGCCCTTTATCCAGGGAGAATTTGCCAGCAAGGAAGCTGCGCTGGCCGATTATTCACAGTGGCGTGCCGACGCTGATGCCGAATATGACCAGACCATCGAGATTGATGTCGCGGCTCTACAGCCGACGATTACCTTCGGCTACAAACCGGATCAGGTCAAGACCGTGTCCGAAATGGCCGGCACCCCGCTTGACCAGATCTACATCGGCTCCTGCACCAACGGTCGTATCGAAGACCTGCGCATCGCCGCACAGATTCTGAAAGGGCACAAACTGGCCCCGAACGTACGCGGCATCCTCTCGCCGGCTACCCCGAAAGTCCAGCAGCAAGCCATGCATGAAGGATTGATCGACATCTTCATGGAGGCCGGATTCTGCGTGACCAATCCGACCTGCGGCGCCTGCCTGGGGATGAGCAACGGCGTTCTTGCAGAGGGCGAAGTCTGCGCCTCGACCACGAACCGCAACTTCATGGGACGTATGGGCAAAGGGGGCATGGTGCACCTGATGTCACCGGCCACGGCAGCGGCCAGCGCGATAGAAGGCAAGATCGCCGATCCGAGGAAATATCTAAACTAATACCTAACACCGAGATTTTGATTTTAAAGGAGCAACCATATGAAAACATTCGGAGGCCCCGTCCTCTTTCTTGACCGCGGCGACATCAACACCGACGAGATCATCCCGGCCAAGTACCTGACCGAGATTACCAAGGAAGATCTCAAACCCTATATCCTCGAAGACTTGAAACTGCCCGGCTTCGACCCGAATGGGTCAAAGACCAAAAACGCCAGGGTTATTGTCTCACGCGCCAACTTCGGGTGCGGTTCCTCCCGCGAGCATGCACCGTGGGTGTTTGAAGTCAACGGCATAACCGCCGTAATTGCCGAATCATTTGCCCGTATTTTTCGTCAGAACATGTTCAACTGCGGCATGGCCGCCATCGAGTTGCCAAAGGCCGATCTGGATCTGATCTTCTCCCATGCGGATGATGCCGATGCCGCCATGAGCATTGACATCGAAGCGGGAACTCTAACGATGTGCGGCGGCGGCAAGCAGAGTACGTTCAGTTTCGAAATTTCCCCCTTTGACAAAGCCCTGGTCCTAGCCGGCGGTTGGGTTGATTACGCCGACAAAAAATACTGACCACACAGCATGGCAATAAGAAAAGCCCCTTTTTAGGGGCTTTTCTTATTCAGAACCTTTTACTCAATCCCAGGTGAAAACTCACATCCGGTGCGGTGGCAACCGCCACATCCTCCGCAACACCGATGTCCAGCAGATACTCGCCTGGGAGCCTGAGATCTCCACCAAAAATCAGCAGCAGCGAATTTTTTGCAAGCTCATCCAGCGAACTGCCGTTATACATGGGGGTGTTCGCGTTCAGCTGCACCTTGAATGATATCCATGATGCCGGCCCCCAGCCCAAACCGAATGTACCAAACCCCGCGAGCGTTTTATGCTGATCCCTCAGCACATCACCTTTTGACATGACCAGAGCACCGGCAGAACCATACACCCCCAGAGAACCCCACTCGCTGTAGTTGGTTGAACTGCCGCACAGTTGAAGCATGGCATCAGTCCCTCCACTGCCACCAAGGTATGAGCTGTCTCCGGTGGGAAGCTTGATCGCTCCCTTAAGCACCAGGCTGTCATGACTATCTTTATCGTGAGCATCATACAGGCGGGCTCCACCTGTCAGGCTGATATCGCCGATCCCAGAACCTGAATGGTCTACCTGCAGCTTCTGAACACCATCCTTGCGGTAGCTGTAGTTCATAAGGTTTTTGGGAGCGCTGTCACGTCCCCCCTGCGGTAGCCCGAAGGTGTTATGCCAGTCGACGACAAAGCCATCGAGGAAACCGCCTCCCTGAAAAATGTAGGGAATTTCAACCCCGATCTCCCATCCGGGAGTTATGCCGTAACGAGCTGCAAATGCCAGTCGGTAGGTTTCACCATCGAGCGTTATCTGCTCGCGCTGGTTGCTGTTGACTGTGTAGTTGCTGGAGAGCTCCTGATTCAGGGCAGTGTGGAACTTTCCGGTCGGGGTGATGTCGGCGCCGGTATCATGAGGAAGCCCGTAGATCATGACCAGCGGACCCTGATTGAAGGTACTGAAAGGGATAATCTCCATGTCTGCAGCAGCGGCGACTCCTGCATAACAGAACAGGGATAACATCAGCAGCAGGAAACTATTTATAGCCGGCAGATGTTCCACCAAGCTCCAGCCCATTCCGGTACTAGTCACTGTTGCGTTTCTATATGGTCTGCTTGACATGCGCCACCCTCGTACCAATATGATATCAGCCATACTTGTACCATGCGGTAAAAACAGTGTCAATGATCAGGGGCAGATCTCGCGCAAGTATAACAACCTGTTTTTACTGATATTTATCAGCTGTAGTATATTCTATCAGTCAGGACCGGGCGCATGGACCACGCGTCGCAACGCTTGATTTTTTTTCACGTCAATGCGATAGTGCCTGAAGTCAGTACACACTTGCTGCAGAGGAGGCACAATGTTTGGTTTTGGCATGCCGGAATTGATAATAATACTTGTCATCATTCTGGTCGTTTTCGGGGCTGGAAAGCTCCCCGAAATCGGCGGAGCACTTGGCAAAAGTATCCGCAACTTTAAAAAAGCGTCGGAAGGCAAGGATGAGATAGAAATTAAACCCAAGAGCGATGACAGCGACAAGAAAGCCTGATCAGCCCACATGTTAACTGCAGAAAAAACGGGGATGAGGCATATGCCTCAACCCCGTTTTTCTGCATCCTGCCACAGTTCCTCAGGAATTCAGGTACTCCCCTATTTTCTCCGCCAGTGTGCTGTAAATACGGCGGCACTCATTCTCGTTCTTCTCTAGCAGCGTCACCCGGAAACCCTGCAACGGTGTCGAAAAGGAAGATAGAGGCACGACACAGATGCCGGTAGTTGCCAGGATCTGGTATACGAAGCGTTTATCAGGAGATACTCCCGGCTGGTTGATCAGCCCCTCAACAAGTTCCCGGACCTCCTGATTTGCAATCGGAATTGACTGGCGGCTGTTCAGCAGGCCATCCTTGAATGCCACGGCCATGTAGAATGCGCCATTGGTGCAGTTCACCTGCAGTGCAGGGACCTGACTGAGACAATCGTATGTAATATGGCTCATCCGTTCGTAGCTGGCGATGCGCTGGGCAAGATATGCGGCATATTCCGGATGGCTGACTATTTCAGGGATGACCATCTGCGGCAATGTCGTAGAACAGACCTCGTTCATCTTTCCGGTAAGTATCAGGTTGATATATTTCTTGAAGCGCTCGTCTTTGTCGCCATTATATACTTCAATCCAGCCGCAGCGTGACCCGGGCCACGGAAACTCCTTGGAGATACCTTTCAATGAGATGGCAGGAACATCGCCGATCACATCACTGATCGGCACCGTGCTTTTGCCGTTATAGACGATATTGATGTAAACCTCATCAGCAATGATGAAGAGATCGTTTTCACGGGCTACCGCAACTATTTCCTGCAGCATCTCCCTTGTATATACCATGCCGGTCGGATTATCCGGATTGATCAGCATGATTGCGCAGATATTCGGATTGTAGCGGACATGGTTACGCAGTTCTTCCATATCAGGGTACCAGTTGTTTTCCGGTTTGAGACAGAACAGTGAGGGGGCCGAGTGGGCATGGCCGATCTCACCCAGAGTATGGGTCGTGTACGATGGCGACGGCATAAGCACCCGGGCCTCCGGCCGCAGACAGCCGTAAATTTTTGCGATAGCGTCGCCGAGCCCGTTAAAAAAGATGATGTCATCGGGAGTAATCCGGGCACCGCCACGGCTGTTGGTTTTTTCACAGATAAATTCGCGGGTTTCAAGCACGCCACGGGTATGGCAATACCCCCAGGTATGGTTGTCCATTGCAGCTTTTGCCACGATCTCCTTCATCCACCCCGGAATATTCTCGCCCTTGACGATAGGGTCACCTATGTTTTCCCAGTTAATCTTGACGCCATGCTTCTGGAGCTTCTCAGCCACATTGACGATATTTCTGATTTCGTATGTCAGTTCGCCGGTTCCTGGCGGTACCAGTTCAATTCTCATTCAAATTCCCCCTGTATGGTTATATGCATCTATTCAGCTGCCGGACTGCGTACATAAAAAAAAGCCGCGGGCTCCTGCCCACGGCTTGCGATTATCTTTTAAAGAGGAACGACAATCAGCGGGCAACAGGCAGAACTGCGGCATTACGCGCCGCGGCGATAATAGCTCGTTCTGCTTTTGCCATAAGCATGATCATCATAATGGGTGTCAATATCATACCGCTGCGGGGACGTCAATGATTTTTGCAGCATTGTAAAGGCATGTCATGGATTAATGCCCACCAGCAGCCTGCCATCCTCGTCGCGCCAGCGCACCCAACCAATCAGAACCTGATCAGCCAGCACCAGCCCCCAGTCGTTCTCAAGCCTCAAAACCTTAAATTTCTGTTTTGGCGTCAGCGTAGCCAGCAGGTTACCGCCCGGATGCTGCTGTAGCCTGTAATACTTCGACTTCAGGCCTGGAAGCATATGGCCTGTCTGCATCCGCAGATACTGTTCCCACGGCAAAAAGCGCCCTTTATGCATTGGATCAATCCAGGCCTCACGACCGGCATCATCATAAAACACCCGCAGCCAGGTGTCTTTACAAGCAGAAACCACCAGTGGCGCAGTCCCATCCGGCAGACCGAAGATCCACTCATTCCCGGACAGTCCGGAGCGGTTCAGGACTCCGACCCGCAAAAGTCCAGGTTCATCGTATAACGGCAACGTCAGGTACCGGCTTCGAGCATTGAAAATGACCACACCAATCCCTGTATACGGGCGCATTCTTGGCACTGCAGCAGCAACGGCGACAGAACCGGTCATGAGCAGGGCCCAAAAAATCAGGATAAGTGCAAGATGACGGCCGGACACATCAATCAAACAAGCTCTGCAGGCGCAAAAGAAATTCCTGAGCCTGCGGATCGCTCTCTTCAGGAGCCCACGTGGCCTTTTCATCCTCATTCAACTGGCGGTAGGGACCAGCCTTGGCTTCATAGAACACGGTGCCTGACTCCAGGCTGATCGCGGCATGATAGACACCATGAGGGATATCAACGGCCAGATTACCGCTACCTTGCGACAGCAACACCGTCCGGGCAACCGAACCGCCGACAGTAAAAGTGACAACCCCCAATCTGCCGCTCATAAGAATAAACGCCTCATCTTTTTCCGGGTCAAGGTGGCGATGCGGCCTGATATACGAACCGGGCTCGATGGCATTCAGCAGACGATGGCAGCGGGATTCATCAGATGGATGAAGGTTGTGGTTCCGGCGCCGTCTCGGGTTATGCCTGGCTTCGGCAGACACCTCAGCCAGCAGTTCACGAGTAATGACCTTCATCTAACGATCCACCAGAGCGATCATATTGCCGTCAAAATCCTGTATGACCGCCATCTTACCCCACGGGCTGGACTCGAGCGGTTCAACAAAATGTACACCGGCGTTTTTCAGCGTTTCGCAGAGTGCGGCAATATTTTCTACTTTAAGAGTTATGCCGGTGTGTCTGCCGACCAGATTGCGGGCATCTTCAGTAAGCGCGAGTGAAACACCCAGCGTCGTGACGGCTCCGGGGAAAAATTCGATCAGCATCTCGCTCTGGCCGGCAACCGGAAGTCCAAGAAGTTCGGCATAGAAGGATTTTGCTTTAACAAGATCAGTCACAAAGATCACAAGATTTTTAAGTGTAATTGACATGCAGACCTCGCTGCTATTTCTGCGATAACCGGTGAACGCACTCCACCATAAATCTGGCGTTTTCGGGGGGAACCGTTGGCAGGATACCGTGGCCAAGGTTGAAAATGTGTCCGGGGCGACCGGCGTTCTCATCAAGAACCCGCTTGACTTCACGCTCGATAATCTCCTGTGTTGCAAACAACACGGTCGGATCAAGATTGCCCTGCACCGCCATCTGCGGGCCAATCAAATTCCTGGCCGCGCCAAGGCTCACATGCCAGTCAAGCCCCATAACGTCGCCGCCTGCTTTTTTGACGGTATCCAGCATTGCTCCGCAACCTTTGACAAAATGGATAACCGGCGTTTCGATACGGTTCAACCCGTTAATCAGTCGGGCGGTATACGGAAGTACATAGCGCTCATAATCGGCTGGGGAAAGAATTCCGCCCCAGGTGTCAAAGATCTGGATGCACTGTGCACCTGCTGTTATCTGGGCGTTCAGATATTCCATGCTCATCGTGGTGATTTTTTCCATCAGGGCGCCATAGACATCAGGTGCGGCATACATCATTCGTTTGATCTGGGCAAAATCCTTTGAGCCCTTGCCTTCGACCATATAGCAGGCCAGCGTGAACGGTGCGCCGCCAAAACCGATGAGCGGCACTTTTCCCGCCAACTCCCGGCGCAGTATTTTAATCGTTTCAATAACGTAGGGGACATCCTGTTCCATCTGCGGGATACGCAACCTCTCCACATCTGCCATGGAGCGGATCGGACTCTCAAATACCGGCCCCGGGACAAAATCCAGCTTCATCCCCATCGGCTCAACCGGAGTCAGGATATCCGAGAACATGATCGCGGCATCCACGCCGAGAATATCAACCGGCTGAATAGATACTTCGGCAGCCAGCTCGGGGGTTTTACATAATTCAAGAAACGTGCATTTGGAGCGGACCGCCATGTACTCAGGCAGATAGCGGCCGGCCTGGCGCATAAGCCACACAGGAGTACGGTCTACCGGTTTTCCCCAACAGGCATCAAGAAATCTCATATTCATTAAATTCCTCCACAGCAACGCTCAAGGCGTTGGAAATTGGCACAAATAAGCGTTGCATAATAATTGTTAACTGCCCGACAAGTCAAATTATTTAGTGATGCGACTTAGAACAGGTGGTTGGGGTGGGGAAAACCGCGACTAAGGGCAGGCGTACCCAGGTCATACAGATTCAACCGTGAACTTTCTTTTCCCGAACACAACCCGGTCACCCGGGTATAACTTGCGACCGCGACGAAGCTCCACGTCACCATTTACAGAAATGTACCCCTCTGCGATCATGACCTTTGCTTCACCACCAGAGGAAACCGCATTTTCCGCTTTCAGAAAACTGTCCAGCTTGATGTATGGTGTCGTTATCTGCATAGTTGATGGTCTCTCCATGCTCTAAATACGCAGTGTGATTTTTGTTCCAGCTGTAAATGCCTTGATGACGCGATTATACCAATCCGCAGACTATACACTGTTAAAAATATTTTCAATAGCCTGTTTTTTTGGATTTAAGCGGTTATACTGTAATCAGTTGGAAAGAAGCATAGATCCTTAAGAAGGAGGGCTTACTATTGATAGACGAGACTCCACCATGTGGAATCAGACATAGGATGTGATATCATTCCGATTGAAAGCTAGATCGGATAAAAACCTAAAAGGTAAACAGATATTGTAAGAGAAGAGAAGCCCACCTAACGACATGGTGGGCTTTTTATTTTTATCTGCTCAAAAGATATAGGCGACAACCAACAATGCTGGAAGTAT
Organism: Desulfuromonadaceae bacterium; assembly: GCA_028686055.1. GTDB lineage: Bacteria > Desulfobacterota > Desulfuromonadia > Geobacterales > Pseudopelobacteraceae > JACRCG01. The sequence continues at coordinate 7,876 of JAQUCU010000037.1, forward strand.
GGAGATACAAAATAGTACAAGCCTGCCAACTGAATAATATAAGTTTATCCTTTGATTACTGCCTATCAGGAAATTAAGCACTAATCTCCTGGTTCTTACCAATCGCCCCGCAAAGCGGACACTTATACTTACCCCAGTAAATAGCAAGGAAGATTAATCCAGGTATGTAGCCCAACAGAAAACCTGCAACGGCAATAAGCTTAGGAACATTATAATTAGAAAGCCATGTTTTCATTTCCCCTTCGTGTCCGCAAATAAGGCATTTACGAACACAAGTTCTATTATCAAGGTCATTATGCTGGTCTACTGACCTGGGGTTATCAGGTGATTTATTATTTTTCCAAGCAGAGAAGGCTATAGAACCACCGACTAAAACAAACAGTATAATTACAATTTCCATTAAATATTCCCTTTACGTGAAGCTTCAGTGACAATCTCATTAAAAATAAGAATTCGCAGATTATAACTTGCTGCATGCTGTAGTCAATTAATTATCACCCTTTAAAAGGCATGTCTCTTACTGTAAAGGTACGAGAAAATGTTTTTTTAGGTCAATAGGGACGTTAGCCTGATAATAATAGTGGTTATTATAACTGATTAGGTGGGTAGGTAATGACAAAACCTCTAGTTCCTTGGCATACTAAAAAATATACTAAGAGTTACTAGAGGCTTTTTTATCTAGCATTTCAAGCTAGTTATAAGTATGGCGGAGAGGGTGAGATTCGAACTCACGGAGCTGTTACACTCGGCGGTTTTCAAGACCGCTGCCTTAAACCACTCGGCCACCTCTCCAAATTTAAGTTTCCCTCTATACCACAATCTTTTTTAAAACTCAAAGATTAATACTGCAGTTACTCAAACAATTCGCTCCAGGCCACCCATATATGGCAGCAACGCGGATGGCACAAGCACTGAACCATCAGCCTGCTGATAGTTTTCCAGAACAGCCACCAGTGTGCGCCCCACAGCCAAACCGGAGCCGTTAAGGGTGTGGACAAACTCCGGCTTGCTCTTTTCGTCCTCGCGGAAGCGGATCGATGCACGACGAGCCTGGAAATCGCCAAACGTACTGCAGGAGGATATTTCGCGATAGCAGCTCTGACCTGGCAGCCAAACTTCGATGTCATAGGTTTTGGCGGCGGAGAAACCGATATCCCCACTGCAGAGTGCCATTACGCGGTAGGGTATTTCCAGCAGCTGCAGTACCTTTTCAGCATGTCCGGTCAGCGTTTCCAGTGCGGCGTCCGACTCTGAAGGGTGGACAAATTTTACCAGCTCAACCTTGTTGAACTGATGCTGACGGATCAGACCACGGGTATCCTTGCCGTAGGAGCCGGCCTCACGACGAAAGCAGGGTGTGTAGGCACAATAACTGATCGGCAGATCGCTCTTTTTCAGGATCTCACCGCGATGGATATTTGTTACAGGCACCTCGGCGGTCGGGATCAGAAAAAATTCGGGGTCCACCATCTTGAAGAGATCCTCTTCGAACTTGGGCAGCTGTCCTGTGCCGGTCATTGAATCACGATTGACCATGAAAGGGGGGAGCACCTCCTGATAACCATGCTGGCCAGTGTGCAGATCAAGCATCAGATTGATCAGAGCCCGTTCCATGCGCGCCCCTGCACCGCGGTACAGGGTGAAACGGGCGCCGGTAATCTTGGCACCACGCTCGAAGTCAAGGATACCGAGTTCTTCCCCGAGATCCCAATGCGGCTTTGCTTCAAAAGGGAGCTCCCGGGGTGATCCCCATGACCTGACCAGGACATTGTCGTTTTCTGACAAACCGATGGGGGTCGTAGCATGCGGCAGGTTGGGGATTGTCAACAGGAACGACTGGAGTTTTTCTTCCAGTTGCTTCAACTCCTCATCCTGTTCTTTTATCTTTTGAGAGACAGCCCGCATTTGCAGAATCTGGTCCTGGACCTGGCTCTTGTCCTTGACACGGCCGATTTCATCGGAAACCTTATTGCGTTCGGCTTTAAGTGTCTCATTGGCGTTAAGCAGGTTTCTACGTTCCTGATCCAGTTCACGGAAGCCGGCCAGATAGGATTCGCCACCGCGGGTACGCAGACGCCGCTCGGTCTCATCCATATTTTCACGAATGTATTTCATGTCAAGCATCGGGAAACACCTTTATTTTTCGGTAGTAAGCGTGTATTTAGTAGCACTTGCACGATTGTACGTCAATGCAAAACAGCCCGTTTGAATCAAATCCGCCCACATTCCGAGACAACAGTTAAATGAAAATATTGCTTACAACCCTGCATGCCAAATACTCGCACGCGTCACTCGCCCTCCCCTGCCTGGCTGTTTACTGCCGGGATCTCCCGGACGCTGATATAACGATTCGCGAATGGACCGTCAACGAACCGCGCGAGCATATTCTGAGACTTGTCATGGCTGAACAGGCCGATCTGGTGGCCTTCTCCTGCTACATCTGGAACATCGAACAGACCTTGCGGATCGTTTCCGATATCAAAAAGATATCTCCGCAAACCTGCATCGTCCTTGGCGGACCGGAGGTCTCCTTCGGCATATTCGACCTTATGCACGACAACCCTGCGGTCGATTTTGTGATCAAGGGAGAGGGGGAGGAGACGTTCAGGCGTCTCATTCTGACCCTGATGGGAGAACATGCGAGCCTGCTGCACGAAAGTCTGGCGGAGATAGACAACCTGTTCTTCCGGGATGGCAGCGAATGTGCTTCAGGACCGCTCAGCAGAAAAAACTTGGAACTTGACACCCTCCCCTCACCATTTGAAGCCGGAATGGTGGACTTTTCAAAACCGTTGGTCTATTACGAAACATCCCGCGGCTGTCCGTTTTCCTGTGCGTTCTGCCTTTCATCGGTGGAGGGCGCGGTACGCTCATTCAGTCTGGAGAGGATAAAAAGGGATCTTCTTTTTTTGATGGAAAGCGGCGTAGCACAGATAAAGCTGGTAGACCGCACCTTTAATTATGATGCCGGGCGTGCGGATACGATCTGGGAGTTCATTCTGGGGCATAACCGGAACAGCCACTTTCACTTTGAAATTTCCGCAGACCTGCTGACCGACAAGAACCTTGAAATTCTGGCACACGTGCCGGCAAACACCTTCCGCTTTGAGATCGGAATTCAATCAGCTTCGCAGACAACGCTGGAGCAGGTGCAGCGCAGCGCCGACCCGCAGCGCATTTTTGCCAATGTGCAGCGGCTTGCACGCGAAACAAAGGTCGAACTGCACCTTGATCTGATAGCAGGGTTGCCTGGTGAGGGGTACGAGGGATTTTTGCAATCCCTGCAAACGGTAGCCGACCTGCACCCGGATGATATTCAGCTCGAACCGCTCAAACTGTTGAAAGGGTCGCCAATGCGAACCATCGCAAGCCGCGAGGGGTATTATTTTTCAGATGCGCCCCCTTACACGATTTTGCGCAACCCGTGGCTCTCATACGAAGATATCTGCCGGGTGGAAACAATCGGTCGCCTGCTGGACCTGTTCAACAAGCATGGCGGTTTTGCAACAGCGCTCCGGATTCTGCAGCGCGACAGGCCCTTTGCCGCCGTCCTTGACCGGATGGCACGGCAGGCTGGCAACGAGAACCTCTCCAGCCTCTCCTGCCGCAGGGTCTTCGAGCTTTTTGCGCGTCTGGCAGAATCACTGGCCGACCGCTCGGCACTGCATGACGCCCTTCTGTTTGATTATTGCCGGAGCGAGATGCCGCTGATGGGCAAACTTCCCTCGTTCGCCGCTGAACAGCAGAGTAAATGCTCCTGGCCCTCTCTCCGGGATCTCCCTGACGGCCTGGAACTTCCTCCTGACAGCAGAGTCAAATCGTTCCGCTATGAATTTATGTGTAATTATCTAACAGGAGAGGACAATGAGGGGCCGACAACCGTTACGTTTGTTTACATATCAGGCACAGGTCGTGGCCTGCAGGTGCGGGTGATTAAAGCAGGTGATAAATGCGGCGGCAGATTGACCGACAGCAACAGAACCGTCACATAGCTGACATTGCAGTGCCCCGGTTAAAAAGCTGCCTGATCAGAACGCGCAGGTTTCATCATGCCACAGGGCCGGTTCCATAGGCACCTGCTTCCCCAAATCAGCCAGCAGACCATCAACATCTTCAACGAAGCCGGGCATAATGGCGATGCGGATGATACCGGCCTTGTTATCAACGGTACTCATGACATTCATTCCCTCATACGCCTCCAGGATAAACTTCAGAAAAACCATATCCCGGTGGGCAACCTTAAAATAGCGGCAGACCATCGTCACCTGTTTTTTTACTATGACAGAATTATCCATACAACTTTCCATTCATCCGTAGTTTGGCCGGCTGTGAAGTGTAGCAGTTTTGGGTTTAGTGTAAACAGCAAAGTGCAGCAATCCACAAGATATCTTGACAGTGGAACCAGGAGGAGTATAACAGGCCGACAATCAGCCGAGATCTGTTTACCCTGGAATACAGGATACGTTAGTTAACAATGCTGTTTTCTGCATGAACACGCAGAAAGCAGCTACTAACTTACTAACAAAACGGATGCGGGGGGCCCAATCTACTGGGGCGTATTCCGGCACATTACCGGAAAGGGAACTTCCAATCCCGAGCCCGTCAGCTAACCTCGTAGGCATCTGGAAGGGCACACAGCGATTACACGCCACCGGTTTCATACCAGTGGTTTTTTTCGGCCTGTCAGCCCCTACAAGCTATTCTTGCAGGAGGCAGTTTATGAAGCAGCATGAAGCAGGCTCCTACTGGGGCGAAATAATCAAGGCCATGGGACTGGTATTCGGCGACATCGGAACCAGCCCCATCTACACACTGACCGTCATCGCCACCCTCACCAGGCCATCACAGGAAAGTATCTACGGAATCCTCTCACTGATCGTCTGGACACTTGTAGTCCTGGTCATGGTCGAATACGCCTGGTTGGCCATGAGCCTTGGACGCAAGGGTGAAGGCGGGACCATCGTCCTTCGTGAGATTCTGGTCAGAATGATAAAACCGGGCAGGACCCTGGCGTTTGTCACGTTTCTCTCCTATGTCGGCATCTGCCTGCTTATCGGCGACGGCGTCATCACTCCGGCAATCTCGATCCTGTCTGCCGTTGAGGGGATTGAGTTGATTCCGGGGCTGGAACATACGCCGCAAAATATCCTGATCCTGATTGCCGCTATTATTGCGGTCGGGCTCTTCATCTTTCAAAGCAAGGGAACCGACAGGGTGGCTCGGGCATTTGGACCGCTGATGGTGGTCTGGTTTATTGCTCTGACGCTGTCCGGAGCGCTCTCGATCATAGACCATCCCATAGTTGTCAAGGCACTAAACCCCTGGTATGCTGTCCGGTTCCTCTACGAAAACGGCCTGGCCGGGTTCTTTGTTCTTTCAGAAGTTATCCTCTGCGCCACCGGAGGCGAGGCCCTTTACGCAGATATGGGACACCTGGGACGCAAGCCGATCGTCAGGGCCTGGTACTTCGTATTCGCGGCGCTGGTGGTTAACTATCTTGGCCAGGGCGCCTACATCATCACCCACCCCCAGGCAAAAAACATCCTCTTCGGCATGGTGCGCAACGAGGCTGCAGGACTTTACATCCCCTTCCTGATCCTTACGATCATCGCCACAGTGATTGCATCTCAGGCGCTTATCAGCGGAGTCTTTTCCATCGTATACCAAGGCATCACCACCCGTATCCTTCCGCTGCTGAGGATTGACTACACCTCCACCCACCTTAAATCCCAGATTTACATAAGCTCGGTCAACTGGCTGCTGCTGGTGCTGGTGATTATGATCATGCTGATATTCAAGAAATCGGAGAACCTGGCGGCAGCCTACGGACTGGCGGTTACCGGCACCATGACCATCACCGGAATCATGATGACGATGATCTTTTCACGCACCACAAAGAAGTGGAAGGTCCCGATTGCCGTGATGGTTACCGCGGCTGACCTGGCGTTTTTGACAGCCAATCTCAACAAGTTCCCCCATGGCGGCTACTGGTCGATCATTCTTGCAGCTGTACCGTTTATCACTATCATCGTCTGGACAAAGGGGCAACGAGCATTGTACCGAGCGCTCAAGCCGCTGGACTTCGACACATTCGAGCTGGCCTATAGCCAGATCTACGCCAAGGAAAGAAACATCCCCGGAACCGGCCTGTTTTTTGTCAAGGAATGGAGTGTCATCCCTCCTTATCTCGTTCATTGCATCATCCGCAGCAATATCATTTACGAACGCAACGTGCTGATCTCCATAATACGCTCCGATGAACCATACGGGCTTGAAACCGTTTTGAAAACAGGACTTTCCACAGGTCTCGACGCAATAGAAATCAGGGCAGGCTACATGGAAATTATGGAAATTGAAGATATTCTAAAGGGTAACGGCATCTCGGAAAAGGTCATTTTTTACGGGATCGAGGACATTGAAACCAAGAATATAGCCTGGAGGCTCTTCTCCACCATCAAGCGCCAGACACCCAACTTCGTGCAATTCAATAAACTGCCGGCAGCCAAGCTTCAAGGGGTTGTGACGAGGGTTGAGATGTAACACTCTTCTGGTGGCAATGCACCTGTAATTAGTGTATAAAGTCCTGGCGGCAGAAATGCCGCCTTTACATTTTACCACGGCGGGTTTCCGCAAACTGCAGGGTGTTATGACACGAGTGGAGCTGTAAAACATGTTCGAATGGATTTTATTACTTGTAGCTCTCAGTATCATCCTGCTGGGGGCAACGGTTTTCACAAACGGACTGGAGTGGTTCGGAAAGAAGATGAAACTTTCGGACGGAGCGGTGGGAAGTATTTTTGCCGCTATCGGCACCGCCCTCCCGGAGACCCTGGTACCTATCGTGGCCATTATGTTCGGCACACCCGAAACCGGGCACAAGATCGGTGTGGGGGCAATCATCGGGGCACCATTCATGCTCGGGACCCTGGCCTTCTTCGTTAGTGGAACAGCGGTTATATGGAATCGCAGCAAGCGCGACGACTATCCGGTCATGCGGGTCGATACGATTGTCATGCGCCGCGACATGGAATATTTTCTAATCCTGTACAGTGTCGCAATAGGAGCATCTTTCCTGGGAGGGCATCCGGTTATCAAGACCTTCATCGCCATGGCGCTCGTTCTGACCTACGGAGGTTATGTGCTGAACACGCTCAAAGGCGGCGGCGAACCTGAAGCACATGAGATCGAAGAATCGGAAATAGATCCCTGCTATTTTGCGCCCAAATCCCACGACCCGCAGATGATCATCATCGGATTCCAGGTTTTGAGCTCACTGCTGCTGATCGTATGGGGATCCTACATATTTGTCGACAAAGTGCAGATCATATCCGTGCAGATGGGAATATCACCGTTCATCCTGGCCATGATCATAGCCCCGATTGCAACAGAACTGCCGGAAAAGTTTAACAGCGTTATCTGGATCGGCAAGGGGAAGGATACCCTGGCAATCGGCAATGTCACCGGCTCCATGGTATTTCAGGGATCGATCATCACCGCCATCGGCATCATGATGACCGACTGGCAGCTGAACAGGGCCGCGCTTCTGACTGTGGCTCTGACCTTTGCTTCGGTCGGAATGGCCTATCTGCAGATCAGGATCAAAAAACATCTGACGCCCGGCACACTGCTTGTCGGAGGGGCGTTCTACTTCATGTTCCTGGTGTTGATCTTTATCGGTAAAATCTGAATCCCTGATGCGAACCGCGGCGTTCCATCCCGGCATCGATCAAGTTGAGAATTTCGAACTTCTTTAATGACCAGAGCGGTGCTATAAGGCTGTCGCGTCCGCCGTCTCCGGTCAGCCGATGGATCATAATCCGCGGATTGAGCAGTTCTAAAAAATCGCAGACCAATCCGGCATAACCATCCCTGTCCATCACCGTCACCTCACCACGCCCGTACATCTCTGCCAGTCGTGTATCTTTCATCACATGCAGCAGGTGGAGTTTGACGCCGTCAACACCCAGGCGGTTAAGCTCCACCGCCATGGCCAGCATCTCCTCGCGCGTTTCACCCGGCAGGCCGAGTATTATATGGGCGCACACTCTTAGAGAATGGTTCCTGGCGCGTTCAATTGCATCCACCGAACAGGCATGGTCGTGCCGCCGGTTAATACGTGCAAGACTCTCGTCGTGCATCGATTGCAGCCCTATTTCAAGCCAGAGATATGTCTGCCGGCTCAGCTCCGCCAGATATTCAAGAATTTCATCAGGCAGGCAATCAGGACGGGTAGCGATAATAATACCGACAATATCAGGAACTGCCAGTGCCCGGTTAAACAGAAAGCGCAACTGATCTGTCGAACCATAGGTGTTGGAGTATGCCTGAAAGTACGCGATATACTTGTCGGCCCGGTATTTGCGGCGCATGACCTCTTTACCGTCTTCAAGCTGTGCCGCAATATCAAGGTCCCTCCTGATTCCATATGAACCGGAACCATGCCCGCCACAGAAGATGCACCCTTCGGTATCCAGTACACCATCACGATTAGGGCAGGTAAAACCGGCATCTACCGAGATGCGCTGCACCTTGCAGCCGAATACCCGCTTCAGTTCATCGGAGAAAGCAGTGTAACGTTTAGACGGTGGCATTCGCTGACATCTTTTTATCTGTCCGCTCAACCCAGCTCTGCTCCGTAGAAAGAGTTCGCAGAAACTCTCCGGCAAAAAGAAATTTGGCAAGAGGCACCGGCACGCTGATGAAATCCTTGCCGCGTGCCACGGTCAATGCATAACCACCCTTACCACCCCGTTCCCACTTATCCACGGTTACTGTCGTGACGATTTCCTCCCCCTCCCCACCGGTAGAGAATTTGTGAGGATTGAGTTTTTCCTTGCATGGCACTGAAGAGGCGGCTACCTGAGCTATCATCATCGACAGCCCAAAGGCCTCATCAGGCTCACAGATAAAGCGGATCTGGGTAACATCACCCGGATTTGTCTTCGGCGTCAGCTTGAAGAAACGGAGGTGAATTCTCCCACTCCGCTCAGTAACTACCCCATGTTCCTCGCTTGACTTAACCGCCTCCCTCATTTCGACACCGGCAGATTGTGAAAACATCTCATAGCAACGATAATGTTTCAGTTCGCTGGTTTGTGACATAACGGTCCTCCATTGAGGTAAAATATATTACATCCACGTTGTAGCAAACCCGCACGACAATATCCACAAACAAAAAGAGCGGCATCGCTGCCGCTCTTTAAAGTAATTAATCATATTCCGATGTCTTACTTACGGACACTTTTACCGGCAACCTGCATGCGGATAATCGCACGCTCGAGAGCTGCTTCATAAACCTTGAACTGTTTATCTTCAGATGTCAGCTTTTTAAGAGCCTCTTCAGCGCGTCCCATAGCCGCTTTGGCACGCTCGACATCGATTTCCTCAGCGAGCTCCGCTGTCTCTACAAGAATAATAATCTTGTCACCGCTAACTTCAAAATAACCCCAGTTAAGCGACATATGCTCGGCAACACCGTTGTTCTTGTAGACAAGCTCACCGATTTTAAGTGATGTCAGAAACGGAGCATGACCAGGCAGAACACCGAATTCGCCCAGCTTTCCGGTTGCAGTTACTTCCTCAATCTCGGTGTCTACGACTTTTTTGTAGGGAGTGACAATTTCCAGCTTCATCTTTTCTGCCATATATGATCCTTGTAGAAAGCGGGCAGGACAGGCCCTGCACCTACATGTTTAATTTATACCGCAGCCAGTTTGGCAGCTTTTTCGATGGCTTCTTCAATAGAACCGACCATGTAGAAGGCCTGCTCCGGCAGCGCATCGTGCTTTCCTGCAACGATTTCCTGGAAACCCTTGATGGTATCCTTCAGCTCGACATATTTACCAGGGGAGCCGGTGAATGCTTCGGCAACATGGAACGGCTGGGAAAGGAAGCGCTGAATCTTACGGGCACGGGCAACAACCAGTTTATCTTCTTCGGAAAGTTCATCCATACCAAGAATAGCGATGATATCCTGAAGGTCCTTGTACTTTTGCAGAACGTACTGGACAGAACGGGCAACAGCATAGTGTTCCTCACCGATAACCTGCGGATCGAGAATACGTGATGTAGAATCGAGCGGGTCAACAGCAGGATAGATACCGAGCTCTGCGATCTGACGTGAAAGAACCGTAGTGGCGTCCAGGTGGGCAAAAGCGGTAGCCGGCGCCGGGTCGGTCAAGTCATCGGCAGGTACGTAGATAGCCTGAACAGAAGTAATGGAACCCTTCTTAGTGGAGGTAATACGCTCCTGAAGCTCACCCATTTCAGTTGCCAGCGTAGGCTGGTAACCAACAGCGGAAGGAATACGGCCGAGAAGAGCCGAAACCTCGGAACCTGCCTGGGTAAAACGGAAGATGTTGTCAATGAAGAGCAGAACGTCCTGTCCTTCTTCGTCACGGAAGTACTCGGCGACGGAGAGAGCAGTCAGTGCAACACGGGCACGCGCCCCCGGAGGCTCATTCATCTGGCCGTAGACGAGGGCGGCCTTGTCGAGAACGCCGGACTCTTTCATCTCCATCCAGAGGTCGTTTCCTTCACGGGTACGCTCGCCTACACCGGCGAAAACAGAGTAACCACCGTGCTGCTTGGCGATGTTGTTGATGAGTTCCATAATAAGAACCGTCTTGCCAACGCCGGCACCACCGAAAAGGCCGATCTTTCCGCCGCGGGCATACGGTGCGAGCAGGTCAACAACCTTGATGCCGGTTGTAAAAGCTTCAACCTTCGTTGACTGGCTTTCAAAAGAAGGCGCCTCACGATGGATGGCGTACTCTTTCTCATTGCCGATCGGGCCCATTTCGTCAACCGGCTCACCGATTACGTTCATGATACGGCCGAGGGTTTTGGCGCCGACCGGTGCGCAGATCTGCTTGCCGGTATCGATGACAACCTGACCGCGTTTGAGACCGTCGGTTGAGTCCATGGCTATGGTACGTACCGAATTCTCGCCAAGATGCTGGGCAACTTCCAGTACCAGATTGTTTTCTCGGTCATCAATGGCCGGATTTGTCACGCGAAGTGCGTGGTAGATCTCCGGCA
>JAQUCU010000210.1 GCA_028686055.1 Desulfuromonadaceae bacterium
GTCAATGGGGTGGCTGCTTGTAGTTTGATGCACCATTTTGATGCGATTCGTCGTGGGGTAATTGATTTTGCCGATGTGGCATATTATATCAGTATTATTGCGTTTATGTTGTCGGCGGCGCATTTGGTAACCGACAATCGTAAGGCCTCGTAAAGTGTGCAGTGGTGGTAACCACGCCTAGGCAGAAAGTGAAAGGATTTTTAATATGTCAACAAAACGTTTAACAGGTGTCACAGGTTTACTCGTCTTACTGGTAATCTTGGGTGCCGCTACGATGATAATCAGTAATTTGCGGTTACGCGTCGATCTCACCGCCGATAGACTCTATACCCTGTCGCAGGGGTCGCGGAAGATTCTGGGAGAATTGCCCGTGAATGTAACGATGAAGCTCTATTACAGTGCTTCGGCGGCGGATATGCCCATGGGGGTGAAAACCTATGCGACAAAGGTGCAAGACCTTTTGAAGGAGTATGAGTTGGCCGGACGTGGACGTCTGACCCTGGAACTCTACGATCCCAAACCCGATTCGGATGCCGAAGAGTGGGCACAACGCTACGGCGTGGAGCCCCAACAAGTCAATCCCTTTGGGATGCCGGTTTATTTCGGCCTGGTGGCCGTCGCCGGCGAGCAAACCGAGGTTTTGGCGGGCTTTAATCCGCGTAATGAGCCGAGTTTGGAGTATGACTTAACCCGCTTGGTGACGCGCGTGGCGTGGCCTGAAAAGCCGGTGATTGGCGTTTTGAGTACCTTGGAGGTGTTTGCGCCACCGGCTAATCCGATGATGATGCAGCAACCGCAGCATCGCGGATGGGCCGCTTTTCGCGAATTGCGCAAGGATTATGTCGTGCGTGAGATACCCGCCGACGCCACTAGCATCGATGATGATGTTAAAACTTTAGTGGTGGTGCACCCCAAAAATCTCAGTGATGAAACCCTGTATGCCCTCGACCAATTTGTGCTGCGTGGGGGGCGTATGATGGTATGCGTGGACCCCTTCTCGGTGGCCGATATGAGTGCTAATCAGCCGCAAAATCCCATGATGCAGATGGGAGGGGGGCAGGCCGGCCCTTCGACACTCGGCAAGCTGTTTGAGGCTTGGGGTATCGCTTTTGAAAGTGGCAAGGTGGTTGCCGATATGGCGGCCTCGACCAAGTTGAACGCCGGGGATGGACGCGTGGATGATAATCCGGCCTTTTTATCGTTGGGCAAGGTCAATATGGCGAGTGAGGAACTTTTAACTTCGCAGCTCACACAGGTGATGTTGCCCTTTGCCGGCGCGATTGTTGATAACACAGAGCAAGGCATGACCTTTAGTGCGCTAATTAAGAGTTCGCGCGATCATAGTTGCGATGTCGACCAGATGAATGCGCAGTTTGGCATGAGTGCCATGCGTTCACAATTGAATCCCGATGGCAATGCCCGTGTGCTGGCCGCGCGCCTGCAAGGTACTTTCAAGACGGCCTTTCCCCATGGAGTGACCGATGAAACGACAGCTGCCACCAATGCGCCGGCGGGGCATTTGTCGAGTGGCAATAGCATTGTCTTGGTGTTTGGCGACACTGACTTTGTCGATGACCGCTTTTGCGTGCAAGCCATTCCGACACTCTTTGGCAATGTAATGCAGCCGATTAACGATAATCTCGTGCTGTTTGGTAATGCCGTTGAGCAGTTGGCGGGACGTGAGGAGCTGATCAGCGTGCGCTCGCGGGGACAATTCAGTCGTCCCTTTACGCGCGTGGATAAGCTAGAGGCACAGGCGATGCAAAAGTGGCAGGCGGAAGAGGGACGCCTGGAAGCCGCCTTGCAAGAGACGCGCCAACGTTTGGCCGAGTTGCAGCAACAGAAAAGTGGCAATGAGCGGATGATTATCTCGCGTGAGCAGCAGGCTGAAATCGAGCAGTTTCGTAAGGCACAGGCCGATACCAGCAAACAGTTAAAGGAAGTGCGCAAGAGTTTAAATCGTGACATCGAGCGCTTGGGTTTGCAGTTGAAGGTTGCAAATATTGTGGTGATGCCTTTGTTAGTGATTGCCTTTGGTTTGTTCCGTGGCTTGAAGCGTCGTAAGAATTAAGGAGTTTTTGATTATGTCACAGAAGAAAGTTTTAATCTTGGGTTTGGTTGCCCTGGTATTGGTGGGCGGTGCCTATCTGACCTCTTCCAATCGTCGCCCGAAGAATCCATCTCTGGTGGGGACACAGGTTTTGCCCAATCTCGATCTGACCGAGGTTGCACGCTTGGAGCTGGGCAGTGGGGCGGAAAAAATGGTCCTGGCCAGTGCGCCCACCGGTTGGGTGGTGGAGTCGTTACACAATTATCCCGCCGATGTGGTAAAAATTAGGGAGAATTTGTTGCGGCTGCAAGAACTGAAGGTGGGGCATGTCGCCAGCGATATGCAATTGCAGAGCCCAACACTGCTGGATCTGCATGATAGCGCCGGTAAATCGCTGGCAACCCTCTTGCTCGGCGAGAAACATATGCGCCAAGCCAGTGCCGAGATGGCCCAATTTGGCGGCGGTAGTTATGCCGATGGACGTTATGTCTCCAGTGGCGCGAGCGGCAAGGTGGTGCTGGTCGGCGATGCTTTGGATAGCTTTGATGGGCAGATTACCAGTTGGGTCGATACGCGGATTGCCGAGGTGCCGGCGGCTGAGGTTGTGGCGATCGAGCTGCGCCAGGGTGAGGAAACCCTTAAGCTGAGCAAGGTGGAGGGTGCTTGGACACTGGCAGGCTTGAGCGAGGCCGAGGAGTTTAATACTTCGCAAGGCTATGGGGTGGAATCGGCGCTGAGTTATCTGAACTTTACCACCTTGGCCGATCCGACCTTGGATGAAGCGGCGATGGGCATGACCACCGGCGCGGTTTTTAGCGTCTCACTCAAAAGTGGCGAAACCTATACCGCGCACCTGGGGGCCACCGTTCCGGAAGGTGAGGAGCGTTATTTGAAATTAAGCGCGAGTTTCAAGGCGACGGGTACCAATGAGGTGGAAAATGCGACTTTCACTCAAAAGGTGGCCGATTTTAACGCCAAAAACGAGGCTTGGAATTATCTTATTAGCGCACATAGCGCCGGCAATATGTTGAAGCAACGCGCCGATCTGGTAACGCCTAAAGCAGAGCCTGAAGAGGAGGCTGAAGAGCAGCCCGCGGCGGATTTAAATACCACAGAGGAAGAGAAGTAAAGCATGGATTTGGCAAAAAATACCGATCGGGTAGCTGCGCAAGCGGCAACCCTCAATAAGATCCGTGAACAGGTAAACCGTGTCATCGTGGGGCAAGAGAAGCTGGTCGACCGTTTGTTGATTGCCCTGATTACCCAGGGCCACATTTTGTTGGAAGGGGTGCCGGGATTGGCCAAAACACTCTCGGTGAAAACGTTGGCGGAGGCCTTGGGACTCCAATTTCAGCGTATTTCTTTTACCCCCGACCTCTTGCCGGCGGACGTGATTGGCACCATGGTGTATAATCCCAAAGAGGCCTCCTTCGCGCCGCGTCAAGGACCGGTATTTACCAATTTGTTGCTGGCCGATGAGATTAACCGCGCGCCGGCCAAGGTGCAAAGCGCGCTATTGGAGGCCATGCAAGAGCGCCAGGTAACGATCGGTGATCATACCTATGATTTGCCGAATCCGTTTTTGGTGATGGCCACGCAAAACCCGATTGAACAAGAGGGCACCTATCCTTTGCCGGAGGCGCAGGTTGACCGTTTTATGCTCAAATGCTTAATCACACACCCGACGCGCGAAGATGAGCGGCGCATCATGAAGCGTTTTACGCAGCAAACCTCTTTGACGGCCACGACGGTGGTCACGCTCGAGGAGTTGCAGACTTTGCGCGCCACTTTGGAGCAAGTTTATTGCGATGAAAAGGTCGAGGATTATATCTTGGATATCGTGTTTGCCACGCGTGAGCCGGCCGCCTATAAATTAGCCGAGATGCAGCATCAAATTCAGATGGGCGCTTCACCACGGGCTACTCTCTGTTTGAATCTGGCGGCACGCGCCAATGCCATGATGCATGGACGCGCCTATGCCACGCCGCAGGATGTGAAAGAGATTGCGCATGATGTTTTGCGCCATCGTATAATGTTGACGTATGAAGCCGAAGCCGAGGAGCTGACCGCGGATGCGTTGATTGCTAAGATTTTGGCTACCTTACCGGTGCCCTAAACTTGGTCAATAGTGGCAAACCTATGATTGATACGAAAGAGTTAATGAAACAAGTTGGGCGCATTCGCATCCTTACCACACGCCTGCTCGATGATCGCCTGACCGGCGATTATCACTCGGTTTTTAAAGGCCAGGGCGTCGAGTTTGATGAGGTGCGGCCCTACGTGGTGGGCGATGATGTAAGAACCATCGACTGGAATGTGACGGCACGTACCGGTGAGCCCCATATCAAACGCTACGCCGAAGAACGCGAGTTGACGGTGATCTTTCTGGTGGACGTTTCGGGGTCGCAAATCTTCGGCTCGGGC
>JAQUCU010000038.1:0-15639 GCA_028686055.1 Desulfuromonadaceae bacterium
CCCGACAGGTCGATACGGGCCGCATGGGGATGTTTGAGCAGCATGTGCAGAATGGTCGGGACACAGTGCGAAAATGTCACGCCCTCCTTTTCCACCAGTTCCAGCAGCAGGTCGGGTACATAGCGGCCGGGATAGACCTGTTTGACTCCCAGCATGGTGGCCGCGTATGGCAGCCCCCAGGCGTGTACGTGGAACATCGGTGTCAGCGGCATATAGACATCCTGGCGGTAAAAGCGGCCATGCCCCTGGGCGGAACCAAGTACCCCGAGGGCCGCCATGGTATGCAGCACCAACTGGCGGTGACTGAAATAAACCCCCTTGGGCATGCCGGTGGTGCCCGTGGAGTAGAACGTAGTCGCACGGGTGTTCTCGTCGAAGTCGGCAAATGCGAACTCGGGAGCCGCCGTCGCCAGCAGGGCCTCATATTCGCCGGCGAAAGGTATCGTGCTGGTCGGGGTTGTCACTTCGTCATTCAGCAAAACACATTTTTTCACCGTATCCATTCGCCCGCGGATCTGCTCCAGTATCGGCAGGAACTCGGAATTGACAAGCAGGACATCGTCCTCGGCATGGTCGATGGTATAGAGGATCTGCTCCGGGGAGAGGCGCACGTTGATGGTATGCAGCACCGCCCCGATCATCGGCACGGCGAAAAAACACTCCAGGTAGCGATGCGAGTCCCAGTCCATGACCGCGACCGTATCACCGGGTTTGACGCCAAGAGAGGTCAGAGCGTTGGCAAGACGCTGGACCCGTTGACGCAGTTCGCGATAGGTGTAGCGGAAACTTCCCCGGTAAACAATCTCCTGTTCCGGATTGTCCACCACCGGGCAAAACAGCATGTTCTTGATCAGAAGCTGGTAATTGTAGGACGAGGGGGTACGGGGTATGGTGAATTCAGGCATGGCATCGTGCCTCCCTATATGGCAATGGAATATCGGAGGCCCTATGTAACACGATCGCAGCTATTTTTCCAGTCACAAAGGGCCCCACAATAGACTGACAATGACTGAACATGACCGTCTGGTCACGACTCGAAAAGAACATCCATCGCACCTTGAACCGTGGCAACCCCTTCCAGGCGGATACCCCTTTTTTTAAGACGTTTCAAACTGCCGGCAGGAATGATGCATCGCTTGAAACCGAGTTTTTCGGCTTCGGCAATGCGCAGTTCAGGCTGCGTAACGGCCCTTACCTCCCCCGCCAGGCCGACTTCACCGAATACCACCGTATCGGGAGGAATGGCTTTGTCGAGATGACTGGAGGCAACCGCCATAATCATGGCCAGGTCGGCCGCCGGTTCATTCAGTCGCGCCCCCCCCGCCGCATTTAAAAAAATGTCCTGACCGGCCATGTGCAGACCGACTTTCTTCTCCAGGACAGCGACCAGCAGAGCCAGCCGGTTATGGTCGACTCCGATGGTTGTACGACGGGGGACACCATAGGAGGACGGGGTCACCAGCGCCTGCAGTTCCACCAGCAGCGGCCGGCTCCCCTCCAGCGAGGTTGTGACCACCGAACCGGACACGCCCAGAGGGCGCTCGGAAAGAAACAGCTCCGAAGGGTTTGCCACCCCGCACAACCCTTCCTGCTTCATCTCAAAAACGCCAATCTCATTGGTCGAGCCGAAGCGGTTCTTTACCGCCCGCAATATACGGAAGGGATGGCTGCCGTCACCTTCGAAATAGAGCACCGTGTCGACCATGTGCTCGAGAACGCGCGGGCCGGCGATCGATCCGTCCTTGGTTACGTGGCCGACGATGAAAATAGGGATATCGCTCCCTTTGGCAAGCAGCATCAGTTTGCCGGCCGATTCCCGCACCTGGCTGACGCTGCCGGGGGCCGATTCCAGAGCAGAGGTCCAGACGGTCTGGATCGAGTCAACCACCATTGCGGCCGGTTTGAGAGCAGCAGCCTGTCCCAGGATCGCTTCCAGAGAGTTTTCAGCCAGAATCAGCAGATTTTTGCTGGATGCACCGAGACGTTCCCCGCGCAGACGGGTCTGGGATGCGGACTCCTCACCTGAAACATACAGCACCTTCCCCGCCACTGAAGCCAGCGTATGCATCGCCTGCAGCAGAAGCGTTGATTTTCCTATGCCGGGATCGCCGCCGATCAGCACCAGCGAACCGGGGACGATCCCCCCTCCCAGCACCCGATCCAGCTCTCCGATGCCGGTCGGCCGGCGTGTCTCTGTTTGAGGAGGTACGTCACAGATCGGTACCGGGAGTGCACCCCCTGCCGGGGTGGATGCATGCGCAGTCTTGATGACAGCCTCTTCAACCAGACTGTTCCAGGCTCCGCAATCCGGGCATTTTCCGAGCCACTTGGGTGACTGGCTGCCGCATTTCTGGCAGGTAAAGATAGTTTTCTGCTTCATAGACCCTCTCACTCACTCAACCACTGATATGACCGGCATTTTTTTATTATTTTGCTAAGACATTTCCGGCGCAGTATGGCATAATTTCAGAGATTAACACAAGGGACCGCTATGGATTTCTATCAACCAACGACAACGCAGGGGACTCTTGATGCGCTCGGCACTATTTATCGCGCCATGCGGACATGGAGGTTTTACCCTAAGGGGCACCCTACCCGGCGCAACGGTCTGATACGGGCACATGAGGCGATGCTGGAGCTGCTCGACGGCAATACGCTTTCACTCTGCTGCGGAAGTACCGGCTTCAGTTTCCCTGACGGGGAGCCTTTGAAAGATGGTACCAAGCTGACCTCCACTCTTTCATACGAGCTTTTTGTACGCCGGGTTCAGAAAATAACCTTTTCTGGCGACCTCTTCCAGGAAGACCTGCTTGAACTGATAAAAATATTGTCCATGTCTCCCGAAGAGATCCAGCTGCATGGCGGTGTCGACACAATCATGGCTGAGCGTGGCGTTCGCTCGATCTGGGCCAACGAATTCGACCTGGGAGTAATCAGCGGAAAGCGGCAGAAGATTGAGCAGGCCGGGATTGTTCCCCAAGGGATTGATGAAGATGAAACCGGCAGTGATACGACATCTCTTATTGAGGAGCAACCGCACCAGCCGGCTTCCATCCTTCCGGAACAGCAACTTCACGCACTCCTCGGGCAATTGACAACGTGCGCCGATAACGACAGTTACCTGATACTGATCCGCCTAGCCGTTTCCTGTGCCGACAACCTGCTGCTGCGCCATGAAGCACACCTGCTTTTGCCGCTCATTGAATTACTTGCCAGTCACTCCGGCGAGGAGACGCGCAGCGAAATCATGCGTGATGGGGCACAGTTTGCAATAGAGCAGATTATCGCAACAGGTGAAGTTCTGCAGATCGTGCTTGAACAGGCAGGACTGAAAGATGGAGTGTCGCAGGGGGCTATTCTTGCGGTTTTAAAAGCCGGCGGCACCACAGCCATTACTCTGGCTATCGAACTGATGGGGCAAACCAGCAGTCTCAAGGTCAGAAAAACGCTCTCTACAATGCTGGGGAGTCTTGGTGAAATCGCCGTGCCTGTCCTCCTGGGCTTGATGCATGACTCCCGCTGGTTCATTATAAGAAATATCTGCGCGATCCTTGGAACGATCGCGGTCAGTGATGCGCTGCCGGCGCTGACAAATTGCCTGACTTACCCGGACCTCCGCGTACGGAAAGAAGCCATTCGTAGCCTCGCACAGCTTGGCGGACATGACGCCGAGGCTGCAATTCTCGGGGTACTGCGCGGCGCCGATACATCGCTATACCCCCAGGCAATTGTTTCGCTGGGCGGAATGAAGAGCAATGGATCCTTAGCGGAGCTTATTAAAATCGTGTCTTCAAGAGACATGTTTCTGCAGTCGCTTCCCCTCAAGATCAATGCTCTGGCAGCCATCGCCTTAATCGGAGACCGGCAGGTGACTCCGCATCTTGTTGCACTTCTTGAAGATCGGTACCTGCTGGCAGCAGCACGCGGAAAAAAATTAAAAACAGCTGTTGCCGCCTGCCTGGGCAGGCTTGGTGATGCCAGAGCATTGCCGGCTCTTGAAAAGCTTGCTTTCGGCGGCGGTGAGGTTGGCTCTGCCTGCTCTGATGCAATAGTACTGTTGGAAAAAGCGGAAGGAAAGTTAGATGGGATCTCTTGATAAACCGAAGGCACTCAGACTGGTTACGCTTTTTTCCGGTGCAGTTAAAGGGATGTCGTTTTACCCTGCATCGCACCCGGCAATCACTCGACCGTTAACGGAGCTGCATAGGATCTTGACATCGGCTCTCGGCGAAGAAGCGCAGATCTCCTGGGGACTCATCGATGGCATCATGTTCTTTGAAGATCATCTCTTCATCGCTCCTTCTGCTGCGATCTCTGAATTGTCGAATATGATGCTGGAAAAGGAGATAAGCCGGATTGTGGCGACCACATCCATAAACTTAAATGGGACCGCATCCGTCAACTTCGATGAACTCAGATCATTTATCAAAATCTTATCCGTCAAGAGTGCTGACTTCGACACTCTTTCACACCAGATGGCACAAACGGGGATCACCGGCTTTAAAATTATCCGGCACGGGAGCAACAGGTATGATGGAGACGGTGATGAAGGTCCTGAAAGCTCACACGGGAGTGATCATGTTGCGGCATACAACAGGGCTCTGTCTGCCATCAGTACAATATGCCTTGACATTGAACGAGGGCGCATACCTAACAGCGCAGCGCTGATAAAGGTCGTTGATCAGATGGTCGGCATCACGAGACAGGAACCGCTGGCGCTGCTCGGGTTAACGATGATCAAGGATTATGACAACTACACCTTTAACCATTGTGTGAACGTCGGAGTCCTGTCTATGGCACTGGGGACCGCGCTCGGCCTGGATGCCACCTCCGTAAAAGACCTGGGGATCGCGGGACTGCTGCACGATATCGGCAAGACCATGGTCCCGAAAGAGATCCTCAACAAACCGGGCAAGCTTTCCAGTGGTGAATTTGATGAAATGAAGCGGCATCCTGAACTCGGGTCCAAGATCATCCGTGAAATGGAAGGATTGTCGCCGCATATCGAGTCGGTGGTGCTGGGTCATCACCTGCACTACAACCGGAACGGCTATCCTGAGTGGGCAAGCAAGCTTCCTTTAAACAATATGACTGACATTGTTGCCGTTGCCGACACCTACGACGCCATTACAACACTGCGCGTCTACCAGTCACCGGTCAATCCGAGAACAGCCCTGAACGAGATGAAGGAAATGGCTGATACAATTCTTAACGGCGCCGTTTTTGAACGTTTTGTTGAAATGATGGGCTCCTACCCGGTCGGCACGCTCGTACGGCTTGATAGCAATGAGGTTGCGCTTGTTTACCGCCCGAACCCCCTGGATGAAAAAGCACCGACCGTACTTGTCCTGATCGATGGAGACGGGGTGCGATTATCTGCGCCGCGCAAACAGGCACTGATAGGTTCTGACGGCTCACACTACGCCGAAATAGTCGCGGTCGTTGATCCGTTGCTGAAAAACATTGATTCCGGGCGCTTTATTGCGGATGGAGCCTAGTGAATCGGCATACGGCTGAGTGCGGTTGCGGCCGCCTGGCGGGTTGAGGCGTGAGGGGATGTAAGGAGTTCGTATATGTGGCTCAAAGAATGCCGATCCTTGAGCCAGGCCAGCGTTATTGCCGCTTCGGCTTCGAGGATACCGTCACTCGCATTTAGGAATGGCCGCAGTTTATTGAGAATATCAGCCGTAGCCTGGAAATTCCGCAGCCCGGCTATCGAGCGTGCCTGAACGGTCGGATCGGCATCTTCAAGAAGCTCCAGCATGATAGGGAGAGCGGCAGGCAGGGCCATTTTACCCAGTACCGCTGCGGCCACCGAACGAATAACCACCTCAGACCTCCGGGCGCAGTAGACAAGCGGCGGAAGGACCTTCTCTCCGCCAATCTCGCCCAGGGCATATATGGCGCCGATTCTGGCCCCCATGTTTCCCGTTTTCAGTGTTGCAAGAATCTCATCAACACTGCTGGCGGCTTCCAGCTTCTCAATTGCCTCGGCTGCGGCGGCTCTAACGTCCGGTACGGGGTCTTTCAGTAACGGTCGCAACATCTCTATGCGTGAGCGGGCCTTCTCTTTCATGACCATCTATGTAGCAGAAACGTGGCTTCAAAACAATTGCAAACTGATTATTTACCGCTTGTACCCACTCTATCAGTTCTGATATATTGGGCTGTATTTCGACCGGATATCAAAATCAAACAGAGCATGCAGCCCCTCAGCGTTGCGGATAGCTTCACGCACATAAAAGGAGATTAATGACTATGCTGGGACCGATAGAAATTAAATCTGGACTCTACTGGATCGGATCGGAAGATCCTGATCTGCGGGTATTTGATGATCTTTTCCCGACGGAACATGGCACCAGCTACAACGCCTATCTGCTCAAAGGGACCAACAAAACCGTCCTCATTGATACTGTGGAAGAAAAGTTTGCCGACGAATATATGGACAAGGTCAAATCACTGGTAGACCCGAAGACAATCGACTATATAATTGTCAACCATACCGAACACGACCACTCCGGCTCACTGTCATATCTGCTGGAGCAGGCACCACAAGCAGAGATCTACTGCTCGACGGCTGCCAAGATTTTTCTCGGCAATATCCTGCTGAAGCCAGTCGTCTGCCACACCGTCAAAGATGGGGACACCCTTGATCTGGGCGGGCGCACCCTCCGCTTCATCATAGCCCCCTTTCTCCACTGGCCCGACACGATGTTCACAAGGGTGGAGGAAGACAACATCCTCTTTTCCTGCGATGCTTTCGCCGCTCACTACTGGCAGCCCGGACATATTTTCAATGATGAGGTAGAGGATTTCACCTCAGCGCGGCATTTTTATTTTGACTGCATCTTCCGCCCGTTCAAGGACAAGGTTTTATCGGCCGTAGAAAAGATTCGCCACGATGTGATAGATATGATCTGTCCCAGTCACGGGCCGATTATCCGGCGAGATCCATGGAAAGTCATTCAACAGTTTGAAAACTGGAGCAAGCCGACCTCACAGAGCAAAAAAATACTCGTTCTCTTTCTTTCGCCACACGGCAGCACCGAAAAGATGGCCCATGCCGTAGCTCATGGCGCCTCACAGGGAGGGATAGAGGTTGCCAGCTATCATATCAACAGCCTGAACTCCGGTGAGCTGCGTACTCTGATGGAAGAGGCCGACGCCCTGCTTTTCGGTATCCCGACGTTTAACCGGGACATTGCAAAACCGATGTGGGAGGTGCTGGCCTATCTCAGCACCATAAAACCGAAGTCCAATCTGGCTGGTGTCTTCGGCAGTTACGGATGGAGCGGCGAAGCCTGCAAGATGGCGGAAGACCGCCTCAAGAGTCTCGGCTTCAAACTGGTGGGCGATACCGTGCGGACACTATTTTCACCAAAGCCGGAAGTGCTCGAACAGTGCGAAGCACTGGGAAGGGCGGCGGCAGAAGCGGTTGCAGCCCGGTAAAACTTTTACCGTTTAAGAGCATGATCATAGAAAAAGAGGCGGACACAATGTCAGCCTCTTTTTTTTATGATCTCTGAAGACATACACTACGAATTATACTCGCTGTGATACATCATCACCAGCCTTGCCCGGTTTTCAAGACAGAGCTGGCACAATTCCCCGGAGTCCTGCCAGACTTCCCCGGCCAGCCATTCACCAGCCTCGGCATACAGCGAACGGGCGGCCGCCTCGTCATACTCCTTACCGCACAGTGTACAGATCTTCATCGTTTGCCGGCCCCTATGGCAGCCGCCCGGTCATGTTCCCGGCGCAGCGTACCGTGATCCTCCATACCGATAACGCTCCACGGCAGGAATTCTTCTGCAGCAATCGTACGTTGTACATACCAGTCCGTATCAATTTTGCAGGACCTTGCGGCCTTTTTGAGGTTGGCCCCCGCGGCCATTTCAGCCAGCAGAGCTGACAAACGGCGATCACCGCGCGACAGGAGCGCCTGCAGATAGGATTCGCGCAGGCTTTCGACCTTCAGCTTGACATTTGACAGCCGACGCAGGCGTGACTCCAGCAACTTGACCTTGCGCTCCAGCGAGGGGAGCTGTTCCATACCGCACCACTGAAAGGGTGTAAAAGGCTTGGGAATAAATGGGTTGACCGACACAGATATTTCGCCCAGACGTTTGTTGGCACGCCCCCGCTCGATGACCCGCTCGCGTACCGTTTCGACGAGTCGGACCATCTCGTCAAGGTCGGCATCCGTTTCGCCCGGCAGGCCGATGATAAAGTACAGCTTCAGATTGAGTATATCGCGTGAGATCAGCATTTCGCAGGCGTCCAGAATCTGTTCTTCGGTCAGGTTCTTGTGAATCACGTCACGCATGCGCTGCGACCCGCCCTCCGGAGCGAGCGAGATTGTTTTGTGACCGCTGACAATCAGAGCATCAAGCATGTCGGCATCAATTCTGTCAACCCGGAGAGATGAAACCGAGACCTTGGCCCCCTTGTCGACTATGTACCGGCAGAGCCTACCGATCCCGGCATAATCCGATACAGCCGCACCGACAAGCCCCACCTTGTTCCGATGGACAAGCCCCTGATCTATTAGGGCGATAAGGTGGTCGAACGGCTGCTGCCGGAAAGCACCATAGATAAATCCTGAGCTGCAGAAGCGGCAGCCGCGCGGACAGCCCCGGCTTACTTCGACCAGGAACATATCGCCGAACTCGGTGTTTTCGGTCAGGATCTGCGAAGCGGATGGTTCGTGCTGCTCCAGACATACCGGTACGCGGGTGACCGGCAAAGAGGCTCCGTCCCCGGCATCATACCCGACCAACAGTCCTGACCGGTAGCGAGGTTGATAAAAAGCGGGGACATATATGCCGGACAGCGCGGCCAACGCCTGCAGAAGTCCCCGCCTGCCGTTGTCGACAGGGGAGAGAAGCGTTGATACCATATCCGGGATGACATCCTCGCCTTCACCGACACAGATGGCATCGATAAAATCAGCAACAGGCTCGGGGTTTATGAAGAAGGCTGCTCCGCCGGCTATAATAAGCGGATCGGACTGACTGCGGGCGATTGAGTAAATCGGGATGCGCGCCAGGTTGAGGATCAGCGGGATATTCAGGTAGTCAGGTTCGAATGAGGTTGAAAAAGCGATTACATCAAAATCAGCCAGAGGCGTTGAAGTCTCCAGCGATAATAGAGGCGTGCCGCTGCGACGGTGTTCATCCAGCATCTCGCGATCGGGAAGAAATCCGCGTTCACACCTTATTCCTGTAGATCCGGCAAGGAGAGCATATACCGTCTGAAAACCAAGACTGCTCATGCCGGTCTTATAGCGACTCGGGGAAACGAGACAGACGGAGAGCTGCCCGACCCGTCCATGCGGATGAAGATGCGTCTCCGCCTGGAGCAGAGCCCTGTTTCTGTTCTTGAGTGTGGTGTTCATCGAACTATGGCTTCTGCAGAGGCCATCATCTCCGGCGGAAATACGCCGGCGTATGTATTGTTCATCGGGTCATCCTCCAATTCTTGCCGCTCAGTATACCATTATTACGGCAGGATCCGGTTATACATAAAAAAACGCCGCATAGAGCGGCGTTTTGGAATCAAATCAATCCTTGTGAAAACTCTCTGAAGGGTAGTCGGGACTACCCTTTTGCGAGCGAGACATACTGGGGAAACGAGGCTGAGCCGGTTAACGTCGTTACGGCTGCATCCCTGAAATGCGACGGCACGAACAGCGCACCGCTATGGAGTTGTTCAGACAACCTGGCCTTCAGCGATATGCTGCCGGCATCCGAGGTTATTTTGAGAAGATCTCCGGCAGCGACACCGACTGAAGCGGCATCCTGACTCGAAATCTCAACATAGGCTTCGCCGGCAACAAGCATATTGTTCTCCGAGCGGGACGTCATAGAACCATTATGATGAAGCACGGGGCCGATCGTCAGGGCAAACGGACGGGTAGCCGGTAGTGGTGCAAGCGGCGTCAGCGGTACACAGGTGAACTTTGTCGTACGGTTTTTGATGCGCCCGATATGGCATCCGCTTTGATCGCAGACTTCACTGTAGAGGCCAGTAAGAGCCGCTATCTCGTGATGCAGCACATCAAGTGAATTTTGGCCATGTGCAGTTTCTGAAGCGACCAGGGCGTGAAGTGCGATCAAAATATCAGCGTCACTTCGGGACTCTCCGGCCGGAACGACTGCGGCTTTGAAAGACTGCACGCGGTTGTCGGCGGAAGTAAACGATCCGGACTTTTCGGCCCCAATCGCAGCGGGAAGGACAACATGTGCCAGCTTTGCGGTATCGGTCATGAATACATCCTGAACAACCAGCAACTCCAGTTTCTGCAAGGCCTTCATCACGCGGGTACGGTTCGGCATAAAATGCAGAGGGTCGTTCCCCATGACATAGAGCGCCTTGATCTGACCGGCTTCAATTGCATCGATTATCTGAAACAGGTCTTTACCAGGAGTCACTGGTATTGTTGCATTCCAGGCAGAGCCGAACGCGGCCGCCGCGTGTCCGTAGGTACGGAAGCCGGGCAGATACTCGGGGCAGATCCCCATGTCCAGCATTCCCTGGGTATTGTTTTTTTCGTCCAGCGGATAAATCCCGCCCCCGGCCTCAGTGACGGCACCGGTCAGCAGTGCCAGATCAACCGTCCCGGCAACTGCGTTCCTGCTGTCTGCCGAGCGGATGAGATCGGCACCGTAAATTACTGCGGTACAGCCGCCTGAACAGACAAGAGCGGCAGTCTCAAGGAATTGTGCCTCGGATATTCCGGTGATTTCGCTGACCCGATCGAACGAGATGGCGTCAAGGGATGATTTAAGGGCATCAAATCCTGTAACATCGCCTGCCGTTGCAGGCCTCTTCGCCAGTACGGCCTTGTTGAGGCCGGCGACCATCCATGCTTCACTGCCGGGAGAACAGTGCAGAAATGCGTTGGCATACTTGTTCATCGATGTATAACGACTGCCGGCAAGCACCAGCTTGGCATCATTTTTAGTGGCTGCCTGAATCACACGATAGGCAAATCCGGCTGATTCCGCTTTGAGATCGGCTCCGATCACGATCACCGCCGTCGCCTTTTCAATGGCGTCCATCGTGTAGGTGCCGCCGCTGTAGCCGAGCATTTCCCACTGCAGCACCTGTGACGGGAGATACCCGAGACGGGCTTCGGAGTCGATGTTGTTACTGCCCAGCGCGCCGCGCATGAATTTTTGGAACAGATAGCTTTCCTCGCTGGTAACACGTGGCGAGCCAATGCCGGCAATGCCCCCTCCCTGTGAAGCAGCGGCTGCATCTTTAAGCCTTGCGGCAGCAGCCCCCAGAGCCTGGTCCCAGGAAGCCTTTCTCAGTTGACCTGAATCATCCTTCATCAACGGTGATGTCAGGCGATCGGGAGAGTTGAAGGCCGCATATCCGAAGCGGCCGTTGATGCAGAGGTTTCCGCGATTAAAGCCGTCATCGGCACTCGTCACACGCTCGATCCGGCCGTTTTTTGCATGGTATTCTATCTGGCAGCCGGACGAACAGAAAGCACAAACGCCGGATGTAACGTCAAATGTCCAGGGGCGACCCTTGAATTTAAATGGCTTGCTGATGAGGGTGCCGGTCGGACAGGCACCGATGCAGTTTCCGCAGAAATCGCAGTCCAGATTCTGACGGGTAACCGTGTCGATGATTGTATTATCACCGCGGTCGACTGCTTCGATAGCCTCACGCCCGACAACTTCACGGCAGACCTTGACACATTTTTCACAGAGGATGCAGCGATTCGGGTCGCTCTCGAGCAGTTTCCAGTCATAACGGATCGGAAGGCGCTCCAGAGCGGCAGAGTAGTCGTTTTTATCAACCTTGAGGGAGTAGCATGCATCCTGCAGATTGCACTCTCCGCCAGCGTCGCAGACCGGGCAGTCGAGCGGATGGTTGACGAGCATCAGTTCCAGAGTCTTTTTGCGTGTCTCTTCGAGCTTGGGAGTCGTCGTGGTTACAGAGATCCCCTCTTTGACCGGCGTATTACAGGCGGTCATGGGACGGTCAACACCCGCAATATCAACGATACAGATTCGGCAGGCACCGGTGGTTGAAACCTTTTTAAGCCAGCATAGCGTCGGGATGATAATTCCCAGCTTTGCCGCCGCATCAAGAATGGTTGTCCCTTTTGGAACCTGAATTTCTTTACCGTCAATTGTTAACGTTACCATATCTATTTCTCTCCAGACGTATAAACTGTTAAATTCAAACCACGACCATTGCCATTCTGTAACAGCGGAGACAGCGCTCCGCTTCGGCCTGAGCCGTGTTGTCGCTGAAGCCGAGTTCCACCTCGCGGTAATTCCCCCTGGCCGCCCGTTCACACCCATGAATTTCTTTCTGGTTGGCACGCTCTGCGGAATCCAGCCAGGGCACCTGTTCATCCTTATCGTACACGCCAAGATAGGTCAGTACATCATCAAAGATATCCTGTTCACTCAGATACGCCTGCCCCTCTTCAAGCCAGCGCTGTATAACGGTAGCCGCCCGATGGGCATTGCCGACACATGCGACAACCGTCAGCGGCCCTATTTCCGCATCACCTCCGGCAAATACGCCGTCGCAATCGGTCATCAGCGTACGTGAAAGAGGATTCCCCATGCTGTCCTTCAGATCTTTGCCGGCAGCATCTTTGAGTGGCAGAGACTTCGTTATGACCGTATTCCATTTTGTAATATCAATTCCCATGTCAGCAGGGATAAAGCTCAAGTCCATATCCTGGCCGATAGCGGGAATGACGGTATCACATTCAATGATGAACTCACTGCCGGGCATCGGTTCGGGACGACGACGACCCGATGCATCCGGTTCACCGAGGGCCATCCTTACGCACTCTACACCGGTAACTTCCTCTTTCTCATTGACAATAATCTTTGTGGGGAGCACCTGGAATTCGAACTTTACACCTTCTTCGTCCGCTCCATCCACTTCCCACACATCAGCCGGCATCTCTTTGCGTGAACGACGGTAAACGAGACACGATACTTCGGCACCCTCGCGCAACGCAACACGAACGCAGTCGATAGCTGTATTACCGCCGCCGACGACCACAACCTTTTTCCCCATGCCGGTCGGTTTACCCAGGTAGGCGTCACGCAGGAAGTTGATCCCGCCGGTCAGGAAGCCCTTGTAACCCTTTTCTTCGCCGGCAACCCCCATCGGTTTTGAGGTATGGGCGCCCGGAGCGATGAATACGGCAGCATGCTTCTGCCTCAGCTCCGCAAGAGTTATATCTGTGCCGACCCGGCAATTGTAGACGATCTCCACCCCGACTGACTGGATGATATCGATATCGCGCTGTAAAATGGTGCGCGGCATACGGTAGGCCGGTATGCCGACCGCGACCATGCCGCCGCCGTACCCTTCGGGCAGTGTTTCATAAATAGTACAGGGATACCCTTCAAGCGCCAGATAGTATGCTGCGGCCAGACCAGCGGGACCTGCTCCGACAATACCGACGCTCTTGTCTTTTTTCGCTTTGGTGGCCTGCTGCGGCATCACGTTGTGCAACCGTTCGTAATCTGAAGCCGTACGTTTCAACACCATGATATTGATTGCGTCATCTACATTCTTGCGACGGCAGGCGCTCTCGCATGGATGCGGGCACACACGGCCGCAAACGGCCGGCAGTGGCATATTTTCCCGGATTGTCGCCAGCGACTGGTCCATCTGGTAATTTTTGATCGCCTCGATATATTTCGGAATATCTATATGCGCCGGGCACTTATCCATGCAGGGAGCGGTAATCTTGTGAATATAGCGTGCGGCGGGGGCTTTCGTGCGACAGGCGGGATTCAGGTATGCCTGAAACTCGGCACGATAGTGTTTAACAGCATCAAAGACCGGCACCGTCGCGCTCTGACAGAGGGTGCATTTGCAGTTTTTCAGCAGCTCCGCCAGGTCTTCAACTTTATCCAGATCGGCATCGGTTGCCTCACCGGCCAGCACATTCTGGAACAGGTCCATCAGCACCTTGGTCCCCTTCTTGCCAGGTGTACACTTACCGCAGCAGTAGAGGGTCTGAACGCGCTTCATGTACTCAGCAGTCATAGCCGGGACATCAACATCCTTGTCAAACAGGATGATGCCGTCCCACCCCATAAACGCCCGCAACGGGCGCTGACCATCAAACGCAACCGGCAAACGATAGCTGACCGCCTGCGGCTCCCCGGAAACATTTCTGTTATCGACTATGTCCCCGCCCCACGTGGAAAAAACGACCTGTGCCACAAAAACCTCCACCAACCAACCCTGATATACGGGTTAAGTATCCACAATTATTGAACAAATATATTTTCGAGAATTGTATACAGTATGCATGATTATCACAATAACACCTTATAAATCAAGGAAAAAACAGACAGGGATATTACTCTATCCTAGCCGGTTTTACCTTTTATGTCTGTTATGCTATACACAGGTATATCTAGCATGTAGTTTTACTATTTTCATTCCAGGGAGAAATAATTCGTATGACAGTCAACCAGAATCTTGATTCAGCATTCCACAGGCTTTTTGAAATCAATATGGGTGTAAAACCGGGGGAGCGGGTGCTGGTTTTCAGTGACATTATCCGCCCTGACGAAGCCCCTTCCGCCTCCGATCTAGATCGGCGAACGCGGCTGAACGCTACGGCACGGAAGGCTGCCGAATTTGCCGCGCGGGTCTACGGCAGCAGCAATTTTATCGATTTCCCCGCGACCCCGGCATCGGGTACCGAACCGCCCTATGAGCTCTGGCTGGCAACCTTCGGCGCCCGCATTACGACTGCATTGAAATCCGGTGGAGTGCTGGCAAAACTTCTTGCCAAATCTGCCTCGCCAGACGAAATCGTTCACGCCAGAGAGATTGTCCTTCAGTACAGTAAGGATGTGGCCGGAATCATCATCGCCTTGGCAAACAACTCCACCAGCCACACCCGCTATCGTGCGCTCGCCTGTGCAGCCGGATGCCGTTTTGCCAGCCTGCCGCACTTTGACCCGGATATGTTTTATACTTCAATGACAGTAGACTGGGATGCCCTGGCCGTACGCACCTCACGCCTCGTCGATGCCGTCAACAGTGCCGAATGGATCCGCGTCACCACCCCGAACGGCACCGATATGAACATCTGCAAACAGGGAAGACATGCCGAGGGGGACGACGGCCTGCTAACCGCGGCCGGCAGCTTCGGCAACCTGCCGGCCGGCGAGGCCTATCTTGCTCCACTGGAAGGCAAGAGCCACGGGGTCATGGTGGTAGAATGGGGCCCGACCCGCAAGCTGGACGAACCGCTGCGCCTGATCGTCGAGAACGGCGTGGTTGTGCAGATCGAAGGCAATGACCACCACCGTGGCATCCTGGAGGCCCGGTTTGCCGAAAACGCCAACTGCCGCAACATCGCCGAACTGGGTATCGGCACCAACGACAAGGCGAGCCGTCCGGACAACGTGCTCGAGGCGGAGAAGATCCTGGGCACGATTCACATCGCCCTCGGTGACAATACCGGCTTCGGCGGCGCGGTCAGCGCACCTTTCCATGAGGATTATGTTTTTTATCGGCCGACCTTGACCGCGATCATGGCTGACGGAAGCGAAAGGGTGATTATTTCTGACGGTAAAGCCATAAGTTGGTAGAATAAAAAACCATAAAATAGCTAAAAAA
>JAQUCU010000038.1:15739-18880 GCA_028686055.1 Desulfuromonadaceae bacterium
TCCTACCAAAACATAAGAATCGAGCGTCATGGAACCAATTGTCACCTATAAAGAGCGCTGTCGCCGCTGCTATTCCTGCGTCCGCAGCTGTCCGGTCAAGGCCATCAAGGTTGACGGAGGCTTTGCCCAGATCATGTACGACCGCTGCATCGGCTGCGGCAACTGCCTGAGCTGCCCCCAAAAGGCAAAGGTTATCGTTGACCGCATGGTCCGCACACAAGAAATACTGTCGTCAGGCGCCCCTGTTGTGGCAGTGCTCGGTTGTTCATTTCCTGCGTTTTTTCACACATTACTGCCCGGTCAGTTGGTTGCAGCCTTAAAGAGTCTGGGATTCTGCGAAGTACACGAAGGCGCTTTTGGCGCCCGGATGATTGCCAATAGCTACCGCAGCGCCCTGGCCACCGCTGAGCACCCGCTGATTTCATCGCATTGTTCGGCGGTGGTCGACTTAATAGAGCGTCACTATCCGACTCTCGTCCCGAATATCATGCCGGTTGTTTCGCCGATGATTGCAATGGGTCGCTACATCAAAAACATACTCGGAGAAGAAACCCGTGTTATTTATGTAAGCACCTGTATTGCAGCCAAGTTCGAGATACAGGGTGAGTCGTCGGGCGCGATTGACGTCGTACTGACGTATCATGAAATAGACAAACTGTTCAAAAACCGGGGAATTACACCCTCAACCATGCCCGAAAAGCCTTTTGACGGAGTTGATCCCGGGGCCGGGCGTCTTTTCGCACTGACCGGCGGACCGCTCAAGGTATTTGACATAGAGTCCGATTTTCAGGACAACGAGACTATCTGTGCAGAAGGCGAGGCACACGCGATCGGTATTATTCGTGATTTGGCTGCTGGCCGGATTTCACCAGCCTTTGTAGATCTCCGTTTCTGCGACGGCGGCTGCATTGATGGGCCCGCCCGCGATAAAGGCCTTAATCATTTTTTCAAACGTAAGCTGATTGTATGTCATAACAGCGCCCCCCCCTCCCACGAAACCGCCAGCCATTACCTTTCTGCCGCGCGCATGCCGGACATGGGACGATCATACTCGGACAAGATGACAAGACTCCCGACTCCCGGCAATGATGACATCAAGCGCATTCTTCAATCCACAAACAAGTTCACTCAAGGGGATGAGCTTAATTGCCGCGCCTGCGGATACAACTCCTGCCGGGAACACGCCGTGGCGGTTTTTCAGGGACTCGCCGATATAGAGATGTGCCTTCCGCACAATATGCAGCTGATTGAGGAGGAGCGCGGACGCCTGATGCAGAAGTATGAACTTGTGCAGCGCGAACTGGACCGGCAGGCCGGAGATGACATGATTGTCGGCAGCGACCCCGGAATCAGGGAGGTAATGGAACTCATCCGCCAGGTGGCCCCCACACCGACAACCGTCTTGATCAGCGGCGAAACAGGCACAGGCAAGGAACTCACGGCACGTGCAATTCACCGCCAAAGCCAACGAAACGACAAAGCGCTCATGACGGTCAACTGTACTACACTGACAGATTCACTTCTTGAAAGTGAACTGTTCGGCCATAAAAAAGGGTCTTTCACCGGTGCGATCGCTGACAAGAAGGGGCTTTTCGAGGCGGCCAACGGTGGAACAATTTTTCTCGACGAAATTGGTGACATCACTCCCAAGCTGCAGGCCGAACTGCTGCGGATACTCGATCTTGGCGAGGTGCGGCCGGTAGGAGGCCTTATCTCTAAAAAAGTGGACGTGCGCCTTATAGCAGCCACCAACAAGGATCTCGAACAGGGGGTGCGGGAGGGGTGGTTTCGTGAGGATTTGTATTATCGCCTTAATGTTTTCTGCATTGAACTTCCGCCGTTGCGTGATCGCGCTGAATCGGTGCCGGAGCTGGCCCGGCATTTTCTCGACAAGGCCCGAAAAAAACTTAATAAAACCATTGCCGGCATAGAAGACAGGGCTGTCAAAGCAATGCAGCACTATCCCTGGCCCGGGAATATCCGTGAGATGCAGAATGTCATCGAACGCAGTGCAGTTCTGGTCAAAGATGGCATAATCCGACTCGAGAATCTTCCTACCATCTTTTCCGATACCTACGAATCCTTCCCCGACATTGACGTCAATCGCCGGCGGGTTTCTTTCAAGGCCGAGCGTGAGCTGCAGGTTGTCCGCACGGAGAAGAATATTATTGCACGCTATCTCGAAGAGGCCGATGGAAACGTTTCCAAAGCAGCCCGCCTTGCGAACCTTCCCCGCAGGACGTTTTATAGGTTACTCGAAAAACATGGCATTGAAGTCGTCCGGCGTTCAAAATCCATATCCTGACGTCACGTCAATAACTACCTGAAAACTCTGCGGAGGATACACATAACCTGTTTCATAATATGAGACTTAAAACAAAACATAGCCCCAAAAAAAGTACCAGTACTGGTGATAAAGAGCGCTCATACGAAAGAGGTTTAGTAAAAAACTCAGGCGCCTCAGACATTTTTTAGCTATACCTTCAGACATCGGGCCTATATGTGGTTTTACCGTTTTTTACTGTTGGTGTTCACCATCTCTATCAATTCTAAAGCTGACAGGTGCGACCTCTCCTGTAATGGTACTTAAATACTGTCCAATGGCGGCATGAACCGCCGAGGCAATCAGATTGGAACAATGTTCCTTATCTTCAGGCAGCCCTCCAAGGGCTGCGGTAACCGTTTCATCCGTCACCAGCAATGCTTCATTCAGAGTCTTCCCTTTGACCAGTTCGCTTCCCATGGATGCGGTAGCAATTGCAGCTCCGCATCCTTTGATCAGAAAACTGATAGCAGCGATGTTTCCCTCTTCAATTTTCATAAAAAGCAGCAACGTGTCGCCGCACTCCGGATCTCCTACCTGCACCACGACATTTGCATCATCAAGACCGCCAACGTTACGGGGATTACGTGCATGATCCAGGGCTATTTCAGTATATTGGGCATACATTTGTGTTCACCTTTTCTCTATTTTAATTACCGATCTATTTGTAAAATAAATTTTAGTCATAGTCTGCCCGGATCTCCTCGTTACAGATGGTTGGGGCGATAAGCGGTTTCCACCCGGAGTGCTTCCATGTTCCAAGATGCGTATGCATATCAAAATATTTTTTTGGTATGGGGTGCGTACCTACAACCACC
>JAQUCU010000211.1 GCA_028686055.1 Desulfuromonadaceae bacterium
ATGGTTGAAAAGCCGGCACCGGCTGAAGCACCCTCTGACATGGCAATTATCGGCCGTTACGTACTGACTCCACGCATCTTTGACATTCTCCGGGACCAGGAACCGGGGAAGGGGGGCGAAATTCAGCTGACTGATGCCATCCTGACACTGTCAAAAGAAGAGAAGGTTTACGGCTGTCTTTTTGAAGGGCTGCGCCATGATTGCGGTGACAAGCTCGGTTTTCTGAAAGCCACCGTAGATATGGCGCTCAAGCGGGATGAGTTTAATGTTGAATTTGAGGCGTATCTGCGCCAGCGGTTGGCCTGAAGTACCAATCAGGCTGTATAAGTCAAAAAAAGGCGGGCCGCAGAGCGGACCCGCCTTTTCTATGTGTGATATCGCCGGCGGCAGCTACCCTGCTTCATCAACCGCCTTGGACGTATCTCTTGAAGGCTCCCATCCCTGCCAGACGAATTCGGGATCTATCATCGGATCATAATAGCCGGGCTGCGGAACCACGCAGAAAATAGTTTCCGTCACACCGATCACACCGCGATAGAGAGTCATACCGACCCCCTTGATAGGCCCGACGACATAGCCGACTGCTCCCATGTCCCGTCCGGTCAGGATCGTCTGTTTGGGAAGTTCAACAATGCTGGTCACGACATTGGTGATTCCTCTTGTAAACTTGATGGCCATTTTCTCCACAATCATCTCCGGTTTCTGATCGGCAGCAGCCGGAGCAGGGTGCAAGGCTGCAAAAGCGAACAAAAATGCCGATAGCAACAGAACCTTTTTCATATCATCTCCTTTTTCAGCAAACCGGAAGTAATTTTGTTTATCAGTGGTAACGGTAACAACAGGAAGGCTTTACACCTGTTTTCAGACTCTTACCACAAAGAAACACCCCTTGCAAGCATCACAGGTCAAAAAGGGTCGGTTCTTTCGGCAGAAAAGGCTCAAACCGTTTTTGCACATGGCGCAGTTTCTGGATGTAGTAAAGAACATTGATATTCGGATGGGCCGGGTCAAAAGCATCGACCGGACGGCACTGTTCATACGCTGTTGCATCCCTTCCGGAACCGCTTACATAGTAGCTGACGCGGTCACCGGCCCGGAAAGGCCGGTCCGAAGCACGTGCGATTTCAAAAGCAGCCGAACGATTGCGCTTACCCGATCGAATCTTTTCTTTATAGCTCTCCGGTGACTCGTTGAGTGTCTCGCTGCGGGCCACCCATGTGGCATCCAATGTGTGCGAACGGAGCCTGGCAACATATTGGTCAAAAAGCCGTCCCGCCATCTCACCCCTCCCCGCCAGCAGGCTTTCGACGACATCCCGCATAAACTCGCGCAGATATGGCTCCAGACTACGCGAACGGAGCGCACTCCCCTTGATGATTATCCTGCCGGTATAATCCTGCAGAGCGTAGTTTTTGGTTTTGTAGGCGAACATTGAACGATAGCGACCGTCCAGCTCTACATCTATACCTTCGGGCAACCCCTGAGAAATTCGTCCCACCAGCTCCAGCTCAGCACCCTCTGTTGCGCAGCCGTCCGGCGGCCTGAAATATATGCCGTCCGTATCAACCTCTACCGGCACGGCTCCTTCGGAAACGAGCAGGTCGATCATGTTTCTGATCGTGACCCTCCCGAGGCGGGTCACTTCGGCAGCTGCCGCAGGATCGGAGAAGTTGTGCAGTGCCGCCCCCAGGTAACCATAGAACGAGTTGATAAGCACCTTGAAAACCTGCTGAAGCGCATCATAATAGTAGCGTTCCGACTCTTCTTCGGAATCCCGGGCCAACTGTTTGGCAGTGAGCCTGAAACGGCGCAGCTCCGCCAGCATCGGCAGAAACAGCCCCAGAGTATCCCTGGATGGCGCAAGGCGATATGCCAGCATCAATGACGGGTAGAGTGACGCCACGTCACAATGGACGACCGGCCCGATAACTCCTTGAAGGGACGACTCCGCATAACCGCCTTCAAAAGCGTTGGCAGCCGGAGTACGGGCGGGAATGGCATGCCCGCGATGCAGGTACTCCCGCAGAAAGAGAGAATTGATGCGGGTGGCGTTGCCTCGGATGATGCAGTTTTGAAAGGAGTAAGGAAAAATCCGGCTCTGGAGGAACCAGGGGTAGCCGAGCAGCCGGAACAGCGAGAGCGTCTCCCGGACATCATCAAGGTTGTAGGAAAAGAGCTGTTCCGGATCATTTTTAAAAGCGGCCGAAATATCGGCACCTTCCAGGTAGGTGCGATCTTCGGCGGCAATGCCGAAATGTCGCGCGACGGCTTTGAGTCCGTGGCTTTCAAGGTTGCGTCCGGCAACGTCATACAGCTGCACCAGAAAGTAGGTGTCGACAATGTGGCGGCCGTAGATATCCCAGCGTGGATATTCAAGAGTCTTCTCAGCCAGGTTCCAGCGCGCGTGCGGGGTAACATGGGGCGGCGAGCCGTTGCGCCCCCAGGTCAGATGGATGCCGTGCATCTGTGCCCGTCGGCCGATATATTCGAGGTCAAAACGGAAGATATTGTGTCCGGTGATGACGTCCGGGTCGCAGCGCTGTATCGCACCGTTCAGCGCCTGCAGCAGTTCGGGCTCGGTCAGCCGGTCGCCGCGCAGAACTGTTTCTTCGCCGTGGGAATCCTTGAGCGCCACCGAGATAATCCGGTCTTCCTGCCGTTCCGGGTTCGAAAAACCATACCCCTCGGCACACGCGGTTTCAATATCAAGTGCCAGACAGCGCAGTTCGGTGAATTCCAGGCCTTTAAAGAGGGTGATCCCGCTGGCCAGCATATATTGGTGGGAAAGATCAGGGAGGAACAGATAGGGGGCATCCGGGGCGGAATAACCTTTGCCCGTTTTTGTCACCAGAAAATCGCGGGCGGTCAGGCAGTCATTCCAGGAATCAAACAGCAGCTGGCAGCGAAAAAAACCGTCTCCGGCCAACTGGCGCACGGCACATGGCACACGGC
The DNA here is from genome assembly GCA_028686055.1 of Desulfuromonadaceae bacterium. Taxonomy (GTDB): domain Bacteria; phylum Desulfobacterota; class Desulfuromonadia; order Geobacterales; family Pseudopelobacteraceae; genus JACRCG01. Next base: position 2,953 of record JAQUCU010000211.1, read on the forward strand.
AACCGGAAACCAGTGCGGGATCACCAACCAGAATAAACGGCTGAAACGGTTCGTCATGGAAATGCACGCGACCGGCGGTTCTGAAAAAGAGCCGGATGAAGTGTCCGACCGATTCCACCGCGATGATGCCGGATCGTTCGTCGTGTCCGAAGAGCAGCGGGTTATGTCCGATGGCGCTGGTCAGCATGGCGTGGCATATTCAAAGTCAAATCCCCCTCAATCCCCCTTTTTTAAAGGGGGAGGCTTTAAATCCAACCTTTTTATGCAGAGGTTTCAAAGTCCCCCCTTTACGAAAGGGGGGGCAGGGGGGATTTGCCTTTGAGCTGTCCTACAAATCGGCTTTCTGTTTAAGCAGGGCTGCTTTATCGGTACGTTCCCAGGTAAACTCGGGCAGTTCACGGCCGAAGTGACCATACGCAGCGGTCTTGCGGTAGATCGGACGGAGCAGGTCAAGCTGTTCGATGATGGCGGCAGGACGCATGTCGAAGGTCTCTCGCACCAGGGCTGAAAGGCGTTCTTCAGTGACTTTTCCGGTGCCGAAGGTATTGACCATGATCGAAACCGGCTGAGCTACGCCGATTGCATAGGCAACCTGCACCTCACAGCGGTCGCAGAGTCCTGATGCAACGAGGTTCTTGGCCACATAGCGCCCCATGTAGGCGGCTGAACGGTCAACCTTGGAGGGATCCTTGCCGGAGAAGGCGCCGCCGCCGTGACGACCCATGCCGCCATAGGTATCGACGATGATCTTGCGCCCGGTAAGACCGCAGTCGCCCATCGGACCGCCGACGACAAAGCGGCCGGTCGGGTTGATGAAGTAATGGGTCTTGTCATCAAGCAGGTGCGCCGGAATGACCTTTTTGATCACTTCCGCAATCACCTCTTCCTCAATTCGCTTGTGAGTTACGTCAGGAGTGTGCTGGGTTGAGATAACAACGGTGTCGATGCGGCTTGGCTTGCCATCGACATATTCAACCGAAACCTGGGACTTGGAATCAGGACGGAGGAAATCGAGCTTGCCGGACTTGCGCACTTCGGCCAGTTTTTCAACCAGCTGGTGCGCCAACTGGATCGGCATCGGCATAAGCTCGGCTGTCTCGTTGCAGGCGTAACCGAACATAAGCCCCTGATCACCGGCACCCTGTTCCTTGTGCAGCCCCTCTCCTTCCGAAACACCCTGGGAAATATCCGGTGACTGGCGGTCAACGGAAACCAGCACGGCGCAGGTATCGGCATCAAAACCTATCTCCGAATCGGTATAGCCTATATCCTTGATGGTCTGACGGGCGATCTCGGAATAGTTGATAACTGCGTTTGTAGTTATCTCGCCGGCAATTACCACCATGCCGGTCGTAACAAGAGTTTCACAAGCAACCCGGGCCGTGCGGTCCTGGGTGAGAATCGCATCCAGAATTGCGTCCGAAATCTGATCGGCAACCTTATCGGGATGCCCCTCGGAAACTGACTCGGAGGTGAAGATGAACTTTTCTGCCATGACGTTTGACTCCTCTC
>JAQUCU010000212.1 GCA_028686055.1 Desulfuromonadaceae bacterium
GTAATTAAAGATGTAACCGGACTGCATTAAGCGGAAAATACCGCTGAATCCCATCATGGTATTGGCAACGCCATTGACAACCCCGTCTATAATCAGGACGTCAAAGCCTTTCCATAGAAACTGACCAAACGCTTTGCATGGATTAACGAACAGGTAGTCATATATTTCGTCAATATACCATTTGTTGTACACGACGCGGTGCAGTGTCGGGAAAGTGGCAACGAATCTACCAGGCAGCTCCTTGTTCTTCACGTACATGGTGAACGCAATGCCGATGCCGACCAGGGCAATGGCAACCGACAGCCCCATCAGCCCCCACTCCAGTCCATGGCTGGGTTCAGCAGCCTGGTGGGCATAAGTGCTGCCGTATTCATTTGCCAGTTCAAATACCGGATCAAGCCAGTGTTCAAAGTAGTTGGGCAGCATTCCCATAACCTTTGGCATGCCGAGGTAGCCGCCGACAGCGGCAAGGGCGCCAAGGACCATGAGAGGAATGGTGATTACAAGCGGAGACTCGTGGAGATATTCCTTGGCTTTTGCATTAATCCGGCAATCCCCGAAAAATGTCATGAATACCAGGCGGAACATGTAGAAAGCGGTGAGGCACGCAGCAGCCGCTCCAATAGCCCAAAGGACTACATTCAAATTACCAAGGTAGGGATTGGAAAAGGACTGCCAGAGAATCTCATCCTTCGAGAAGAAACCTGAGAATCCAGGGATTCCGGAGATTGCTATTGTGGAGACAAGGAAAGTTATGAATGTAATCGGCATCGCCTTCCGGAGTCCGCCCATGTTGCGCATGTCCTGCGCGTCGTCATTCGAGTGGACCTTGTGCAGCGCATGATGCATTCCGTGGATAACCGAGCCGGAACCGAGGAACAGGCAGGCCTTGAAGAAGGCATGGGTCATCAGGTGGAAGATACCGGCACTGAATGCGCCGACGCCCATCGCAAGAAACATGTATCCAAGCTGTGATACGGTGGAGTAAGCCAGAACGCGTTTGATATCGTTTTGGGCCGTACCGATCGTCGCGGCAAAGATTGCCGTAGCAGCCCCAACGACGGCGATTACCATCATGGTTTCGGGCGATTTGATAAAGACAAAACTCATCCTGCCGATCATGTAGACACCTGCAGTTACCATGGTAGCGGCGTGAATGAGAGCAGATACCGGTGTCGGGCCTTCCATCGCGTCAGGCAACCAGGTAAAGAGCGGGATCTGTGCCGACTTGCCGGTTGCGCCGAGGAAGAAACAGAGCGTTGCGACAGTGACAACACCGCCATAAGGGAGCAGATGAGATGCTGCCTTGATTTCTACAAAATTGACTGTCCAGATGTTATGGTTGCTGCCTAACCACCAGTAGAGGGTAAACAAACCGATCAGAAATCCGAAGTCACCGATACGGTTCATGACGAACGCTTTTTTAGCGGCATCACTAGCCGATTTTTTATGGAAATAATAACCGATCAACAGGTAGGAGCAGAGACCGACACCTTCCCAACCGATAAACATTACCAGCATGTTGCTGCCAAGAACCAGCAGCAGCATCGACATACAAAAAAGGTTCAGGTAGGCAAAGTAGCGATAAAATCCTTCTTCACCGTGCATGTAACCAATTGAATACAGGTGAATCAGTGAACCAACGCCACTAACGACCATGATCATGACAACTGACAGTGGATCTACCAGGAAAGCCATATCAGCTTTCAGGTTGCCGGAGTGAATCCAGGGGAAAAGGACTTTTTCAAATACTCTCTGCTCGGGCGGCAGGCCGATCATCTGCATGAGTATTCCGCACGACACCAGGAATGACAGGAATATCATCAGCGTACCGATTCCGCCGATTACAGCCTCATTCTTGATCTTTTTCCCGAAGAGTCCGTTGATCAGGAACCCGATAAGCGGGAAAAGCGGGATTAGCCATACGTTGTCAAACATGTAAGACTCCTTTTATGCAATCATTAAACGTAGTCGTAATAGGTTGGACTGCTGTTCTACCACTTCATCAGATTGGCGTCTGCAACATCTACTGACTCTTTGTTATTAAAGAAAGCAATGATGAGAGCCAGACCAACAGCGGCCTCAGCAGCTGCAACTGTCATTATGAAGAAGACAAATATCTGGCCGTCAAGATTTCCGAGATAACGTGAGTAGGCAATGAAAGTCAGGTTAACGGCATTAAGCATAAGCTCAACACACATGAACATTACAATCACGTTCTTGCGGGTCAATACGCCAATTGTACCGATTGAAAAGAGTACGGCGCTTACAATGAGATAGCTGTTCAGGTTTTCCATGAAATATATCCCTCTTATATTTTTTTCTTGGCCAGGATGACCGCGCCGACTATTGCAGCTAAAAGCAGAATGGATGTAACTTCAAACGGCAGCAGAAAGGTTGTGAAAAGCTCACGGCCAATCAGCTCTGTATGACCGAGTTCCTTCATCATTTCGCCGGTGTAGGGGCCTGTCGGGAGAGCAGGACGGCTTCTGAAAAGAACAAAAGCGAGATTCACAAAGGTAAAGAAGCCGATAATTGAACCTATAATAAGCTTGTGCGAATGTTTTTTAGTAGCGTCAACCCGAATATTCAGCAGCATGATGGTAAACACCATCAAAACCATGATTGCACCGGCATAGACCATTACCTGTATGGCTGCCATAAATGGCGCATCCAGCATGACATAATAGGTTGCCAGGCAGAAAAAAGTTAATATGAGCGCCAGCGCGTTATTAATCGGGTTCTTGCAGGTGATCACCAGGATCGCCGACACGATCGCCACTAAAGTAATGATCAGAAAGAAGATGGTTTCCATGCACTGCTCCTTGGTTACTTTTCTAAGAGTCGTTCTTTTGAGTAGACGAAATCTTTACGGTTATAGTTAGCCAGTTCGAACTCACCGGTCATTTTAAGAGCATCAACCGGGCAGGCTTCAACACAGTAGCCGCAAAAGATACAACGCAACACGTCAATCTCATAAACAGCAGCAAACTTGTCATGATTTGCATCTTCACCGGCTTCTACTGTAATGCATTTTGATGGGCAGACTGTCGGACAGAGATAGCAGGCCACACACTTTGCCTTGTTGTGTGAAACCTTAAGGCCGTGCAGACCGCGAAAGCGCTGTGCTACTTTCGGACGCTCGGTAGGATACTGTAACGTTACCGGTTTCATGAACATGTGTTTCAACGTAATTTTCATTCCGCTTATAATCGGTGTAATCGGATTCATATATCCATCCTCGTCTTTAAAATAACGTAACTTCCATGCTGCTGAGATCAAATGAAATAGCTGATAATCCCTGTAACTACGATGTTTAACAGTCCAACCGGAATGAATACTTTCCAGCCAAGATGCATTAACTGGTCATAACGGTAGCGTGGCAGTGTGGCGCGGATCCAGATACAGACAAACATCAGAAAGTATACTTTTGCGATGAAATAAACCGGACCGAGCAACGGAATAGCAGCTGTGAGCGGGCCGTTCCAGCCGCCGAGGAACAGAGTGGTGAATATTGCACTGACGGTTACCATGTTCGCGTATTCAGCCATAAAGAACATTGCATATTTCATTGAAGAATATTCTGTTATGAAGCCGGAGACCAACTCTGTTTCAGCTTCAGGCAGGTCGAACGGAACACGGTTGATTTCGGCAAGCGAGCAGATAAAGAACAAAAAGGCTGCCAGCGGCTGTTTGAAAAGGTACCAATCAAAACCGCCGGAACCGGACTGAAGCTCGACAATTCTGCTGAGCGATAATGTTCCTGTCAGCATGAACACGGATACTATGGCAAGAGCTGCAGCAAGTTCATAAGAGATCATCTGGGCTGAGGCGCGCAGTCCACCCATCAGAGAATATTTGTTGTTGGATGACCATCCGGCAAGCACAACTCCGTAGACACCAATCGATGACATCGCGAGAATATAAAGTACGCCGACATTGATGTCGTATACCTGACCGAGAGCGGTGTCATAGTAAGCTGCGATCTGCAGGGGAATCTTGTAACCGGCCACCTCGATCACCCCTCCGAAAGGGATAACGGCAAAGGTAATGAAAGCCGGTATGAGAGCGATCAGCGGTGCGAGCAGATAAGCGAACTTACTGGCCTCTGAAGGAATAATTTCCTCTTTGAAGAATAGCTTCACACCATCAGCGATCGGTTGCAGAAGTCCGTGCCATCCGGTACGCATCGGTCCAAGGCGGACCTGCATGTGACCAATAATTTTACGCTCTGCGTAAGTTGCATAGGCCACGGTCAGCAGCACAAAGACAAAAGCCACCAGGACCTTGGCAACCATAGCGATGTAATACATCATCGGCAGTCCTAATATCTCGATTCCCATCTGTCCCTCTTTCTTTGCTTTATGATATTAATTAGTTAGTTCAGTAACTATCA
>JAQUCU010000039.1:0-12554 GCA_028686055.1 Desulfuromonadaceae bacterium
TGAATACATCAAGCGTATCGAAGAGCTCGGCATTCCAAGCAAGGTAACAATTGTCGACACCTATGTTCCGGACAATGAAATGAGTCAGTACTTCTCCCGGGCTGACCTGGTTGTACTTCCGTACAAAAAGACCATAACATCAGGGGTGATAGCGACCGCATACGGTTTTAAAAAGCCGGTTCTCGCAACAAACGTCGGGGGGTTCTACGAAGTAGTTCAGGATGGTTGTACAGGAAAATTAGTTGCGCCGGATGACCCGCAAGCCTTAGCCGATGGAATACTCTGGTTTTTAGCCAACAGGCAGATCAACTTTGCTGAAAATATTTCAACATTTGCGGCACAACATATGTCCTGGAGCTCTCTGGTGGATGCGATCGAAGAATTTAAGCGACTGTAACGAACAATAGCCGGGAATTTGCCCCGGCTATTGGATAAACGCTCATTTTAAACATCAACTCAAATATTTCCCAGTTTATATTTCGTTACAAGTTCATATTCCCTGAAATACATAGGTGATTGATATGGAATTTCCTGCCAGGACTTATCGAGCTCAGTCCCCATATCTTTATCGGTGCAGAGTAGTTCACCAGATTTGTTGTAGTTTCTCTTGGCAACAGTTCTGAATTTCCCTTTTTGAATCTCGAAATCTATCTGGTGATATGTAGCCTCTCCTTTACTTGCTATGCTCTTCTCACAAGCAGGGTACTTGGAAAGATGCTTCGTATAATATTTGGCACCAAAGGGTGTTAAAACAGTTTTCTCGGTCCAGGACAAAATATTCTTACGTACCTTAACGCTTTTAGAATCATAATAGTTCGCTTTTAAGTTCTTGTTGGGAATGTCGGTGTTATTTTTAATCCAATCAGCCGCATGACAAATAACTGTCCCACCCGACAGGACCATGCCCAAAACTACTACTACAAAAATATTTTTCTTCATTTTCAACCCCTTGCACTGTAGTCTGGATTATTTACTTCAGTGTCAGAAACATAACATAATACTGTTCACAAAAAAAGCTATTTACTGCAATACCATGTGGTTGCGTCATGTTGTATACAAGAGTACAAAATTGACTATTTAGTGTTGAAATGTTATTTTTCGACCCACATCCTGTCTGAGGCTGACGCCCCGCTCATCACATACCGGCTTCGCTACAATCCGGATTTCAACCACCGCAATGCAGTAAAATATCAATGAATCGGCAAAGGCACGTAATGATGTCCTCAGAATTACCAACGAAGCAGAGCCGACAGGCCTTCGAAGACATATCACCACCTGTACCGGATACAAAGGCAGGAGGTTTAGTTTCAAATACATTTCTTACGTGGGGAACATGGCTGCTTTTAGGCTATTTCGGCATACGGTTGTTTTTTTTAGCATTGAATATTTCTGCATATGTACCGCCGGACGAAATAACCCACGCAGGACTCTGCAAAATCTTTTCGAATGTATTTCTACTTCCTGAGAATTCGACTGTAACTTACGAGTTCGGCCTGGTCACCAACACCGCCTGGCTCTATTACTGGACCATGGGCAAGCTTCTCCATCTTAACATCTTCGGGATGTCTGACCTGGTATTCCTTAGGCTCCTCAACATCCCCTTTGCCTTCGGAACAGTCTGGTATGTCATCCGCCTGCTTCGTCTTCTGACCGAAAACCGCCTGACCCGGCTCCTGCTCATCGTAGTTATTACCAACATCCCAATGTTTTCCCTTCTATCGGCTTCCGTCTCATACGACAACCTGGCCAATTTACTGGCAGCCATGGCAATTTATTACGAGTTTGCTTTCTTCAAGAATCGTTCTGGCGACCTTCTCGCCGCTTCATTGCTCTGCCAGATGGCTGGCAGTCTGACCAAGATTACGTTCCTGCCCCTGACCCTTGTACTAAACATACTGCTGGCAATTAACGAAGTAAAAAACTTTAAAGCCATCAGACGGCCGTTCAGGCCGATTTCCCGTCGGACATGGATGATAGCCTTTATGCTCATTATCGCAGCAGGGCTGAATCTCCAGTTATATGCCGGAAATTATTTTCGTTTTGGGACACTGAATCCGGGTATTTCACAAGTAGTGTCCCCGGAAGTAGCAATGCAGTCCCGTCTCGACGCACGGGGGATAATATTTAATCAGTACAAGGAAGGAAAGATCTCCTATATGGAAGCACTGATCCTGACGGGAGAGATCAAGCACCCCGGAGACAAGGCAGACACCTTCTATCTGCTGATGAACTATGAAAAACTGAAGAGGAACCCTCAACTCTGGTTGAGCCCGCTGAACTATGCAAACTTCTGGTTTCAGACCATGACTGCCTCCACATTCGGAATAAAAGGCCATCTGGGAATGTTCAAACCACCTCTTTACCTGCTTCCTGTTTACGCAGAAATGGCTCTTGCATTTCTGGGTTTCATTATCCGCTGGCGCCCCAGGGAGGCCGGATGGAGTCCGTTAAGCCTGGCTGTTGTAATCGCCTTCTATGCAGGGTTCCTCATATACGAGGTAAACTATGACACCTATCTCAATTACGGCGAACCAAGCCTGACAGTTTATGGTCGCTATCTTTTCATCGTGATGGCACCCGCATGTGTCCTGTTGTGTCATTACCTGCTGTGTCTCTTCAGGTCTGAACGCATCCGCACCACCTTGGCTCTGGCAACGTCCCTGCTGTTCATCTTATATGACTTCCCCTGGTTTCTCGTGCACGTCACATCGGAATGGTACACTTGGCTGCCATGACAACAGTTGCGTGAGGAAAAACTTTGGGGGTAGTGACAGGACTCCTCATCTCTCAACCTTCATCCCTCAACTCTCAGCAGAAGTAAGACGGAGTGGTATCTGATGGCTAACTTATTGAATAACACTGGTGTCGACCCGGTAAAAGATACTGCGAAGTGGCACCTGCCGCTTGCCTTGCTCCTGATTGCGGCGCTGACGGTTGCCGTCTACTGGCCGGTACTGCAAAACGGCTTCATCGACTTTGATGACGATGTGTATGTGACGATCAACACCGTCGTTCGGCAAGGATTAACACTAAAAGGGCTGGTCTGGTCCTTCACCACCTTCCATGCGGGAAACTGGCATCCGCTCACCTGGATTTCCCACATGATCGATGTCGAGTTATTCGACCTGAACCCGATGGGGCACCATGCCACCAGCCTGCTACTCCATACCGTGAATTCGCTGTTGCTCTGCACAATTTTTTACCGAATGACCGGATTTATCGGCAGAAGCATGTTTGTGGCACTGCTGTTTGCACTGCACCCGCTGCATGTCGAGTCGGTGGCCTGGGTCGCCGAACGTAAGGATGTACTCTCAACTCTTTTCTGGCTCCTGACAATGTGGGCGTATATTGGCTACACCAACAGGCCGTCTCTGAAGCGCTATTTTCCTGTTGCCGTTTTTTTTGCCCTGGGCCTGCTGGCGAAGCAGATGCTGGTGACTCTACCCCTGGTCCTCCTGCTGATGGACTACTGGCCACTCAAGCGCCTCACTCCCGGCCAGAAAGGACTTGAAACAAAACCGATTGACGTGAAGTTTCTCCTTATTGAAAAAATTCCTCTGGTTGCCTTATCCGTAGCAGCCTCTCTCGTCATTCTTCGTGCACATGCTTCTATCGGAGCACTGTTTCAGGTTAACGAAGATTCAGTCCTTTTACATAGCGGGAATGCCTTCATCTCCTATGTGAAATACATCAGGAATATGTTCTGGCCGGTGGACCTTGCCCTGTTCTACCCTTTTGAACCTTCGGCGGTTACCGTTCTTAAGGTCACGGGTGCGGTTGTTCTCCTGGCTGTGCTAACCGGCCTGATCGTGTCACAGCGGAGAAAGCGCCCCTACCTGGTTTTCGGTTGGTTCTGGTATCTGATTACCCTGCTTCCGGTTATCGGCTTCATACGGGTAGGAGGACAGGCTCTGGCGGACAGGTATACCTACATTCCACTGATAGGGCTTTTTATAATGATCGTATGGGGGGGGACAGAGCTGGCAGGTACATGGCGCAAAGGAATACCGGCAGCTGTGGGCATGGCAGTAATCATTATTGCAATACTCTCGACACTGACCGTCACACAGGTTCGATACTGGCATAACAGTTATGACCTGTTTGCCCATGCCCTGGCTGTGGTCAAGCGAAACTGGCTGGCACATAACAACATTGGAATATTGTACGCGCAACACAACCGCAATGCTGAAGCTATATTTCACTTTCAGGAATCCGTACGATTCAATCCAAAGGGTGTCGAAGGATTCAGGAACCTCGGAAATGCATACCAGTCTGTCGGGAGGACCAACGAGGCGGTCGAGGCCTTCCGCCAGGCGGTCTGGCTCAGCCCTAACGACGCGGAAAGTCATTATCGCCTGGGGATCGCCTATCTGCTGAATGGAAACAGCGAGTTAGCTCAGCAGGAATATCGCCAGTTGCTCCGGTTGAATGAATCATCTGCGAGTTCGCTACTCGATTCGATAAAAATGTTTAGTAGAAAATAAGAGAAAAAACGCTGACCGATGGGGGACGACAATTTATTAAACCCAATTCAATCTCATATCCCAACGGTTCTTCTTCATTCCTCACCAGCTTTTCCCGCATCAATCATATCAAGCATTTCATGAAACACTCCGGCGTGTTTTCTGGATCTGCCCTCGGCTAGTGAACAAGCGGTCATAACGCCATGATCAAACCTGAACAGCATTTCCCGACGGGGGGAAAATACCCGTATCGGCAGCCATAGAGCCGCCGCAACACAAAAGAGCAGAGCCGACCACCATATAAAGAGCACGCCATTGTCATAAATTAGATCGGTAACCACAAGACGTCTGACATCGGGAAGAGCCAGGCGGAAACCATCGCGGACAAACTCACCACCACCCGGAACACTTCCGCTAAAGAGCACATCGTTACCCTTAAGCAGTTTAAACCCGAAAGTAATGGTATCCGACATGTAGGAAATGTAACGATCACTACCGGTTTCCGGTTCCGGTATGCTGAAAATGACCCGGTACGGCGAACCTGGTATGACCACATTATCCTCTTTTCCCGGAGGATAGACATTCAGGAAACAATGCGTATCAGCGCCCGCCGGCATATCAGGGGCAGTGAAGCGCAGGTATAGGGCAAGGCCAAGGTAGCGCGGATAGACGAAAGCCCCGCCATACCGTGACGGAGGGTACAGGCCAAACTCTCTGCTTTTGGAACCGGGGACTGCTGGAGTGACCTTCATGGTCAGGTTTCTACTCAATATCAAGCCGCTTGAGTTCGCCAGCGTAATACGCTCAACAATGCCGCCACTCCCGTCCGGAGTTGGGAGGGGCTCACCCTCCACAACCATCTCCCTAAGTGAACTTCGGGATGTCGTGGTTATAAGGATGCCGGTAAAGATGCAAAAAGTTCCGACTAGAAAAAACAGCCGAACGGGAAAGCTGTTGATTCCCCTCCAGGCGGCAAGAACGTTTCCCGTGCGGCACGTTTTGTATCCCACTGCAGCAAGACGGTTCTCCAGATTCGGAACAGTTGCTGATACAGGTATTTCAACAACTTCATCAAATATATCCACCAAACCTTCTTTGTTCTTTCCGGACATCGTGCTGCGCATGAGCATAAATCTGCTTGTTTCACCCACAAGGCGAAAAACACTGTTCAACGGGATTAAGGCAAGAATAAGCGCCAGGACAAAACTGTTGCGGGTGAAAGCCATCAGAGTGATCAAGGTCTCATCGGTAAAGAAGGCGACCCCTATATAGAAGAGAAAGAAGAAACCGATAACCAGCGGAGGTACGGCCCGGGACGATCCTGCAGTAAAGAGAGCACGGAACAGGCGTTTCATTTCCCCCCCTCCTTTACCCGCGTCGTAGCCTGGACCGTCGAACCCCAAGTGTTTATGAGCGTCATCCCGTTAATAGCCACATTATCGCCCTTTACAGAAAACACGACCGGAACCGGATTGCATCCGCCAGGTTTACCAACAGTTTCCAGAGGAATCAGGGTTTTGCAATAATAACAGATAACTGATCCTTCTGCCTGCCCATACCCATCCGGTTTGCAGATTGCGCAGGCATCAAGATCAACCGTCAGCTGCCCCTCAGGAGTTACCATAATGAAGAAACGTGCCTCCCGATCTCCCTGTTTGAAAAGGTATTTGTGCAGTTTGCCATCCTCCAGATTAACCTCTCCTTTTTTGGGTATAATAATCTCCCCGGACTGATTTGCAGAGATTGGTATCGGTTTCGGATCCCAGTATTCCGTGCTCGGAAAACTGCTCTGGTATGCCGCAGCCGCCAGGATCACCACCGATAACAACGGAATAACGAGCCGGTGCCGCCGTGCCTTGATCGCCGCAGCCAGCAGCTTGCGACGCTGTGCTCCCTGGCGGATATGGGCCACTGACGGCAGCCGTTCAAAGTTGACAGCCAGGACAATAAGAAACGCCGGGGTAAACCAGATGACCATACCACCCCAGAAGCCGACCCCCTTACTGAACAGGATGCCGATATATTTCCACACAACCGACCTGACGAAGAGGTGATCCGGAATCAGAATTGATTCCATAAACTGATGCACAAAGTCATGGATACCCTTCATCACCTTCATGCTTAATGGAGAAAAAAGATCGAGACGGAGGATTGAGGAGGAACTGAAAAGAAGAAACGCAACCACGGCGATAAGCATACCTGACGGTGACACCGTAAAAGAGGGCGGCAGCAGTCTCTCAATGATCCGGACACAAAAAACCAGAGCATATGCCAGAGCGCCGGCAGCCAGAACAAGCACTATAAACGTCAGGGTGTTACTAGCGGTCGCAGGAAATCTGCAGGTACAGATCGCGCCTGCCACCATGCCTGCCAAAAAGGCGACGGCACCGGCACATAGCGACGTATTGACGAATCGCCCTCGCCGGGAGATCGGTACTCTCCGGGCGGTACTGCTGTAGACGGCTGCAACAGAAAAAACCCACAGGAGGAAGAAACTTACTGCCAGGGCTGTTTTGATACTACCGAAGGGAATCGTTTCAGGAAAGGTACGGAACAGGATAATGGCTCCGGCAACTCCGCCTGTAAAACCTGTAATGCTCGTTTTCATCACAACCGAACGCCGCTCTGAATACCCCCTCAACAAGACCAGCAGGATCCCCGCCCAGGAGAGAAGATGAGGGATGAGTTTCAACGCAACCATCAGGAGTTCATCCGTTCTTCACGCACCAGCACCCCGTCATCAAGGTAGATGGTTCGATCCCCCCAGGCAGCCACCTCCTGGTTGTGAGTAACCATGATAACGGTAAAACGTTCCTCGGCCCGCAACTCCTTGAGAAGCTCCATCACCATGATCGTGCTCTTGTTATCGAGGTTTCCGGTCGGCTCGTCCCCCAGCAGCAGCTTCGGGCTGTTGATGATTGCCCGGGCGATACAGACACGCTGCTGCTCGCCACCCGAAAGCTCGCCAGGCCGGTTTTTCAGGCGATGGCCCAGTCCGACACGCTCCAGCGCCGTCCTTGCTTCTGCTTCGTCAGGAACGCTGTGAAAATACTGAGCCATCATGACATTCTCCACGGCTGTCAGGTAGGGAATCAGATGATGCTGCTGGAATATTATTCCGACAAACTCCCGGCGAAAACGGGCAAGCCCATCCTCGCTGAGGGCCAGGAGATCTTCCCCGCCGACCCGCAGTGAACCGTCACTGGGGCGATCAAGCCCCCCGACCAGGTTCATAAGGGTACTCTTGCCGGAACCGGAATGCCCCATCACCGACAACCACTCCCCCTCCGGCACCTGCAGGTCAAGCGGCTTCAAGGCGCAGATATCGCCATAGCTTCTGGTGAGACCGTTTGTTTCAATAATCGTTTCTGCCATCTTGAATAACCTTTCTAAAAAGCGATGAGAGATGAGAGATGAGAAAACCTTCTTTCATCCCTCATCACTCATCAGTCTTTTGCTCATCCCTCATCAGCCTTTTACTCATCTCTCAACGTTTTTTACTCACCTCTGAGACTCCTCACCGGATCGAGTCTGAATACCGAAATCATCGGACCAATACTTCCTAGCAGGGCGAGAAACAGACTTACCCCCAGCGAGATACCGGCAAACCATGGAATAAAATCGGCAGATGCGGAGAAAACTGTTTTGGTAATGAACTGTGCAATGACACTGCCAAACACATACCCGGCGAGCCCCCCCAATACCCCCAGCATCGCCGCTTCACCGCAAAAAATCAGCATAACCTCCCAGCGGGTTCCTCCCATCGCCTTCATAAGCCCTATTTCCTTGCCTCTCTCCAGCACTGTCGTGCTCATTGTGCCGGCCACGCTGCTTCCTGCGGAGACAAGAACCACCGCCGTCACCATGAGCATCAGCAGCTTGACTTTGGCAAGCAGGCCTTCCGAGGTCCGGGCGGTCTGACGCACCTCATTTACCTTTGCCGCCGGTAGCAGCATTTGAAGAGCCGAGGCACTTTTTTTGAGGCTGTCACCCCCCGCTGTCACCATGAGACGAACCAGTGTAAGCTGACCATCAAGACCAAGAGCCCGTTGGAGTTCCGGAAGCGCCATAAACAGGAGGCCGTCCTCTTCGCCGCCGGACGCAACAATCCCCGAGACGCGTAACGGTATTTTATTGTTGCTGCCGGCTAACTCCACTATGTCTCCGACCTTAAGTTTCATGCGGGACGCCAAGTCGCTGCCGACAATCGTCTCGCCAGCCGCAGGCCAATTACCCTTGAGTTGCCACCATGGAAACAACCTGCGGATATCGCTGAAATTAACCCCTTCCACCATGATGTCGGCGTCTTTCAACTGCAGTGCGCCACGCAGGTGAAAAGAGACCTCAGCTTTCAGCGCACTTTTGACAAGGGCTTCTTCCACCTGTTTCTGCTGCAGATAAGACGGTTCACTGACAACGCCGAAATTAAGGCCGCCGCTGCCCACATCAAGCCGGGCCGATTCCGGGATGATCACAAGATTAGCCCCGTATTTGCGCACCTCTTCTGCTACCCGCTTCTCCATGGAGGATGAAACGATACCAAGGGCAGTTGCCAGACTCGAAGCCATAGCCAACACCGCCAGCAAAAGCACGGTGCGCCCCCTCCGATGGGCGAGTGCGCGTAAAACGAGATGTATGAGCCAGCGACGTCTGTTCATTGCTGAGAACCGATGAGGGATGAGGGATGAGGGATGAGAAAACCTCTCTTTAAAAGCCCTGCATAAATAACTATCTGAATGTTCTTAATATCTCTCATTTTTCTGGGTTCTCTTTCACTGTTTTTCCATCTCATCTCTCATCTCTCATCTCTCATCTCTCATCCCTCATCATGTTTTATTCAGCCTTTCAGCACCTTCACCGGTTCAATAAGCAGCGCCCGGCGCAGCGGAGCCACGCTTCCGGCAATTGCAACGACAAGGGCAGATATGATCGCAGTTGGAAACAGCCACAGAGGTGATGTAATTGCCGAGTTAAAGACGGTGCGGCTTATGATTCCCGCAAGCTGGTCACCGAGCAGGTAACCGACTACCCCGCCTGCGATCGAAATTATCAAGGTTTCTCCGACAAAGATAGCGCTGATCTGGAATCGGTCGGCACCGACCGCCTTCATCAGGGCTATTTCCGGACCCCTTTCCGCCATGGAGGCCATGAGACTGGTTGAAACGGCCGTTGCAGAAGCCACGAGCGCCAGCACAGTAAGCAGCAGCATCACGTTGTTCAGCTTCTTAAGAAGTGATCCCTCGGCGCTGGCAATCTGCCAGATAGGCTTGGCACGACTTCCAGCCATAACCTCTTCGACATTTTTGGCCACCGAGGTTACATACGCTGTGCAGTACCACTTCTCGTATTCATCCTTCGACATGGAGGCGGGATCTTTCTTGCCGAATTCATCCATCGGCACCGTAAGTGCGCTTACCAGTACGCGGGAAACCTTCCCCTGTTTCTGCAAAAGTGACTGGACCGTCACAAGGGGGGCGAAAAGCTGCTCTTCTTCGTATCCGCCAGTTGTGACGACGCCAACAACACGAAAACGTTGAGTCCGCCCATGCACCGTCGCATCAAGTTCTTTGCCGACGATTACCCCCAGCCGCTTCGCGAGGGTTGCACCGACAATCGCCTCATCAGGGCCCTCCGGCCAGGTACCCTGTACTTCCCACCAGGGCGCAATCCCCTTTATTCCCTGAACTGAAGGATCTTCACCGGGCACCTCAAGCTGCTTGGCGAACCATGTGCCCGATACAACGCCCCGCTCCTTCTTTCCGCCTGCAGAGAAGTCAGCGACACCAAACAGGTAAGGGGTAAACCCGGTAATGTTGTATTTCCAGAAAACCGTCTTGATTTTCGGCAGGTCTTCCTCACGCAAAAAACCGCCCCCCTCAACGGCGGACGGTTCAAGTAAAATGTTAGCGCCGTAACTGCGCAGTTCCAACGCCATCTTGTGTGAAATTTCGCCGGCAATACCCAAAAATGCCGTCGCAACGGCTGCACCCATGGCAACAGAAAGGAATATCAGAAAAACCGCCTTGGGGCGTTTGAGGAAAGAATTTTTGAGGATACGGAAGAGCATGTTAAAGACCGATGAGAGCTGATGGATGAGAAAAACACAAGTACCGATGAGGGATGAGTGATGAGAGATGAGGGTGAACCTCAAAACGATAAAAGATGAGGGATGAAGGATGAGGGGAAATCATTTTGTATCGGACCTCAATTGTGCCGTGCGAAGTGCAGATAATTTTTCTGACAGATTTGCAACTGATCTCATTATTGGCAGGAGATCATTTTCCGCTATAAAATCAAGGTCCATCGCAATCTCCATCTGACACGCAACCTCCATTAGTGATCCGTACGCTAACTGCGTGAAATGAGCTTGATCCTTGCGGCTGGTGCGACCACTACCTTCAGCGATATTTGATGCAACAGAAATAACAGCGCGATTAATTTGTGAAACAAGCCCGTATTTTTCAGCAGCAGGAAACTTGCTGGTTAAGGAATATATCAATTTGACCAGATCCTTCGCCATATGCCAGACATGCAATTTATGGTACACAAATACAGGTTTCATCTCTCATCTCTCATCCCTCATCAGCCTTTCCCGCATTTCTACCGGCAGCGATTCCTTCAGCAGTTCAACCTTTTTCTGCATCCGCCGCCAGGCGACTATCCCCCAGACAACCGCCGCAAACATCATGATATGCTTCACCGCCAGCGCCGGGATCTGCAATTTGTCAGCGGCGTTGGCCCATTCGAAGCTGGTGTAGAAGATGGTACGCGGCACGCCGCCCAGTACTACCCACCAGAGGGCAAATTTGAAAAGTTTCTTCATCTGACGGTTTGTCTTCAGGAAGAACATGGTTGCCTGTGGCGTGTTCATTGACGCCTGGATGCGCATGATCGCATGCAGGGCGAAGCCGCTCCCCACCAACAGGCCGGTGGCCATGTCGTGGAAATAGTTGTTCATCATGATGGCGACACCGAGTCCTGGTCCGATCTGCATGGTTATTTTTCCTTTGGATTATCCGCACTGAAATGCGTGTTAAAATGTGTGTACTGGTCGATTGACCGCTGATCCCATTCGAAGCGGGCCTCAATTACCATTTTACCGGTTTTGTCGATGAACCCGCATTTTTCACCCACCTTAACAGGTGCGAGTCCGCTAACAAAAATAGACCCCGCGGCAAACTGCGGCTTGATCACCATCTTGCCCTGCTTGTCCATATAACCGACCTTGCCCTTGACCATCACCGGCGCAAGTCCTTCGGTGAAGATGGTTGGTGAAGGGAATTCCTGGTCGATAATCGTTTTTCCGGTTTTGTCTATCAATTGCCAGGTATCTTTCTTTTTTACTGCGGCAACCCCATCGCTGAAATTAGTCGCTTCACTGTATTGTGCGGGGATTACCATGGTGCCGCTATGGTCGATATAACCTACCATACCGAATTTACCGTTTATCTTAACCATGGCGAGTCCATCGCGGAACATAGCGGCCTGGAAGAACTGCTCCGGTATCACCAGTTTTCCGCTCTTGTCGATATACCCATGCTTGGTCCCGATTTTAACGGCGGCCAACCCTTCTGAAAACTGGGCAGCGTCATCAAACCTGGGCTTGATTGCATAATTGCCTTTGTCATCTATAAAACCCGCCTTGGCGCCATTCCCTTCGGCCACCACCACTGCTGCCAGCCCATCCGTAAAGGCAAAGGTTGAAAGGTAATCGTAATCGGTGACCGCCTTGCCACGTTGGTTGATGTAGCCCCACTTGCCACCCTTCTGCACCGATGCCCTGCCATTCAGGAAAATGGATGCCTTATCGAAACTTGGGGGGATTACCATAGTCCCGTTGACATCGATATAGCCGTCCTTGCCGTTGACATGAACCGCAGCCAGTCCCTCGGAAAAGAGGGAGGCCGAGTCGAACTGAGGAGGGATGACGGTAGTCCCGCCCCGGTCGCAGTATCCGTATTTGCCGTCAAACTTCACCAGAAGACGCAATGAGTTATCCAGCGCAACTTTTTTTTCTTCATGCTGGCAGGCGGTGCAGAGCGTCAATAATGCAAGTGCAAGAATAAGTAAACGTTTCAATGTGTACCTCCA
>JAQUCU010000039.1:12654-18481 GCA_028686055.1 Desulfuromonadaceae bacterium
CTCATCCGTTTTTCCGACTATTCCATCAAACAGTTTATTAAACTCATCCTCTGCCAGACTCTTGTAATACTCGGAACGCCCCGCCACCACCAGACAGCGCATTCCATCCTGTTCCCTCACGGCGCCGACGATCTCTCTCCGGAAGAAGAGCAGCCGCCAGATAACACCAATTGTTGCAATGGCAAAGCCGGCATACAGGATAGAAAGCCCGCGCTGTTTGACGACATAAAAGCGCACCCAGAAAGGCATATCACGCATTTCGAGGCGGTAGCCGGCAAACTCCAGGGCACCGTTTCTGGGAACAAGCCCCTCCGTGATCTTCTTTCCCTCCCGTTCCACTACTATGGAGAACACCGGATTATTGAACTCCATGGAACGTGTCGCCCTCTTCCCTTCATACAGAACATAGTCCGGGTAGAATTTTGCCGTAAAGGTGAATCCGGCCAAGCCAAAACGGTCAGGCCTCATCTGCAGGACATCCAGCTTGAACTGGCCCTTGTCTATCTCCCGGCCGGAAGCATCTTTGATGGCAAAGATCGGCGCAACTCCGAGATGTTTGAAAACAAATGATGTCTGTCCGGTTGAGTAGGGCCGGTTGATATCAACATCATGGGTCGTGCCGTTGTTGTCCACCAGCAGCACACTGATTCCGGTCGGCGTATTGTGGACAACACGCGGGACAATACTTTTTACCGTAAACGAGGCGCTGGGTGGAGAACCGATCTCCGGCATTTTCGGCTGTGGAGAGTCATTATAACGGTTGATCTCACCCTGAAACGATTCTCCCTGGGCAAGGTCCAGATAACCGATAAACTCGGTATACACGCTTATCAACCCACCGAGAAGAACCAGAAAGAAACTGAGATGGAAGAGCATAAAGGCAATTGGCGCCAGACGGTTCTTTACGCCATAAAAACCGGATGCATCTCCCAGTACGGTGTAGCGGTTTTTCCGCAGCAGACCGATAATCTTCTCTCCATCCATAGTGCCCGACAGTGGGTATGAGCTGCGGAACGGATACCCCCCTGCAGCCACAGGATCAACTATCTTCGCATCAGAGAGTGTTATCCGGCTTTTTATGATTGGCCACCGCTGCCATAAAACCAGTGACAGATTGAGGAAAAACAGCAGCCATAGCGTTATGGTAATCGGCGAGGTGTAGATCGTGGTTAAACCGAGTGCATCAAGGAAAGCTACAAGTGATGGAGAATTGCTTTGCCACTCAAGATAAATGCTCTTCAACAGTCTCTGCTGTGGTACCCAGAGGCCAATCGCAAAAATCAGTCCGAGCAGGCTGATGAGCAGAATGGTAAAACGGAGGGAGCTGAGATATTTAAGTATTTTTTTGATCATAGGGGCGATGAGGGATGAGGGATGTGCAGGCCAGATGAGGGATGAGGGGTTTTCTCATCTCTCATCGTTTCTAACTCATCCATCATCGGTTTATTTATCTTACCTGGAATACATGCAGGCTGGTGTTAACAACAAGGTTAACGCCAAAAAAGCAGATAATAACACTGCTCAGGGCAGCAATAGCCAGCCAGGCCAATCTTTTTTCACGCCAGCCGAATGTAACCCGCAGGTGAATGGTGATACCATAGGTAAGCCAGGAGATCAGAGACCAGGTTTCGACAGGATCCCAGGCCCAGTAACTTCCCCAGAGGTCTTTGGCCCAGATGGCGCCGGCCGAAATCATGATGGTATCGGTAATAAACCCGAACACCACATAACGGAAAATCAACTCGTCCAAACGCCCCAGAGAGGGGAATCTATCATATGCAGGATTCGGAACCGCCAGCGCTTCACTCTTCTGTTTCAGCAGAAAAACCACGCCCGCCGCCATAGCCAGGGAATAGGCGCCAAAGGAAAGCCAGGCAAAATAAACATGGATATACAGCCAGACGGTTTTAAGGCTTGCAGCCATGGGAGTCAGTGCAGGATTCTGCACATAGCCATAGCCGAGCATTATCAGCACAAGTGGGACGGTGCCGACCGCCAGCCCCTGCAACTGTTTGTTCTGCCAACCGACAAACAGGGTTCCGGCAATAATGAACCACCCCCCCATCAGTGCATATTCGTAATGCCCCGACCAGGGAAGATGCCCGGTCGCATTGAACCTGGCGACAATAGCAATCGTCTGGGCCAGAAAGCCAAAGGCGACCAGCAGCGTCACCTTCGAAACTACTCTGGGGTTCTTGAAAACAAAGGAGTAGATGAATCCGCCCCCCGCCAGTGCATAAACCACCATTGCAACTAAATAAAATACCATTTCCCAGTAGGCCATTTGTATTTCCTTTTACTAAATCTAGACTGCAAGCTTCAATAATCGTAATGTATTTTTGCCAAGAACACTCACCACACACCCTTCAGGCGTCTCTTCCAGCCAGGCACGCTGGGGGCGGATTGCAACCCTTAGCAAAAGTCCGATGGCCGCCAGGACAGCCCCAAAAAACAATAGCCCCTTGTGTCTTCTGTGGATGACATGGATCTCGGACCATTGTCCCATCTTTGCGCAGGAGAGGATATAATCCCCCTTCAACACCTGCTGGTCTACCTGAAAAGCCAGATCGGTTACAACCTTCTCATCGCCCTTGGTTACAACCACCATCAGCATGTTTTTTTCCGGCTGATAGTAGGCCCCGCCGCCCAGAATATCTCCCTGGAACAGACCATAAAAACTGTATGCGCCACGTTTCTGCACAAGTGGATCGAGCCTGACCAATCCATCAAACAGGATAGTCCCGGAATCCTTGTCTTTGATCACGATCTCGGGTTGAAAAACAAGTTTCGCCATGGAAATATCAAAGGCGCCATATCGTAACGGTATGCCTGGTACAAGCGTGGATGTCTCTGTTTTGCCATCTTCCGCAGTCAAAGCGACTGTTGTTGTCCCCTTCGGGTACGTGCTGTCAGGGAGAGATTGGCTGAGGATCTGCATCGTTGGCAAGGAAGCGGGACTGGCAGCCAAAGGTCCCTTGTTGATAGATCGGTAGGAGTTGACCTTGCTCAGGCTGGTTGCCGGGCCCATACCGTCCAGCAGTACTCCGGAGAACTGCCGCAGGTTGTCCAGACTGCCTACAGAAAGGAGGATGAACAGTCCGGCGTACATAACCGTAGTGCCGAGGTAGCCGAAATCCCGCTGTTCGCAGTAGCGTCCGTCAGCGTCGCATGAGTAGCCCGCCTTCCCGAGCAGCGCCTGCACATCCGCAACCGGCGAATGAAGCGTGAAGCTCCGGGGCGGTCTGCAGCAGGCTGCTCCGTACCTGATGGACTTTCTCAGTCCGGCACAATAGCGGAACAGTCGGCAGGCAACAAGAAAGGCAAAACAGACATTGTTAACGAGAAGTGGCGTAGTTGATCTCACCAGAGGGATGTGAAAGCCCAGCGTAACGCTCAGAATAACAAGCAGCGGGATCACGAGAAAGATGAGTAAAAACCATGGGGATGCAAGTACCAGTCGGGAGAGTTTGGATTCAGCTTTCATAAAACGATCTGTTTCCTTCTGATTCTGGAGTGAGTACCTGAGTGAAAGAATTAAGTATTTATGTAGCAGATTAACCGGCAAATAGTAAGTGAAAAGTGCCCCGCATCAGCTCATCCAGTGCAGCCGGCTATTTTTTCAACTCATCATGCTGATTCAATCCGGCCAGCTCCATTTTACCGTTCTGTGAACGGGCAAAAGACAGGCGCATGTCGGTTTTGTAGCGCTCATTTTCAAGACGGTAGACCAATACGTAGCCTTTGTCGGGAAGGATTCCGAAGCTTATCTGCTGCGGATTTTTGAGTACACCCACGCTCTTCCTGGTTTGCTGAAATTTAGCGACAAACTGACTCTCAGTGCCGATCTGTTTGAATCCGGCTGCGGCATCCTTGTAAATGGCGGGGAAGTCACCGCTTTCCATTAAATCAAGGACACGCACGGCTGCAGCTTGCGCATCGGCCTTATCCTGCGATGAAACCACTGGCGCGCCGGATTTATCCAGTGTGGGTGCGACAGCTGCCGCAGCTTTTTCCTGTGGGGCGCCAGCGTTCGTGGCAGGTTTGTCCTGCTTGGACTTGCAGCCGATTAAAGAGGCCAGGATAACGCACAGGAAAACAGTTTTGATACAGCGGTGGTTGTTCATTTTTAACTCCATAAATCAGATTGATGTAGCAATCAAACCGGGCCTGGACACAACCCGGAAACGTAAAGATAAACCAGTTGAAACGCAGCGGATAGTAACAGCTCAAATTCACTGCCGTCAACGATAAATGATCGGTAAAACGGTTAAGAATGGAAGTAGTAGTATGTTCAAAAAAAGGCCGGCACCTGGGTGCCGGCCTTCAATACATGTTCAGCAGGGTGGTGAGGGGCAATCCCCCTCACCACGTCACAACAAATGTTAGTACGTTACCGGACGGACAATCTTTTTGATGAAACCGTGATCGCCCTTGCCCTGTGCAGCACCGTGGTCATCGCAACCACCCCAGGTATCAAGCAGTTCGGTTTCAGCTCCGCCGGCACCGGTTACAGATGGTCCTCTCAGAGCGCTTGTAGCAGCAGTTGCGCCACCCAAGGTGTAGCAGCCTGCGCCTGCACTCTTGTTGCCGGTAACTACGCCGGCAGCGGTAATAACAGTGGTAGCTGTCTGCTGCCAGTGTTTCTGTTCCCAGTTGGTGTCGTTGGAGATACCACCGGTGGTGTATTGATACGAGGTGCTGTTTGCAGTACTGCCATTGGTGAAGGCAGCAGTACCACCAGTAAAGCCGCCCAGTGTACCAGGAACGTGCATGGCATCGCCAAGACCCGGCAGGAAGCGCTCAACCTTGTTCGTGTTGCCCATACCGTCGATGTAAGCGCCGCCTGTTACAGACGGGTCGACGGTAGCATTAATCGTGTTGGTGTTTTTGGCGGAGCCGTGGATACCGCCGTAGGCGTTGCCGGCGCCGGAGTTGTGGCAGTTCAGGCACTGGATGCCAAAGATGTTGCCAAAGTCAGGATTCTGCTCGCCAGCAGGTGCGGTCCCTTTGAGCGGGAAGCCAGGAGCAAACGCCGGGGTAGCAGCGTATTTGGAAACCGGACCTATGAAACGGCTGGCAAACTGTGTGCCGTCGGTTGCAGAACCCGTGGTGTAGCCGTTGAACGGCAGGGTGTTGCCGATGCCGTTGCAGCGACCTGCCGCGTCGTATTCACCAACATGGCCGCCGACGACGCCGGTTGCCAGGAAGATGCTGCCGTATTTGTTGTAGTTATGGCAGTTGTAGCAGACCAGGAATGCGCCGTTCGGGTTGGTATATGTTACGATACCAGTTGTAGCATCTGCGTTAAACGCATTCTGGGTATGGCGCTGGTCGGTACCGAGGCTGTTACGCAGCAGGTACTCGTTGGAGGAGCCGTGTGCGCCGATAGCGACCGGAGTCGGGGAACCATTAGCAGTTTCCGATGAACCTACTTTCCACTGGCCGACGGTGTGGCAGTCGCCGCAATGGAGGGTTGAATCGTCGCCCAGTGTTGCAGCGCCGGTACGAGGAGCAGTTTCGCCACCAGCATTCTCGAGAGGAGTATAGAGCTGGTTGAGGTTGCCTGCGTCATAAATGGTGCTGCGTACACCCTGCAGAGTTGCAGATGAGTTGGCAGCAAACGTTGCAGCAGAAGCGATCTGGCGTGCGCCTGCAGCACGTGTACGGCCGGTGTAGCGAGGGCCTTTTACGCCGTGGTGCGAGTTGTTTGATGTGTTGAACTGGCTGCTCGCATCAACAACTGCCGGACGCTGCATCTTGTCGTAGCGGTTGGAGATTGTGTCACCGAACGGGTTGGTGGCAGATGCGAGTTTACCTGGAGCATTGA
>JAQUCU010000213.1 GCA_028686055.1 Desulfuromonadaceae bacterium
GTCGGATGAACTGATTGATGAGATAAAAAAAGTACGCAAGACCGGTTTTACCCTGGCCCCGGAGGCGGGAAGCGACCGGATGCGGCGAGTCATAAACAAGGGGATCACCGAGGCTGATCTGATCTCCGGAGCCGCCGCAATCTACCAGGCCGGCTGGCGTTTGATAAAGCTGTACTTCATGATCGGGCTGCCTGGCGAAACGGCTGACGATGTTGCCCAGATCGCAACTCTGGCTCGTCAGGTCAAGGATCAGGCCAAGGGGACCGGCGTTTCCGGTGATGTCAATGTTGCGGTAAGCACCTTTGTCCCCAAGGCTCATACACCCTTCCAGTGGGAACCGCAGATTTCGATGCAGGAAACCTCGGATTTCCAGTATCAGCTGCATTGCGATCTCAAGAAGCGTAAGCTCAAATTCAAGTGGCAGGATGCGCCGCTCTCGTTCATGGAGGGGGTGTTTGCCCGTGGCGACCGCCGTCTGGCACCTCTGTTGATCCGTGCCGTCGAATTGGGTTGTCGCTTTGACGGCTGGCGAGAGCATTTTTCGCTGGAGCGCTGGCTGCAGGCGTGTGCCGACTGCGGGATCGAGCCGGAATGGTACCTGCGGCGCCGCAGGCTGGATGAAATACTGCCGTGGGATCATCTCGATTGTGGTGTGACCCGTGAATTTCTGCTGGCCGAACGCGAGCGGGCTATAGCGGAGGCGGCAACAAAAGACTGTCGTGACGGCAGTTGCAGCGCCTGCGGCGTCTGTGATTTCAGCACCGTGAAAAACAGAACTTCCCTGCAGCCAAGCCTGCCGCCACGGCCGGACAGACCCTCCGGTGAGCCGGTGGCCGCCCGGATGCGTCTCAGGTTTTCCAAGAGCGGGGTCATGCGCTATTTGAGCCACCTTGAGCTGCTTACCGTCTTTACCCGTGCAGTAAGCAGGGGAGAGGTGCCGATTCTTTTTTCACTCGGTTTCCACCCGCATCCCCGTTTTTCATTCGGCACGGCAACCTCTGTGGGGGTCGAGTCGCAGGCGGAGTATATGGATATGTTTGTCGCCGCCGGTATTGCTGCCCTGGAAGTACTGGAGCGTCTTAATGCGGTGCTGCCTGAAGGGCTGCGGATTCTGGAGTCGGAGGAGGTTGACGTCAAATCGCCATCAATCTCGACCCTGATCGAGGCGACCCGCTACCGTATAACTGTTGTTGGCGCTGCCCCGGACCAGCTTTCTGAACAATGTGTGCAATTTTTGGCACAGGACACTTTCGTTATCCAGCGGACAAAAAAAGGGCAGAGCCAGGCTGTGGACCTGAGAGGGGAAACCGTTTCGCTCTCTGCAGACGGGCAGACACTGGAGTTGATCGCCAAAAGGGGCAAGCCGGTCGAATTTGCCCGGGCCATAACCGGTGATGAGGCGCTTCAGGGTGATGACATCCAGGTTGAAAAACTTGAAGTCATCTTTGCCCCGTAAAAATTACTAACGATTTAATATTTCATATAAACGGAGAAAATTACCATGGGAGCTGAGCTAGTTATCAATGCCGCTTCCCACGAAACCCGGATCGCGCTGATTGAGAACGGCACCATTGCCGAACTCTATATCGAGCGCAGCCGTGAAAAGGGAATAGTGGGCAATATCTACAAAGGTCGCGTCATTCGCGTACTACCCGGAATGCAGGCCGCTTTTGTGGATATAGGCCTGGAGAAGGCGGCTTTCCTCTATGTGGCCGATGTGTTCGATGCGATTGAAGAGTATGAGTCTCTGCTGGATGTCGGTAACAAAAAAGACGATGAACCGGCTGAGGAGCGGGAGGAGCAAGAGGATCAGGATCGCCATGATTTCCGCCCTCTCCATCCGATTGAGGATCTTCTGCAGGAGGGGCAGGAACTGCTGGTGCAGATATCCAAGGAGCCGCTCGGCACCAAGGGTGCCCGCATAACCTCCCACATCTCCCTGCCGGGGCGTCATCTGGTGTATATGCCGACGGTTGACCATATCGGGATTTCAAGGCGGATTGAGGACGAGGAAGAGCGCGAACGTCTGCGCGAGATCGTGGAACGCCTCAAGAAACCGGGTTCCGGCTACATTGTCAGGACCGTTTCGGAAGGAAAAAGTGAAGAGGACCTGATTGCCGACATGCAGTACCTGACAACTTTGTGGGAGGAAATATCCAGGCGGCAGGCCAAGGCCGCTGTGCCGTCGTTGCTGCATTCAGACCTGGATGTCGTTCAGAAAGTGGTTCGGGATATCGTTTCGGAACAGGTGGATAAGATTACTGTTGACTCGCAGGTCGATTACGACAGGATTGTGAATTTTATTTCTACCTTTGCTTCAAAGATGAAATATACGATTGAGCTTTATGATGAAGAAGAGCCGATCTTCGATCATTACGGGCTGGAAGTTGAGATCAGCAGGGCGCTTGGTAGAAAGGTCTGGCTCAAGTCGGGCGGCTATATAATCATCGAGCAG
The DNA here is from genome assembly GCA_028686055.1 of Desulfuromonadaceae bacterium. Lineage (GTDB taxonomy): Bacteria > Desulfobacterota > Desulfuromonadia > Geobacterales > Pseudopelobacteraceae > JACRCG01. The sequence goes on from JAQUCU010000213.1 coordinate 2,456, forward strand.
ACTGAAGCGTTGAGTGCCGTAGATGTCAACACCGGCCGTTTCGTGGGCAAACACAATCTGGAAGATACGATCCTGAAGACAAATCTGGAGGCGGTCAAAGAGATCGCATATCAGCTCCGTTTGCGTAACATCGGCGGGATCATCATTATTGACTTCATCGACATGGAAAAGGAGGTCAATCGTGAAAAGGTCTATGGGGCGCTGGAAGAGGCTCTGAAAGCGGACAAATCAAAGACTAATATTCTGAAAATTTCCGAGCTCGGGCTGGTGGAAATGACCAGGAAACGGGTACGTGAGAATATCAGCCGTATGATGTGTGAGCCATGCAGCTATTGTGAGGGGCGCGGCTACATCAAGTCGAAAATCACGGTCTGCCATGAAATCTTCCGCGAGTTGCGGCGGGAAATGCTTGATGTCCGCGGCACCAAGGCGACTGTGACCGTTCATCCGCAGGTGGCTGACCTGCTCTATGATGAAGAACGGCGTGGTCTTGAAGAGCTTGAAAAGAAATTCAAGAAGAGGATCACTGTCAGGGCTAAGCCCGGTTTTCATCAGGAGCAGTTTGAAATTGTGATCAACTAGCTGGAGGCTGGATAACAGGGCAGGTTCCGGTTGGCTGAATGCAATGAGGCGTAGACAATTGCCTACGCCTCATTGCATTTGAGTGGTAATGTCAGGCTATGCGGCTTTTCTGTCCAATTCGTTCTGCTCATAGTGTGCCGAAAAATACCCCATAGCTTCGCGCATGATATCCGAGACGCTCTTGCGGGTGGTTTTCATAAGGTTTTCCAGGTGGTCGCGCTCTTCGTCGCTCACCCTCATTGAAATAACATTGTAACGCGGATTTTCTCTCATTCTTCCCATGGCAATCTTCCTCTCTTTTCCTTATTAGATAGACTTCGAGTTTTTGTGAACAGATATGCTGTATACACTAGCTAATAGCATGCCAATCTCAAATAAATAAAATTCAAGTAATTATATCAATTAGTTATGTGAGAGCATTACTAAGCCGACTGTTTTACTTGTTATTATATGTGCCAAATATGGCACATATAAGGCCAAAAGTATACACTATTATGAAACGTAAAGCATAAAATGGCCAATTGGCCATTTTATGCTTTATTTATTTTGACCAGCTTATGCTTTATTTTTGAAATCATTTCAAAACAGGCATATGTGGCCCATGAAAAAGCTACTACTTTACATCTTGTCAATCGGCGTTGAATTTGTGACCCACCCCAGGTACACCTGCCTGAACAAAACGGGCATTCCTCGAAAAACATCCGACAGTAGCACAAACACTACCATAAAGCCCTCCTATCGTTGCATAACTGCAACCATACTGCAACGAAGCACACCAGACACAATTAAAAAACTCAATTATAATAGATGGTTATTAATAAATTTAATGTAGTCACGTCTTGGCCTGGCTATTGCTCTAAACAAGGTAAAGAGCAACATCGGAGCAGCCATGAGGATAGCAATCACATTTTGGAATGGCAGGGTTTCGCCGGTCTTTGATGTGACCGGACAAGCAATGCTTTTTGATGCCGCAGGGATAAATATAGCCTCAGAGCAGATGCTGATGCTGCCGCACGCCTTGACCATCGAGAAGTTAGCCTGTCTGCGGGAAGCGCTCACAGATGTGTTGGTCTGCGGAGCAATTTCATGTGATGCCCATTCAGTCGCTACAAATGCCGGCATCAGAGTCTATCCGTTTATTGCTGGAGAAGTTCGGGAGGTTCTGCAGGCATGTCTGGCCGGTAGGCTGGAAGAGGGAGCTTTTGCGATGCCGGGTTGCTCCTGCAATAGGGTTTGTCAGGGAGGACGCAATCAAGGGAGGAGAAGAGGGCGGGTAACTGGTTCTGCTTTCTTCTGCAAACAGGAACCAGATAAAAAGGAGGTGTAACATGCC
>JAQUCU010000214.1 GCA_028686055.1 Desulfuromonadaceae bacterium
TTTTATCTATAACATTAATGAATAAGTTAAAGTCTATAGCACACATAATAATTACTCACTCTAAAAAAGGATTAGAAGATTTAAAAAAAGAAAAACATAAATCATTCTATTTTATCCACCCTACAAAAAACAGGGGTATATTACCAAAAACCAAACAAACAAATGACCTCTTAATTTGGGGTAATATTTCAAGATATAAAGGGGTACTAGAATTTCTCATTTTTAATAAAAATTCTAAAGACTTAAAAGACAAAAAGATAAAAATTATCGGTAAATGTTCAGATGTTAATCTCTTAAAAGAAATTAAAGAAGAACTAGTTGATAATGTATCATTTGAAAATCGTTCCATTGATTTTGAAGAGCTAAAAGATTGTGTTGCTAAGACAAAATTTGTTCTTATGCCATATGCCTCAGAGTCAATTTTAAGTTCAGGCATATTAATGGATTCTCTTTCAGTTGGAGCATGTGTTATTGGTCCAAATGTAGGCGCATTTAAAGATTTACTTAGTGAGAAATCAATTAATGTTAAAACATTCAACAATTTCAACGACCTAAAAAAAACAATGGAAATAAAATATAACTTTCAGGAAAGCAATTACAAATTATTCTTAAAAAGACATTCCTGGCAAATATTTGTTGATAATCTTAATCAGATTATATTAGACTCTTAATATCACAAATTAAATTATATTTAAATTCTGTTCATTCTAAGTTGAATATAATTGAATACATTTTTCAAAAAAAGTATTATTTCCACAGGACTGAATATTAAGGATTATTCAAAATACAAAAGAAAATTTTGGGGTATAAAATCCTTTATAGTTTCAATTATAAAAGCATACTTAAAAACTTTATTTCCAAAATTATATCATAATTTAAAAGTTCACTTTTAATGAAACCAAAAGCACTTCTATTTTTACCTTACCTTGCTCCGTATCGAGTTGATATACTGAACGAATTGGACAATTACTTCAATCTGACAGTAGTATTCCAATTTGAAAATGCACCAGAGCAGAACTTCAATCAAACCAAATTGAGAGAACAGCTTAAGGTGAAATTTGTAATTTTCAACACCGGCTTTAATATTGGTACAAGGCAAATTAGGATTGGAGTGTACAAATTATTAAACCGATACAAACCAGATGTTGTTTTTAGCAACGAATACGGTTTGACTAGTATTTTGCTAAGTTGCTATAAACGGTTGAAAATTTTCGATTTCATACACCTTGCGACGACATCGGACAATGTAAAAATGGCAACTGAAACAAAATGGTTTCGACGCATTGCACGTACGATAGTTCTCTCAAATACAAGCGGCATTGTTGTTTACAACAAGGATGTTCAAGAATGGTATAAGAAACATTTTCCAAAAATAATCGTTCGCGTTTGCCCCAACATTCAAAATCCAAGTTTTATTTTAAAAAACATCGAAGCAATATTAGAAAGGGCGAATAAACTAAAGAAACAATACAAAATTGAAGACACAATCAATATCTTATTTGTTGGTAGACTTCATGAAGTTAAGGGTATCCAATACTTGTTTAAAGCATTTTCTAAAATAAACAACCCACTTTTACGTATCATCTTAGTTGGCGAAGGCCCCTTTAAGCAAGAATTACAAAACTTGGCAAATAAATTAGGTATTTCAAACAACATCATTTGGGCTGGGCGGCATGAACATATAGACTTATTGGCATGGTATAAAACTTCAAACTTTTCAATTTTACCCAGCACTCACGAACCCTTTGGTGCCGTAGTAAATGAATCACTTATTCTTGGAGTGCCAGTTTTATGTAGCAAATATGCTGGTGCAAAATTCTATATAAATCAAAGCATGAATGGATATATATTCAATCCATTAAATGAAGTTGATTTCACCGAAACACTGAAAAAAGCAATTAATCAATACCATTCTACCCCTTTGGATAAAAACCTAATGGAATATCCATTTGAAGAGTCTGTAGAAGAATATTATAAATCATATAAAGAAGCGACCCAAAAGTTATGAACATACTAATCAATGCATATGCAGTTAGTCCCAATCACGGTTCCGAACCCGGTGTGGGTTGGAACTGGACCATTGAAATTGCAAAGTATTGCAATGTTCATGTAATTACAGAGGCCGAGTTTAAAAATGAAATTGAATTAGCCTTACGGAATCTTCCACAAAAAGACAATATTCACTTCTATTTTAATGACATTGGTGAAAAAGCTCGAAAGATGTGTTGGAACCAGGGCGATTACCGATTTTATTACTACTACAAAAAATGGCAAAAAAGAACCTACGAAATAGCTCTGGGAATTATTAAAAACAATAAAATTGACATTATACACCAATTAAACATGATTGGTTATCGTGAACCGGGGTATCTTTGGAATATTAAAGAAATACCGTTTGTTTGGGGTCCAATTGGTGGGTTTAATTTTGTAAAAACTTCATTCTTAAGCTCTCTTGGTCTTAAAAATGCAATATTCTATACCTTAAAGAATCTTGCAAATACAGTACAAGCAATTACAAACCCAAGAGTACGAAAAAGTATAAATCGTGCTAATTTACTTCTGGCTGCTTCGGGTAACACGCAAAAATCTATTGAACGATTTTTTAAAAAGGAAAGTATTATTTTAAACGAAACCGGCTGTCATATTAACGATAACACATCAAAAAACGATTATAATAATAATGGAGTGTTTAATATTGTTTGGGTCGGTCGCTTTATCCCCACAAAGTTGCTTTATCTGGCACTTGATGCCATAAAAAAAGTTGAACACCTTGAAAATTTGAAATTTCATATTGTTGGTTCTGGAGTAAATGATAATGTTACGAATAGCTATAAAGAATATGCAAACAGTTTAGGCATTGATAACATATGCGTTTGGCATGATAAGGTATCACGTGAAAAAGTAGATGAAATTATGACTAATTCACACCTTCTCTTTTTTAGTAGTATTATTGAAGGCACTTCACATGTCATTCTAGAATCAATTGCCAACAATTTGCCTATTTTGTGTTTTGACAGTTGTGGTCATGGTGAAATTGTAACCGAGGTAATTGGTCGAAAAATTCCAGTCACTAATCCAAAGCAAAGCACTGATTCATTTGCAAAAGAAATTGGAAATCTGTATTCAAACCGTTTATTGCTTCAACAAATGTCTGAAAACTGCAATTCAAGAATTATTGATTTATCATGGAAGACAAAAGGTAAAAGAATGTTCAAACTTTATAACAATTTAATTAACAAATAGACGAGTGAAAAAAAACTATCTTAATGCAATTGTAATTTTATGCATCTTTTTAGGAATTACCAGTTTATTGGTATTCTTCATAAATTTTCGGCACCATAGTTTATCTGTTGAATCTTCCGACTGGGGTGCATTTGGTGCATATGTTAGTGGCTTAGTGGGTACTATTTTTAGTTTTATTTCAGTTGTACTTATTTACTTTACATTAAATGGGCAAAATAAGAATTTTTACCAACAACAATTTGAGGCATCATTTTTCAACCTCCTTTCAGCCCAAAAAGACACAATCTTAAAAATCAAAGAAGCATATATTTATGAAGGATATAGTGGTTATGGAAAGGATTTATACCTTAATAGCCACCAATATATATATACATTCAGTAACGAATTGAAGAGAAAAATTTCTGAATGTAAAAATATAGATACGTTAGAAAAAATTAGTCACGAAGAAAAAATAAATAAAAAGTTTAACTATCTGTTAGAAATGGGTGAATATCAACTTAGCCATTATTTTCGTAATCTTTACCACATTGTAAAATTTGTTCACGAATCAAACATTGTCGATAAAAAGAAATATATTGATATTATTCAAGCTCAAATGAGCGACCATGAGTTATACATTACATTCTACAATGGTATAAGTAAATTTGGCAATGAAAGATTCAAACCATTGTTAGACCAATACCAAATTTTAGAAAACATACAAAGCCGCGATAAGGCTTTTGAAATTCACAAAAAGCTTTTTTATCCCAATACAAATTTCAAACATTCTTAGAATAAACAAATACAACAAACAGGTGCATCCGGTCACCAGAAATACGAATAGGAATTTACCTTAAACAAGTTTGAAAAACGCTTGAAAGGGGTTTTAATGGAGACAATTCAGTAAAATCAATAATTATTTCTATTTTTATAAGCCTGCAATAAAACCAATCCTTATGAAAACTATTGGCCACCATACCTGTAGCAAAAAAAACGGCAAAGCATTTATCCTCGAAAATGCTCCGTTTTTATCGGAATATAATGAAACAGGCAAAGTACTTAAATTTTTAGGCACGGGCTACTATTTTTGGGACGATAACATTGAGATGGCACACAATTGGGGGCGCTCGCATTTTCACTG
>JAQUCU010000215.1 GCA_028686055.1 Desulfuromonadaceae bacterium
AGTCTATCCGAATAGGTATAATACGTTTCCTCGGTAATACGCGCCGCTTCTGCAGGCCACCGGCTCCAGCTCTTCCCGTGAAAGCGCCGTTTCAGCGCCATAAAAAGGGCATAATCATGCAGCCAGGGGGTCGTGTCGCAGAAATGCCGGAATTCAACGGTGCGGGGTGTCCCCTTCTGGGTCAGAAAGGTGGAGCCTGCCTGGTACAGCAGCTCCATTTTGATCCCGGCAACGGCATTGAAATCAACACGATCTTCGGGATACCGGCCGCTGCAGGACGCATCGACAAGATCACCCTCACCGGCAATCCGTTCCAGATCGATCAGGAGCGGATTGCCCCCGAACGCGGTAAAGGCGGAATAGGGGGAATTGCCGCAGGCGGGTGGTGTCAGCGGGAGCACCTGCCAGTATGACATTCCCATGTCGCGCAGCAGATCAATAAAGCGTCTGGCATCCATCCCCAGCGAGCCTATCCCGCCGGAGCCGGGAAGCGACGTCGGGTGAAGCAGTATTCCGCAGCCACGTTTGTTCAGCATCGGTATTCCCCTGATCCGACGCAGCCTAAACCACACCTGGCTGCTATGTGTTCAAATAACATCGCCATCACGATTAAGCCTTTCCAGCAGAGCCACAGGAAATTCAGAAAATATGTCTCTAAGAACAAGGCTCAGGACTCCATCATGCTGATCGAGCTCCAATATTTCCCCGGTAAAAATATTGCGGTAACGGCTTGCTGCTGTATCAAACTCCTGAATTATCCTGGTATCCTGCCATATTTCCGCCCCCAGTGGCAAACCGTTGCTGTCATTAATCAGGCTGCTGCAAAAACGCGGTACCACCACCATGATAGAGCTGTCGTTAACCGAACGTTCAAAAGCGCAGACATGTTCCTGCCTGGCACCTTCCACTGCCAGTGGCAGGTATCTACCAGATTCAAACAATGAGCGATTCTTGCGGCGGAAGTTGAGTGCCTTGCAGGTCAAGTACATCTTTATGCGGCCGTCGCTACGGGTCCTGACCACCTCTCGGGCCGTTTCCAGGAGACCATCAGCCGATTCCTTCTGCATAAGTTCATCCATCAGAGACATTCTTAAGCGGTAATCCACCGGACGGCGGTTGTCGGGATCGACGAGGCTGAAATCCCACAATTCATTACCCTGATAAAAATCAGGGATACCCGGCGATGTAATTTTAAGGAGCGTCTGAGAAAGAGCGTTGAATATCCCGCAGGCAGCGGTCAATTTCTGGAATGAAGCAAAATCGTGCAGAAAGTTATTCTGCCCGGTATTTATCAGGATCGAGTCGATGAAGTACATCACCGCATCCTCACGTAGCGAGTTAGGGCTGATCCAGCTTGTATGAACCTTTGCCTCACGCATCGCCTTCAACATGTACTTCTTGATTCTGAAGCGGAACAGTTCGAACTCTTCATCATCAAGGTTGCAGAACGGCCAGGTTCCAACCAACGTCTGGTAGAGCAGATATTCCTCATTGCGTGTCGGCACCGTTTTGCCATCGACAACCATTTTGAGCTTGCGATTCTGGCGACTCCATCGTGAGATTTCCTCGCGCCATTGTTCGGGCATTTCCGAAAGAACGGTTATCCGCGCACGAACATCCTCGCTCCTTTTGGTATCATGGGTCGATGTGGCCAGCATGGCCAGCGGACGGCTTTTGCACCGTTCGATGTTCTGGCCATGGAATGCATCCAGAGTGATGCCGAACCGCTCCGGGCTCCCACCAACCTCATTCAGGGAGACAAGTCTATTGTACAGGTAAAATGCGGTATCCTCGACCCCTTTGGCCATAACAGGACCGGTGATCTGCTGAAAGCGCTTCACGAAATCAAGCCATGTATTCTTGTGCTCATCAATCATGGCATCAGGAAAACGGAGCAGGAGAACATCCCGGATAAAATCGAATACCGAGGCGCTGATAGCCGGATTCTGGCGTTTTGCCCGGCCGATAGTGCTTTCGATATACTGCCGGTCCCGATCCAGTACTTCAAAGCTGTTGGTATAAGTTCGATATACCGGGAAACAGGCGATTACCTCCACAATCGACTTGATCAGGCTGTTCAGTGTAAAATCCCGTGTATGCCGATTCTGCTCGGAGATTCTGTTCAGGTAGTGGCCCAGCGTGTTGACTTCGCTAGACATCGCTACCTGCATGACAAGCTTTTTCTTCTCATAGACGGCATCCTGAAAATCTACGCGGTGCTGAATAAAACGAGTATAGAGCGTTTCAAACAATTTGGCATTCGAGGTGTCAACAAACAGTCCGTTTACCTGGTTGGCATAATCGTAGCCGGTGGTACTGAATACCGGCCAGTTATCAGGCAATTTTTCGGATTTGAGAAGTATTTTTTCGCCAAGAATGTAGAACGGTTTGTACGAAGGGTCTGCGGCAATAATCCGGTCATATTTTTCCCTGACGGCCACACTACCTTCCTTCTCAACACTGCCGTCATCGATGATGCAACCGTACATCCGGATGAAACAGCCTGATTGAAGCCGTCTGATATAATCTTCCGGGTCAAGTAAGCCGTCGGCATGGTCAATGCGCAGTCCGTTGACCTTACCTGTCTCCACAAGCTTGAATATAAGGCGGTGGGTTTCCTCAAAGACAACCGGATCCTCCACCCTAATGGCGCCGAGTGAATTGATATCGAAGAACCTCCGATAATTGATCTCTTCGGTAGCAACCCGCCAGTGGGAGATGCGATAGACCTGTTCCCGAAGAAGGGCGTCCATCAGATCGAAACTGTGTGGGTCCCCCTGTGTGCCGTTGAAGACTGACACGTTTGCCTCAATAAACGCCTTGATCTCGCCGCTGTTTTGATAAAGGCTCCAGAGCCGCCGCTTGACGACCTCCTTTTCACGATAGCGTTCTGCTATCCGTTCAGGATCTTGTTCCGTTGCCGGCGGCAGGTTTTTGAGTGCCGTTACAACACTCATAAGCTCCTGAAACTGAGGAGCCTCTGCCGTAAGCGCCTGCTCGATAACTTCGATGCCAAGTGTCAGGATAGTGTTGTAGGATTTCGGAACGATCGGCAGTTTATGATCGCAATACGATACAAAAAAAGAGCCTTCTTCAAAGGAAAGCCGCAGTTCTCCGTTTTCAAGCACTGCACCATACTGGTCGCCCAGGATCGGAATCAGAATTTTATTCTCCAGCTCTTTCTTGACCGGGTGCCAGTCGATATCAAAAAAACTCGCATAGAGTGAGCTCGGCCCGTTCTCGAGCACATCCATCCAGAAGGCGTTCCCCTGCCCTTCGATGCACATATGGTTCGGCACGATGTCAAGGATCTGCCCCATATTACATTGTTTCAGTTCGCAGATTAGTTCATCAAACTCATCCTCGGAACCGATCTCGGGGTTCAGGCTGTTCTGGTCCAATATGTCGTATCCGTGAAGGCTCCCCGCGCTCGCCTTGAAGTAAGGTGATGCGTAGATATCGCTGATGCCGAGGGTGTGCAGATAGGGAATAATTTCCCTGGCATCGTTGAAGCCAAAATGTGAATTAAACTGTAGCCGGTAGGTTGCTGCCGGTATTTTAAGCCCCTTGCCGTTCATATCCCTCCCCTTGCTGCTGCCAGTACCGCAGGAATATTGAAATAGAGCAGTTGTCCCAGATGTCCGACCTCTTCGCTCCAGGAGATCCGGTCGCTCGCCCGATCGGTGTCGGAGAGGATGTCCGCAGCATGGGATTGCACCATGTCCCAATAGATGTTCTGTGTCTGCCAGAGATTCACATCAACCGGGAGAGCCGCTAGCGATTGTACCAGATGGAGAACCTCGTCCATGAGCGGGGAACTCTCCGGCTCCTCCTGCAGGGCGGTCATCGCTCCTTCCACTCTGCGGCGGATGATGAATTCAAGAGCTACACTGTCCACAACAACATTCCAGTTTTTGATCTCGTCCAGATCCTCCTTCAGTCTGTCTGCGTCGACTGTTTCCGAGGTGAACATCTTTTGCAGCCTAAGATTGAGCGCTGTCTCGGCAGTGGTCATGAAGTAGTGCGGCACCGGCATGCCGGTTTCCCGCAGAAATCCCATCAGGCTTTTGCTGTTTTCGTAGAGGGTGATGAACTTGTCCTCAAACTCCTGGAGCGTGGTGGCGATAATGAGATGCAGGATGTGACGCTGTTCGTCCCGAAAAAGGTCCTTGATGGAGTAATTGTGCATGCCGAAATGGGTGTCAATCAGCCTGATGACGGCGGCAAAATCACCCTCTTTGAAGGCGGAGACAAGCTCCTCCTTCATGATCAGGTACGCCTCTTCGCCGATAAAGGAGCGGACTCCGCAGTTAAGCGCATGGCCACCGAAGTACAGGGTACAGAAACTTATCCGGTTC
>JAQUCU010000216.1 GCA_028686055.1 Desulfuromonadaceae bacterium
TAAAGGGCGCTATCACCACTAGCGGAAGGTGCTCAGAAAGCGCCGACGCCTGTTTTTACTGTTCACCTTCGCGGCTGAACCGGTACCCGACACCGCGAACCGTAAGAAAATGTTTCGGATGTGACGGGTCCGGTTCAAAATATTTACGGAGCCGGACGATAAAATTATCCAGTGTTCTGGTCTCGGTATCGTTGCTGTACCCCCATACGGACTGCAGCAGCTCGCTGCGATGAATTGCCTGCCCATCCTTTTGGAAGAAAAGTGACAGCACCCGTACTTCCATCTCGGTCAGATCAATCTCTCCCTGGGATGTTCTGGCCCGGTAAGAAAGCAGAAAAACCTCATTATCACCAAAGCGATATCCCTCCTCGACCGGATCCTGGCGATACCATGAAGAACGGCGCAGCATCCCTTTTACCCGCAGCAGAAACTCAGCCAGGTTGAACGGTTTGGTGAGGTAATCATCGGCACCGTTTTCCAACCCCTCTACCCTGTCGGAATCTTCGGAGCGGGCGGTCAGCATCAGAATTGGAACACGCGGGTCGACGGCTCTGATGGCTCGGCATGCCTGGAAACCATCCATTCCCGGGAGCATAACATCCAGGATAACCAGGTTGAACCGTTCAAATTCGAGTGTTGCCAGAGCCCGCTCGGCAGTTTCAAAATGGCTGACCCGGAGCCCATCTTCTTCCAGGTTGAAACAGATGCCGCGAGCCAGATGAATTTCGTCCTCAACCAGCATTATATGTGGTTTGTCCTCAGTCATTGTGCTCTCCTCATGCCGTCGGAAATTTTACAGTAAACGTGCAGCCTTTGCCCGGCCCGTCGCTTGTCGCCCCGACTGTACCGCCATAACCCTTTATTACCGATTCCACGATGTAAAGGCCAAGCCCTGTCCCGCGGACATTGTCGCCCGGAGGCTGGGCCCGATAGAAACGGTCGAACACCTTTTTCAGTTCCTTTTTGTTAAGTCCCCTGCCATGATCCTGTACCGACAGTTGCAGCCACACTCCGGTTTTAGCCAGCCGAACCGATATATCGGGGCTTTGCGGCGAATAGAGCACCGCATTTTCAAACAGATTGCGAACCACCATGCTCATCTCTTCAGGATCGACCATCGCCTTCAGAGATGGCGGCGCTTCGAACGAAATAGTCCCCCCCTGCGGCAGGGTGCTCCGCTCCCGCTCGACATGCTCATTTACCAGTTGTGTCAGATCTGTCATCCGTCGATCGGTCTGCTTGCGGCGTTGTTCAAGCCGGGCGGCCATCAGCAGGTTGTTGATCAGATAGTGGAGTCTGTCGGTATCTGCCAGCATGGTGTTTACAAAAGAATCGAGCCGGTCTTCAGCCGGCTTGCGCAGGCGAATGGTCTCAAGATGGAGCTGGATGGAAGCGAGCGGGGATTTCAGCTCATGGGTCACCTGGGAGATTATGTTGCGTTGCTGCAGATAAAGCTTTGACTGACGGTTCCAGTAGAGAAAGATCACGTAAACGCCGATCAGGATCAGCACCATCATGACGAGCCCTTCTACCATGATTGGCCAGTTTGCACCCTGACTGAGCAGTTCGGGACGGTATTTTTCTGCAAGATTGCGAAACTCGCGGTTCTTGCCGATAAACCAGTAGATCCAGAACACAACAACGGTGATCCATACCAGTTGGATGGCGATCAAGGTCATGATCGGTTGGAAGACGCGGCGAAGAATAGTCATGGTTTGTGTCCTCTTGTGAAGTAATCTTAGTCTGAACGGCAGGTTGGGCTGCCGCTAGCCCGGATAAGCAGGACCAGTGCAATAACCGGAACATATTCTAACAGAAAAACGCGGGAAATTGTTTCTAACTTACTAAAATACCCGGTGCCATTTTGCAAGCTTGTGCATCGGGCAGCTTTCTGTTACATTTGCGCCCCTGAAACAGAGTTATAAATATCTTTCGGAGTGTATGCCAATGGCCAGTATCGATTTCAAAAAACTTAACCGCCAGATGATGATCTACCGGATTGTCCAAACCATATTAACTGGGCTGCTGATCGTTCTGGCGTTCGCTTTCCAGGCTCGGTTTGCCGCTCTGGGCAAGCCGGCACAGTTTGTCAGCAGCATCGTGGCAGCTATTGCCGTACAGTTACTGCTTATCTATCCTGTGTACCGGCTGGCATGGCGCGATGCCGGTGTAGAAATAGAAGGGAGCCAGCCAGGACTGACAACCGAGCAGATGGCTGCTTTGCGTAAAAAACGGCTGATCGGGGATCTGTGGAAATTTTGCGGTGTGGCTTTCTTTGTTGTCTTCGTCACGCTTGTCCCGGATGCAAAGAAGGCGGCCGGCGCACCGCTGGTTCTCGCTTCGACAATCTTCTCATTTCTGCTGCCCTGCCTGATGTATTTCCAGTGTTTCAACTTCAGCGCTAAAAAGCGCATGAAAACATTATAGGTTAATCGGATGGGGGGCGCAAGCTGCGCCCCTGCGCCCCCTTGAAAAACTCCTCCATCCTGCTGAAAATCACTGCTGAATCCCCTCTGACAATCTCAGTATCAGGCAACGAACGGAGGAAAATCCTGCCGTAACTCTTGTTAAGCACGCGCCGGTCGAGGATCAGAACCGCTCCGCAGTCGTCGTTGCTCCGGATCAGGCGCCCGAACCCCTGGCGGAACTTTATGACCGCCTGCGGCACGGAAAAATCGCGGAACGGGTCGCCGCCGTCGGCCTTGATCTTTTCGGCGCGGGCCTGCTGGACCGGCTCGGTCGGCACCTGGAACGGAAGCCGGGCGATGATGACAAGCCGCAGCGCATCCCCCTTGACATCAACACCCTCCCAGAACGAATCGGTGCCGAACAGTACTGAGTTGCCCTCTTTGCGGAACTGGGCCAGCAGGGCGTGGCGTCCGGATTCCCCCTGCTTGAGGGAGGTCAGCCCGAGACGTGCCAGCGCGGGTGACAGAGCCTGGTAGACACGATTGAGCAGATCGTAGGAGGTGAAGAGGATAAAGGCTCCGCCGCGCGAGATCGTAACCGCCGTGAGGATGTGATTCTCCAACGCCGTACGGTATCCGGGTGCCGTCGGTTCCGGCATCTCCTCCGGTACGGCGACAAAAACCTGGCTGGCATAGTCGAACGGCGATGCCAGCTGCAGCTCGGTAACGCGCTCTCTGGGGAGCAGGGCGAAGCCCGTGCGCTTTTTCAGGTAGTTGAATTCACCACCGACTGTCAGCGTTGCCGAGGTGACGACGATGGTTTTGAGCTTGTCGAAGACGGTTTCCTTCAGCTGGGCGGAGATGTCGAGAGGCGCGGCGGTCAGCCTCGCCTGGACGCCGCGATTGCTCTGTCTGGTCTCGATCCAGCGGCAGTACCCTTCGGCTTCGGTCGTAAAGAACAGCAGCGCGTCGGCCATGCTCTGCAGCCGTCCCTCGATGCCGCTCGTATCGAGCAGCTGGTCAGCCAGCTTTTCCTGCAGCTTCTCCGGCAGATCCTTTGTCCGCATCGCCAGAGCCCGCAGCGACGAGGTATAATCGTTTACCGCATCCGCCAGGGTGTGGAGCCGCTGCCGGCACTCAAGCCAGAAGGGTGTGCGCTCCACCTCGGGGGTGATCCGCACCTTCTGTTCCCTGCCGGCGACCGTTCCTCCACCCCATTCATGCTCTACGCTTATCGCAAGCCAGTCCATGGTCTGTTCGGTAATTCCCGCCAGATCACGGACTTTGGGGAGAAGGTGACTTTCCAGCAGTCCCGACAGCTCGGCATAGAGCCCCTCCTGCGATTCCGGCAGATCGCGGGTGATACGGGCGGAGATGATCGTAAGCAGCCCGGCTCGCCCCGCTTTTTGCGGTACCAGCCGGTGGAGTTGTTTGAGGATGCCGCTGCGGGCAATTGTCAGCGACAGATGGCTGGTGGCGACATCCTCAAGGTGATGACCTTCGTCGAAGATCAGACGGGTAAATGGGGGGAGGATCGCGGTGGCATCGTAGCCGGTTTCCTTGCGGAGGACGATATCCGACAGCAGCAGGGCATGGTTGACGACAAGTACCCGGGCGGCGGATGATTCACGCCTGGCCCGGTAAAAGAAGCAGCGGTTGAAATGTTTGCAGCGCGACCGTCCGCACTGGTCGGCTTCACAGCAGACCTCCTCCCAGGTGCTGCTGTGCGGCATGAAGGCCAGATCGCTGCGGCAGCCGTCCTTGCTGCTGTGGCTCCACTCGATGATTGTTGTCAGTTCGGCAGAAGACTGATCGGGGAAAAGGGACGGTTCCGCCTCGGCATGTTCCAGTTTGCGCAGGCAAGCGTAGTTGCTGCGCCCCTTGACCAGCGCCGCCTTGAACTCCACTGCGGAGTTGCGCGCCAG
>JAQUCU010000217.1 GCA_028686055.1 Desulfuromonadaceae bacterium
AGACCAAAGACCGCAATTGCCACGGCAATGGCAAGTTCGAAGTTATTGCTGGCTGCGGTAAAAGCCAGTGTGGTGGTCTTGCTGTAGTCGGCCCCCATCTTTTTACCCATCCAGAATGAAACGAGAAACATGACAATAAAGTAGATGGAAAGCGGGATTGCAATTCGCACTACATCAAGCGGTAACTGTACGATCAGGTTCCCCTTCAGACTGAACATGACGACGATAGTGAAAAGCAGGGCAATCAGGGTCAGGGGGCTTATTTTCGGCACGAACTCACGGTGATAACGCTCCTTCCCCATTATTTTTACGCCGATTAAGCGGGTCAAGGCGCCAGCGATGCAGGGAATGCCAAGGTAGATGAAGACGCTTTTGGCTATCTGACCGATGCTGACGTCCACCACCATTCCTTTTAACCCGACCAGTGGCGGCAGCACCGTGATGAATAGCCAGGCGTAGACACTGTAAAAAAGTACCTGGAAGATGCTGTTAAAGGCGACCAGTCCGGCGGCGTACTCGGTGTTTCCCTTGGCCAGTTCATTCCAGACAATCACCATTGCAATACAGCGTGCCAAACCGATCATGATCAACCCAACCAGATACTCAGGCTTGTCCGGCAGCAGCAGCGCAGCCAGTACGAACATAAGTACCGGGCCAATCAGCCAGTTCTGTACCAGAGACAGCCCCAGGATTTTTTTGTTCTGGAAGACTTCCGGCATATCCTCATACTTTACCTTGGTAAAGGGGGGGTACATCATCAGGATCAGGCCGATGGCAATGGGGATGTTGGTGGTGCCGACCTGGAACCGGTTGATAAGGGTTTCCGTGCCGGGGACAAAGAAGCCGAGACCGACGCCCAGTGCCATGGCGGCGAAGATCCAGAGGGTCAGCCAGCGGTCGAGGAAAGAAAGCTTGCCGGAAAGATGTTCACTCATTATATACCTCCAAAATAATCTATAATCCAATTTTTGATTTCATCTCGCACCCGGCGGAATTCCGGAAGAGCTTCTTCTTCGCTGCCTGTCAATCGTGATGGGTCCTCAAAACCATGGTGGATGCGTTGAACTCCCCCGAAAAAGAGTGGACATTTTTCATTGGCATCACCGCAGAGGGTAACCACATGATCAAAGGTCTGGCCGGCAAATTCATCCATTGTCTTTGAACGCAGGTGTGAGGTGTCGATGCCCAGTTCAGTCAGCACCCGGATAACAATTGGATTGACCCGTGTAGCTTCAGTACCGGCGGAGAAGGCCAGGCAGCGGTTGCCCAAAAAGTGATTGGCCAGTGCTTCGGCCATCTGGGAACGGCAGGAGTTATGGGTACAGAGGAAAAGGATTTGTTTTTTCATGCGGCCGATTATATCCGCTTTAGCAGATATATCAAGTTGAAAATCAAGAACAGCCGGTGGAGGTGTCCTGCAAGATTTTTCTGGTTACGTAAGATCAGGAGCAACGTGCAGGTTTGTCTTTAAGGAAAGCGGCCATGGCAGCGCGATCAGATACGGCTTCGGGGAGCTGTGCGGCATAATTTTCAAGGGTCAGCAGCATTTCCCGGCAGATGTCGCAGTTATCCCGGCTCAGCGAGTAGTACATCCATACCCCCTCGCGACGGATATCAACCCAGCAACTATGCTTGAGGTAGGCCAGATGGCGGGAAACCGTGGACTGCGGCAGCCCCAGCACCGCCATCAGGTCACAGACGCAGAGCTCTCCTTTGGCCTGCAATAAAAGGACTATGCGCAACCGTATAGGGTCGGAAAGGGCTTTGATTGTTTGGGCTAGATGTTTCATAATTCAGAACGTACCTTGAATGCTTTCATGTCGGTATATCTACATTATTTTAATCGTATCAGATAGTTATGTAACTCGTCAATAACCCAGATTTTTTCTTGACTATTGGCATGCTCAAGCATATATGATTATACATTCATATAATAACGGAGTTTATCATGAGTTCAACTACCAGCTATCAGGCCGATGTTCTTAAATCCATAGCTCAAACGACCCGTCTGAAGATCATAGACTTTCTGCGCGACGGCGAGCGCTGCGTCTGTGAAATATTTCCGGCAATAGACGAGGAACAGTCCAACACCTCCCGTCACCTGGCGTACATGCAGACTCATGGCATTCTCTCGCGCCGGAAAGACGGGGTCAAAATCTACTATGCCGTCAAACATCCCGAAGTTTTTGAAATCATTGACCGGGCAACCGCCATCGTCAGGCGCGAGTCCGAGGTGCGCAGCGGCCTGTTCAATAGCGAAAAAAGGGGCTGACTGTCAGACCTGCTGTGGATTCAATATGCTCACACTGTTTAGCAAGTTTTCAACTGACTAAAAAGGAGGAAAAGAGCCATGTCAGGAAAAAAAGGATTCGTACTGTGCGTCTGCCAGGGGACCTGTCCCAGCTTTACCAAGATGGATGTTTTTGGCGTTTTGTCTGATGTGCGCCGGGAGAAGCTCTTTGATTACGTCTGCCTGCACCCGCAGCTCTGTGTCGGCGATGGCGAGGAATTCTTGAAGGTGCTTCTCTCGGGGGGTGAGACTGAGAAGCTGTACATCGCCGCATGTGATCCCCAGATGCAGGGCAAAATGTACCGCGACGCCTTCGAGGCGATCGGCTTTGATAAGGCAAATCATTTCCCGCTTGACATACGCAACAAAACCACCGAAGAGGCGGTTGCCGCAATCAAGGAACTGGCTGCCAACAACCCCTGAGAGGAGGCTGGCCATGAGTGAATGGCGAGGAATCCCGCGTGAGGAAATTCCCTGGTTTCCAACCATCGATGCAGAAAAGTGCAGCGGCTGCCGGGAATGTATCACGATCTGCAAAAATAACGTCCTGACCTTTGATGAGACAGGCCGGAAATCGACAGTGGTTAATCCATATAATTGCGTGGTCGAGTGTCGAACCTGCGCCCGCCTCTGCCCGTCCGAGGCGATCAGCTTTCCCGATGCGGCCGTGTTCAGTGAATTTATTAAAGAGAAGCTTACGGCTAAGGGAAAACTGTGAAGAGTCTTTAAACCAAAAATGTCCTTGAAGCGCCTCAGGATGAGACCGTCTGCTGGTGCAGCGGTGTCCGCAAAAGAGTAATTCTGGACGCAATTCAGAACGGCGCTCGCACCATGGATGACATACGCCGGATGACAGAAGCCTGCACCCAGGGGCGCTGCAAAGAGCTGTCCCCACGAGGCAGATGCTGCTCGAAAGAAATCAAAATACTGCTTGAAGCAGAGATCACTAAGGAGAATTAATTATGAAGATTGAAGTCCTCGGCACCGGCTGTGCCAAATGCAAGACCCTCTATGAAAACGTGAAGAAAGCGGTTGCGGAAAGCGGCAAAGACGCAGAGATTGTTAAGGTTGAAGAAATACCTAAAATAATGGCCTACGGTGTCATGAGCACGCCAGCGCTGGTGGTTGACGGCAAGGTGCTGTTCTCCGGTAAAGTGGCCTCTGTTGCAGAAATTATGGGGGTTATATGATGCGATATAGTGCCGTTTTTGCTCTTTTGATGATGACAACCATTGCCCATGCCGAACTTCCCTCTGCTAACGATGCTGCCATTCGCGCGGCACTTTCATCCGGAAAACCTACCGTGGCTGACTTCGGCGCCCGCACCTGTATCCCCTGCAAAAAGATGGCGCCGATTTTGGAGACATTGAATCGCGAGCTGAAAGGCAAAGCAAATGTAACGTTTACCGATGTATGGGCAACCCCGGACCTTGCACATCAGTATCGGGTGCAGATGATTCCGACCCAGATCTTCTTTGATGCCAAGGGGAGGGAAGTCAAGCGTCATATGGGCTTCATTGAAAAAGCCGACATCCTGGAAGAGCTTAAGGCGATTGGGCTTAAATGACATTTCTCGATAACATCGAGCAGATCATCACGCTCTACCCACTGCTTGCCTTCGGCGCAGTTTTCCTGGCCGGTGTCCTTTCTTCAGCCTCTCCCTGCGTGCTGGTCACTATTCCTCTGGTGGTCGGTTTTGTCGGGGGGTACAGCGACGGTGACCGGACAAAGGCGTTTCGTTACTCGCTGGTCTTCATCCTCGGGATTTCCCTGACTTTCACCGCTTTTGGCGCGGCGGCCGGTTTGCTCGGCACCATGTTCGGCACCCTGGGGGGACCGTGGTATCTGATTGCGGGGGGCATTGCCCTGATCATGGGGGGGCAGTTGATGGGGCTGTACGAGATTTGTCTCCCGGTCAAACGGGATTTCAAACCAAAGCGCGGCGGGCTGGTCGGAGCATTTCTGCTGGGGCTCTTCTTCGGCGGCGCTTCCTCCCCCTTCG
>JAQUCU010000218.1 GCA_028686055.1 Desulfuromonadaceae bacterium
TGTGGCATTCGCTGCAGTTGGGTAGTGCTGTCCCGACGTCTTCGGGATGCGTCCGCGGCAGGCTGTTGGTGCTGGCGCAGGCGTAGAGCAGACTCATCAGAAACATTAGTATAAATAGAAAACATATTTTATTTTTCACTTGGTTCCTCCTTCAGCGGCATACTTTGTGTCAAATGTGTAGGTCGCCTTTACAAGTCCGCGTACTTCGCTGTCAAAATCGGGGCTGCGTGAGTATTCGACGTCAGCGCCAACTTTTAACTTCCGGTTGAACTCATAGCCGGCGGCGCCGGTAATTACATAGCTGTTTTTGATGCCGTTGATGCTTTTGTCGTACCTGACGTTGATGGCATCAATGGTGAGGTCGGCGTGGCCGATCTTTTTACTGGCAAAGGCGCGCATTTCCAGGTAGCACAGCTTGTCAATGCCGCCATCCATGCGGTGGGCGCCGACGCCTAGTACGAATGCTTCAGGCAGCGAGTAGGTGGCTTTGCCGCCATAGTAATAGGCGTCGCCGGATTCGTCATAGCTGTATAGTTTGTAGTCGCCGGCTATGGTCAGGTTTTTAATGCCGCTGTAGGCGACACTGGCACCGGTGGTGGTCAGTTTGTTGTTGCTGTTCCAGAGCGGATTGGTGATGCTTAGTGCGGGGGTTGTGACGTTGAACAGGTAATCTTTGAAGTTTGTCTGTGAGAAGTTTACACCGAAGCGAAGGGTTGATAATGGTGCGTAGCTTAGGGCGTAGCTGTGTTCCATCCAGCCGGTGGTAATGGAGTTGTAGCTTGAGCGACCGGTGATGTCCACCTGCTGAAACGGCCTGAGCCATAGGTCAACGGCTTCTTCTTCACGGAAGCGGCTGTGATCCTCGCGCTCACTTTTGAGAGCACTGAGGCCGATGGTGTAGTATTTTTTGTCTGTGTGAGAAACGCGTGCACCGTAGACAAGTTCACCACTTTGGTATTTCAGGTCCGGGTATGGCTGTGTCTGTACGGTTTTGCCGAAGAACGCCGAGGCGCCGAAGCCGTATTTGAAGTCGCTGCGCAGGTAAATGCCGTCGATCCTCTCGGCGGCAACGCCCTCACTGATGAATTGCCGGCCAATGCTGGTAATGGTGTTGTTTTTGGCGGCGCGGTACGTGAGATAGGCGTATTGGAGGTCGGCGTTCGTCCTGTCTGATGTTGACTTGTCAGCCAGGTCGACGCGCCCCCAGGCGCCGAGGTTGAAGGATACCCCCGAACCGTCACTGCGGTTGTCGTTCATGGTAAGATGAAGATATTCATAGGCTGGATACAGGTCTTTCTCGTCCACTGTTCTCCGCATGCGAAATATGGTGCTGGACTCACCTGAAAATGAATAGTCATACGCCATGACCGGAGCTGACCACAGGAGTGATGAAGCCAATACGGCCACACCGGCTCCAAGGGCTAGACAACTTTTCTTCTTGAGATCACGTTTCAAAATATTCCCTCCTTTCTGGAAGATTAGTTCTGCTATTAAATATCATTTTATCCGTTTTAACTCAGGTTGGAGCGAGACCTGCGGGTATATCTCTCTGATTAGATATGCGGATGGCATAGTCATAGGTGTTTTTTTATAGCAAGGAGAGTGCCAAAGCCTTGTTTACTGTATTTACGGGAGGTTAAGCGGAGTGACATAAAGGAGCATTGTATACAGAAACGATAGTGACATATAAAACAGATATCTATAATGAATAGTGCACGGCGGGAATTTATTCGTAAGGGCTTTAAACAACCCTGTGGTTTGCTTACTAGTATCCTGGAGCAGCTAAAACCAACCCCCTCCGTCCCCCCTTGTCAGGGGGGAAGCCTTTAAGCCTCCCTTGATAAGGGGAGGCTTGGAGGGGTTTTGTGCGAATAAATAAGTATTACATAGTACTAGACATAATTTCATGTTTTTTTCGTGAGCATCACGCTCCTTTTTCATGGTTCCTTGTGTCTGCACCAAGGCATAATGGTGCATATGATAAAAAAAGGTGGGCCGAAGCCCACCTTTTAACTGTTCCTTTCGCTGATTGTACCATCATCAAACCGAGGTGGGCCGAAGCCCACCTCTAGAGGAGGTTACTGCAGCTTTTTGAAAACCGTGTTCATAACATCGATGAACCTTGTTACCGGTGACAGGGGAATCCTGTAACCATTTTGTTCTGTATGCGCATTGATGGACGCATTGACAGTAACAGAATTCGCAGTTGCACCGCCATTCTCTCTAATATTGAGTGCCCGGTGGCATGAAGCGCAAGCCCTTGAAGCGGGACCTACCGTGACATCGTCAGTGGTTTTAGTAATATCACCGCCGTCGATGACGCCGCCAAGTGATTTTATCTGATCAGGAACGTTATAGGTACCTGCAACATGGCATGCTTCGCAGTTGAGAGGTGTAAACATCGGGAATACGAACTCCGTTTCTGTCGGGAAGGCATGAATGCTATGGAGATACGAGTCAATGGATCTTGACTGCTGTGCATAATGCCCGGATCCGGTAGATGGATTATGGCAGAATTCACAGGCATTTACGTTACCAACGGTGGTATGGCCAAACGCATCGCCGGTATGAATAAGGATGTTGTCATGGCATGTATTGCACTTGGCGTTGTCAACTATCTTGGTACGATCCACAAGTGAACCATCAGCAAGCACGATACCTTTGGTTTCAGATTTCACGGCAACCATCTTACCATTAACCTGAGGCACGCCGATAACACCAACTTCAAGCTTTGTGGCGTTATTGTCAGCGAGTTTATTGGTAAGCGCGAATGTAGTTAATGCTTTACCGTTGGCGTAGGTGGTATTCGCCAAAATTGCGGCTTTTTGATAGTTATCATAACCGGCGATGTTGTTGGTACCCCAGCCGTAGTACCCTACCATAATCCTTACACCTTCTGACTCATTTGCTCTGTCAGCCGGAAGACCGAGGAAGACCGGCTTGCCGCCCGTTGCATCTGTGTTCAGAACATTCACAGCGACGCCGGCACCATCTGTGGCGCCCCAGGTAATTTTCAGGTTGTTGCCATCCTTGACGACGCTGTCGATGAAGTAGGTATAACGCAGCTTACCATTTGTAGCATTAAGAGCTGAGTCATATTTTGTTGCATCATAGCCGGGGTGGACAGCGCTAAACACTGCAGAACTCGCTGCGCCACCAACTTTATGGCATGTATTGCATTCCGCTGTAGGAATATCATGCGGCATGATGCTTCTGAGCGGTTTATTGACAACCGTATTGGTAGCAGGAACATTGGCATGGCATGTTTCACAAACGTCTTTCCTGAAATTTGCGTCCGTAAGTACGACATCAAGCGATGCACCGGCAGGATGGCAGGTGACACAATTCGCCATGGTTTGCGGGTAAGGAAAGACATTGTTATGGGATGCATGAACATCTGCCATAACATTAGCGGTATAGGTGTATGTTGCATCACCAAAAAATTCCGCGGCGTCAGAACCGGCTCTATTGTCATAGTGGCAGGCCTTGCAGGCTGCCATTGTTGGAATGGTAGTGCCCTGTACGTCAGCCGCCCTGTAACCATGTTTCAAATAGGGGGTGGGGTGACATTTCTGGCAACCTGCCACCGGGGCAGCTGTCGTATAATCCACGGTCCCATATTTTTTAGCGATGTTGCATACGTATTTGTAGAGTATGACGTTACCAACAGAGGGTATTCCTGTCAGGTCTTTGGTGAAATACATATAGATAAAGCCATTACTTGCAGTAATATCAGCAGTCAACGCACCGGTTACTGTGTAGGTAGCAACACCTGTTCTTGTGAGGGTACCTAACGAACCGGCGTTTAAAAACTGTCTTGTCGCTGTGTTGTAAAGAGTCGCAGCATACGTTGTCTTTTCAATGCCATTTGTACCAGTTACAAATTTACCGGATACTACTGCGGCATCGTATGGTGCACCATTAAAGGCGAGGGTAAATGTTGCTGTTGTTGGATACTTGCCAGTACCATCAACAGCGCCAACGACAACATTAGTAATGGCTGCTGTCAATGCGGTGGTATTCATTGCACTCTTGTAAAATGCCTGATGATCAGTTCCGGATGAATTATGGCACGTATCACATGATTCAACTTTAAGGTCTGCAAGCATCCTGGCCGCCACTGCTGAATCTACCATAGCGGGGTCAACCACACCATCTGCACCATTCTTGCCGTCACTGCCGGAACAGCCTGAAAGCAGAGATGCAGCGGAAACAATTGTTGCTGCTAACATAGTCAATCTTTTAAACGTACGTTGCATAATATCCTCCCATGATTTTTTTACT
>JAQUCU010000219.1 GCA_028686055.1 Desulfuromonadaceae bacterium
CGCCCTCCGGATAAGTTCAAAAGCCCTTGAGAAATCAAGGGCTTTTTCTTTTGTGTTGTCCTTTTACGTTCTGAAATAGCGTAAGCTTATACTCTGACCCGATGCATATTTGCACATATCAACTATCAAGAATCTCGTTGATTAAGTTGATGCGATTTGACAAATCCGACTCATTACAGGCGTTTTCTTGTCTGCCCCAGCAATATTTCGGTAGATAGCAGTCTAAGTATATAACTGAAAATTTAGTTTGCATTGTCTATATAAACTCTCTATTATGCAAACTAATATTATTATTAAATGAGGATATATGATTGCTTCAGACCAAAAAATAAAGGAGCTTGGCTCTCGACTCAAAACCGAACGTTTACGAAGAAACGAACCCCAAGCGAAGTTTGCTTCCCGTATTGGGGTGAGCGCTCCGACTCTCAGAAAGATGGAGTCCGGGGATCCTAGCGTCAAGATCGGTTATTGGGCCACAGCATTAGACCTCCTTGACCACTCCAAAGATTTGGACTTGATTCTTGCAATTCCAGAAGATTTGTTCGCCAAATATGAGATAACGAATAGGCCTAGCCGCCGCAGGGCATCAGGGAAAAAACCATGATCTACCGTATTGGCGTGTGGGAAAAAACCTCCGGAGACTCTCGTTTTGTTGGGGAGATGATAAGCGAATTTGGTGAAGCGAGCAAACCTCGTAGTGCGTTCAGGTACGGTCGTACCTACCTTGAGGACTCCAGCGCCTTCCCTCTCGACCCGGTCACACTGCCGTTGACAGCGGAATCGTTTACAACGTCCGATCCATCAATGTTTGGCATTTTCGAAGATAGCTTGCCGGATGACTGGGGGAAAAGACTCCTCGTACGGCAGCACAATATTCCCCGTAATAGCCAGAACCCACCCAACTTACTGCTCGCTCTTGGGAACTCAGGTCTTGGGACTTTGTCCTACTCCGACAACACCAACCCGGCCGATTCACCGCAGGACACATCAATAATCCACTTATCTGAACTCTTAACTGCCGCAGAGCATTTCGAGCGAGGTGATCTTGAGGAAACAGGTTTATCTCTTCTTTTTGGAGCGGGGAGCTCGCCTGGTGGAGCCCGACCAAAAGCAGTAGTATTTGACGAAGGCGACCGCAACTATTATATCGCAAAGTTTCCCAGCGTGAAGGATCAGGAAGATGTTGTGAAGATTGAATTTGCGACGATGGAGACTGCTCGACTGGCGGGGCTCAACGTCCCCGACACCCGCCTCGTCCAATGCGCGAGCAAGTCAGTGCTCCTCGTCCACCGTTTCGACATTATCCCAGCCGGCCGCCGGCATATGATCAGCTTTCAAACTCTTTTGAAAGCTCATGGGTTCTACCAGCTACGCTATCAGGATCTACTGGCTGTTCTGAGAAAATACAGTAATGATCCTCAGGAAGATTCCGAGCTATTTTTCCGTCAGATGGTTTTCAATGCCGTGGTGGGGAACACGGATGACCACTTAAAGAACTTCTGGATAGTGTTCGACCATCAGCAAGGATGGAGACTCTCCCCGGCCTTCGACCTGATTCCCAATATAGGTAGGAACGACGAACACGTCCTCCTATTCGACACCAGCGCTTACTTTCCCGGCCGAGTGAAGCTCGAAAAACTTGGTAAACAGTGGGGAATTCATAACTCAGCAAACATAGTCGCTCAAGTTTTTGATGCAGTGGCATGCTGGAGGACTCGCTTTAATAACGCCGGGGTGCCGGATGTTGATACCTGCAAGTTTAAGGAGATTGATTCCAACTTGGTAAGCTGATCAGATCGCCCTCTTTTAATGAACTAACCGCGGGGCATAGTGCCAACTTTAATTATTTTCTGGGTCATTGGTGTAAAGTCGGGACGTTACCCAAAAACCAATAAAGCTGGCAGAACAAACAACCTGCTGGAATGTTTTGTTCGATATTCGTCAACTCATTAGTCAGTCGTCAATGTAGCCTCGATGCTTGTTTATTATTAACTTTTCAAAATAAAGCTTGCTCAGAAGGGGCGTAATAAAACCGATATATCCTCCAACAATTACGTCACATAAAAAGTGATGATTTGTAATGACCAATAAGAAGATAGGTGGATTTGCAGACGGGTCGCGAACTCACGATTATTTCTTTAACAGCTTAATCATGACGTACAGTAAAATCCCAATCAGAAGGCCGATCACCGTCCAAATCCAAATCCCTCCGGCCATCCCTCCAGCCATCCATCCGTCAGCATGGTTCATCATAAAGATCCTCCTTTGGTTGTACTGGGACCAAGGCCTAGTTGTTTCATGGTCTCGTGCATGAATGCGGGGAGATCGGCCGGTTGTCGCGACGTGACCAGATTGGCGTCAACAACCACTTCACGATCCTCATAGAGCGCTCCGGCCTCTTTCAGTTCATCGGCCACAGACCTGTAGCAGGTGGCGCGGCGCCCCTTCAAAAGACCGGCGCTGATCAAGATCTGCGGTCCATGACAGATAGCGGCAACCGGTTTGTTGTGCGCAAAAAAACTCCGGGCGATTTCCAGTGCCTTTAGATTTTTTCTCACCGCTGTCGGCGCCTTCCCTCCGGGCAGAACCAGGATTGCATAGTCGTCAGGGTTGACCTCATCAAGGGTCTTGTCCACGGCCACTTCGTAACCGTGCTTGCCCGTGATGGCCCCGCGGCTCAGGGAAGCCACCGATACTTCGACGCCTGACTCCTTCAGTCGGTAGTAAGGGACCAGCAGTTCAGAGTCCTCAAAGTTGTCCGCACTTATAATCAAGGCTTTCATATTTCCTCCTGGAAGAAACATAGATTCTGTTCCTCGCTCTGTTATCCCGTCTACAGATGGTTGAGAACACTTAACTCCGAAGGCATCAATCTGTTCTGATTCGTTATGGTTGGGTACAATGCAAACGCTATAGTGGTCAGAAACATTTTGGCGAATGATACGCAGTGCTCTCTACTTCTCCAAAACTTTCTTGGCCTGGCCGATCTTTTCCTGAACTTTACCGGCAATCTTTTCGCCGGTACCTTCAGCTTCCAACCTTGGATTATCGGTGATTTTCCCTGCCATTTCCTTGAGTTTGCCCTTTGTTTCGTGGAAAGTGCCTTCCACTTTGTCCTTCGTGCTGGATTTCATGGTTTTTCTCCTTTATCTTTAATGTTTATTACATACTGTTAACAAGCATAGGTTGTGCCAAGACCTGTGTTGAAAGAATAGGGTTCCTAATAATATTGAATCATTGTGATTTTAACGAGGATTACTGAGATGGAGTGGGGGTTGGAGAAAAAAAGATATCAGAATCAGTCAAATATGACAGTTATGTAAAAATAATGATTTCCGCTGAATGCCTCCACTTCTCCCAGCAAACAATTATCATTTTTTACCTTGTACAATCGAATAGTTGCATATTCTATCTTCGAATACATTCTCTGGCATATTAGTTGCTTATTAAGCTTTGAAATGGCCATGATATTGTGAATACAGCATTGAAAGGAGACGATAATTGCAACACAAGAGGACGATAACTTATTAAACGGGAGGATCGCATGAAGAAAATTCGTTACGGACTGATTGTGGCGGGTATGTTGTTGTGCCTGACAAATTCTGCCGCAGCCCAAGTGAGCATCGGTATCAGTCTGCCCAGCATAAGCATCGGGATCAACCTGCCGTTGTTCCCGGAGCTCGTCCGGGTGCCGGGCTTTCCTGTCTACTACGCACCACGGATGGATGCCAATTATTTTTTTTACGACGGCATGTACTGGGTTTACATGAACGATAACTGGTACGCCAGTTCCTGGTACAACGGACCCTGGGGGATTGTAGACCCCTATTATGTACCACTGTACATCCTCCGTATACCTGTGCGCTACTATCGGCAGCCTCCTACGTACTTTCGCGAGTGGCAGTCAAACGCGCCGCCCCGCTGGGGTCAGCACTGGGGCCGCGACTGGGAACAGCGTCGAAGCGGATGGGAGCGGTGGAAGCGCGGTTCTGCTCCAGCGCCCGCCCCGCTGCCCGTTTACCAGCGCCAATATACAGGAGACAGGTATCCACGCCAGTTAGAGCAGCAGCAGACAATTCGCACCAAGCAATACCATTACCAGCCACGTGAAACGGCTGTCCGCAAGAACTTTCAACAGCTGGAACGCAAAACTTCCGCACCTGCACAGCGGGAAAGACAGGAAGCACCTCCGGCGAGAAGTCCAAATCAGGTTGATCAGAGGCAACAACAGAAACAGCAGGTTGATCAGCAGCAGAAGCAGCAGCGCGAACAGA
>JAQUCU010000220.1 GCA_028686055.1 Desulfuromonadaceae bacterium
ATGGTCCTGTTCCAACAGGGCGAGGGCTTTGACCTCCCCCCCTGCCGGTTCCTCAGGCTTGCAGAACGTATCGAACCGGTCCAATACCTGTAGTGAGGCCCCCTGGCTGACAATTACCGCCCGCTCTATGACGCTTTCCAGTTCCCGCACGTTGCCCGGCCAGTGGTACTCCTGAAGGGCGTTCAGGGTGTCTTTCGACACGGTCTCAATTTTTTTGCCGATTTTAGTATTGAATTTGGCAACAAAATGATTGACGAGCAGCGGAATATCTTCCTTGCGCTGCCGGAGTGGCGGCATCATGATCGGGAAAACATTGAGCCGGTAGAACAGGTCTTCCCGGAATGTGCCTTTTTTGACTTCCTCAACAAGATTCCGGTTGGTGGCAGCTATGATCCGTACATCAATTTTTATGGTGCGGGGGCTCCCCAGACGCTCGAACTCGCCGTCCTGAATAACCCGGAGAAGCTTGCTTTGCAGTTCCAAGGGCATCTCGCCGATTTCGTCGAGGAATATGGTGCCGCCATCGGCCAGCTCGAAGCGGCCGATCTGCCGGGAATCAGACCCGGTGAACGCACCCCGTTCCCGCCCGAAAAGTTCGCTTTCAGCAAGGGTCGCGGGCAATGTCGTGCAGTCAACCGTAATAAATGCCCGTCCCTTGCGGGTGCTGCTGCTGTGGATGGCGCGAGCCACCACTCCTTTGCCGGTGCCGGTTTCCCCAAGGAGAAGAACAGTCGCATTCATGGGCGCTACCTGCTCGACCTGGGAAAATACCTGTGAAAGGGCTTTGCTCTGGCCGATGATTTCACCGAAGTTAAACTGCCGGGCGACCTCCTGCT
Source organism: Desulfuromonadaceae bacterium (assembly GCA_028686055.1). Classification (GTDB taxonomy): domain Bacteria; phylum Desulfobacterota; class Desulfuromonadia; order Geobacterales; family Pseudopelobacteraceae; genus JACRCG01. The sequence continues at coordinate 837 of JAQUCU010000220.1, forward strand.
GAAGGTAGATATTCTCCGCCTGGAGCCGGTCTTTCAACACTTTTATTTCCGCATAGGTACCCTGGAGAGATTTTTCTGCCTTCTTGCGTTCCTCAACTTCCTGCGTGAGCTGCATATTTGTCTTAAGCAGATCATCGGTTCGTTCCAGCACGGTCTTTTCCAGCGCCTTGCTGTAACTGTTTAGTTTTTTGTACAGCAGTTGTACTTCCAGATTGTTGTGGATGCGCATCTTGACTTCGACCAGATCGAACGGCTTGCTGACAAAATCCCTGGCACCCGCCCGCAGGGCACGCAGTTTATGGTCGGGTTGGGCAGTGATCACGAGGACCGGAAGATAGGTGTCGATTGCAATAGTTTTGAGTGCCTCCATCACCTGGAATCCGTCCATACGCGGCATCTGCAGATCGAGCAGGATCAGGTCGTAATTATTTTTAAGATGCAGCGCACAGACCTCCTCAGGGTTCATTGTCGAGGTAACGGAGGTGTAGCCGGCTTCAAGCAGCAGCTGCTCAAGCAGAACGACATTGGGCTCTTGATCGTCAACAATCAGGATGTTGGCGTTAATAATTTCGAAGTCGGTACTCATGATGATGGTTCCTTTTCGTACGTTAGAAATATGTTCAGCGTGAACCAGTATGTTACGCCCTGGAAGCCTTCGTTTTTGCAAATTCGAGTGTCGCGTCCAGTGTTTCCATGAACTTGTCGACCTTGATCGGCTTGGTGAGATAGCGGAAGAATCCGGCTTCCAGGCCTTTTTCAATATCGCGTGGGATGGCATTGGCACTGAGTGCAACGACCGGAATATGCGCTGTTGCCGGGTCTTCAGACAGAATTTTCAGCGCGTCGAGTCCGCTGATTCCCGGCAGGTTGATGTCCATCAGGATGACATCCGGCAGAGAGGCGCGCGCAATTTCGATGCCACGGAAGGCGTCCCGGGCACTCAGAAAACGGATATCGGGCCGGCGTGCGATAAGATCCTCGACCAGCATCATATTAGCCGGGTTGTCCTCGACGTAGAGCAGGGTGTACACCTGTTCGATACCCTGGATGTGCGTTTCGGCAGCTGCCGGCAATTCGGCTGTCCCGGCAGGAAGTTGTGGTTCAGTTGTCCGGGTAAGTTCAAACCAGAACACACTCCCTTCGCCTACCGTGCTGTCCACACCGATGGTACCACCCATCAATTCGACCAACCGCTTGCATACGACCAGGCCGATGCCGGTTCCCTGTTCAACTTCCGCCGTTTGTCCAAGGCGATTGAACGGCTGAAAAAGCTGATCCAGCTGCTCCGGAGCCAGTCCGTCTCCGCTGTCCCGGACGCTGATACGAATCGAATCAGGGGCGCTCGGAGTACAGGTCACGGTAACAGAACCGTTCGACTTGTTGTATTTGATCGCGTTGGAGAGGAGATTGATAAGGAGCTGCTTCACCCGTGTCCGGTCAGCGTTGACAAAATAGGGAGTTTCGAAGCGGATAAAGGTCACATTGATGCCGCGCTCTTTGGCCTGCGGTTCGACCATTATCTCGCATTCATGCATGACTTCGGCCAGTGATATCGGCTCCAACGACAGTGACAGTTTCCCGGACTCGATTAGTGCAAGATCGAGGATTTCGTTGATCAGCTCCAGCAAGTACCAGCCGGCCTTGAGAATCTGATCGATGCTGCGCTTTTGCATGGGCGTAGGCTCCGGAGTCCCGGATTCTATGAGTTGGGCAAAGCCGAGGATCGCGCCGAGCGGCGTGCGCAGCTCGTGGCTCATACTGGAAAGAAAATCCGATTTTGCCAGGTTTGCTTTATCCGCTACGAGCATGGCTCTCTCGAGTTCGGAGTTTTTATCTTTCAATACCTGAGCGAGCCGTGACCGCTCTGCTTCGACCTGCATGCGCGCGGTGTTGTCGGTGCCGATCAGCAGGTAGCCGATGATGGTATTCTGATCGTCGCGCAGGGCGGTGACCGATACGACCGCCGGGAATCGGCTGCCATCCTTGCGGATATAGGTCAGCTCGTAAATATCCTCGATCCCGCGCCGGGCTTTGAAGACCAGTGCATCAAATCCGGGCGTTATGGGCGTTTCAAGTTCGATGCTGAGCGCCTTGGCCCGCGCGATCACTTCCTGTGGGTCGGAGATGTCCGCCGGCGTGATTGTGTTCATCACCTCGGCGGCCGTGTAGCCCAGCATCCGCTCCGCGCCGACGTTGAAGATCTGGATAACCCCCCTGGCGTCGGTGGCGATGCTCGAAAAGTTGGCGCTGTTGAAAATCGCGTTCTGCAGCGCACCTGCCTGAAGCATGGCTTCTTCTGCCTGCTTGCGCATGGTAATATCTTCCATGGCCAAGAGGATAATGTGTGAACCGATATTTTTCCGGAAAATCTGCCGGGCGTTGAGCAGGATAATCTTGCGGCCGATACCCGGAAAATTATGATCTACTTCATACCCATTGAACACGGTATCATTGGGGAGAATATCCTCAAAGAGCACCCGCAGCTTGGGAATGTCCCACTGCCGGTTACCGATGTCGTAGATGTAATTGCCGATGGTTTCTTCGGGAGCTACCTTGAAAGTGTCATAGAAGCTGTGGTTGGCGGTGACTATCTTCAGGTCGGAATCCAAAACTACAAGCGGCTTGCGCACGGTTTCCACGATGTTCTCGGCATATTCCCGTGCATCCTGAATTTCCACACCCAACTGCCTGGCAAATGAGCCATCAACGATTGAAGAAAGGATATGATCTTCTTTTGTTTCGCTATCGTACACCGAGACACTCTGAAATTGGCCATAGATCTCCGTTTTTTTCCCATTGAGTCTGATTTCACATCTCTGCATCTCCTGCTTGTGCAAAACAGTTTCGAGGTGATGAAAGAAGACGTTCCTTCCGTCTGCATCAGCAATAAAACCGGTAAAGGGGCTGTTGACCAGCAGTTGCCTCTCTGTTCCCAGCAGTTTGGCCCCGGTGAGATTGACCTTCAGTATCAGTCCGGCCGCATCAAAAGTGAAGTAGCCTATGGGGGCGAAGTCATATAATTCGGAATACATATTTCGCGATAATTCGAGGCTCTCCTGGACACGTGTCAACTCTTCGTTTTGCATCTCCAGCTCGACCTGCTGATTTTCAAGTACCTCCTGAGCCCGGCGCAGCTCTGTATTCTGCACTTCCATCTCAATCTGATATACTTCAAGCTCATTAACAAGTCTCTGCGTTGCTTTCTTGGTCCGGGGGGGATAAATTTCAGCTTTTTTTTCTTTCATCTGCTCTTCTGCATGGATGCGCAGTCCGGATGCTGATTGTAACAGGCTGTTCTCTTTATCGATCTTCATTGCTAGCTCACTCTTGTCCCGGATTTGGTGTAAATTTAATTCCAAGCCACTTCCTCCAAACCTCACGTTATCCGGATGATTCTTTAAGTTACCGTGATAACGGGGCTCTAA
>JAQUCU010000221.1 GCA_028686055.1 Desulfuromonadaceae bacterium
CGCCTATAATCCCTATAAAAACCTGGGCAAGGTGCTGAAACGTTCCAATATGATCCTGCGGCTGTTGCGGCAGAAGGGTGTGTTGGATGCAGGTGAGTATCAGATCGCTCTGGCGGAGTCGCCCAATGTCGGCCGTCTGCAGAAGAAGGTTGACGAGGTCATCAGCACGCCGCCGGTGTTTGAAGCGCCGTCATCGGCCCGAAATGATGTGGTCGAAAAGATGCCGGGTGAACAGCAGGAGAAAGTACCGGAGAGCGGGGAAGATGCTGCCGGTGAACAGCAGGATAGCGGCAGTGCGTCCCAGCCTGCTGCACCCATGGAGGCCGAACCGGAGAAAAAATAGGAGCTTGTGCGATCTCGTAATTTAAAATGCGGAGAAACCTGCGACAGGTCTCAGGGCGAATATGCCATGCGACCTGTTTTGCTTTGCGGACGGGTTAAAATGGTGGCGCGGGTAGCGGGGTGTGGTGTATAAGTCGTTGAAAGTTGAGTGCGTTTCTAATATTGCCTGAGAGGTAAATGGGGATGAAAAAGACCGCAAAAACGGCCGGTGCGAGTAGTAGGGCCACTCTTGAAAATACTGGTAACAAGGAGTGGCGGTTCGTTGAGATTCCGTATGAAACGGAGATGAAGTTCAACGACCTGCTTGATGCACGGGATTTGGGCAGCGTTACTCCGGCGGAGATGGAGCGGCAACTCCGGGAGCTGCTCCATGAAGCGCCCAATTTCATTGACGTGTATCATCACCTGGCGATGCTTCTTGACCAGTGCGGGAAGAGCCAAGAGGCCCAGTTATTGTGGCAGCAGGCGGTGAACATCGGCATGCAGTGCTTCATTGAACAGTTCAGCTCTGCCGGTAACAAACTGGAATGGGGGTGGCTCGAAAACCGCCCCTTTTTGCGATCCTATCATTCACTTGGTCTTCAATACATGGAAAGCGGCAATACCGAGATGGCGCTCTCAGTCTTCAAAACAATCTTATCCCTGAATCCGGGCGACAACCAGGGTGTCCGTGCGCTCGTGGTCGATTGCTGTCTGAAGTTGAAGATGTACAAGGATGTGCTGACGGTCTGTAAGGATTCACAGGATGATCATATGGCTGAAACGATATACGGTCGTGTTCTGGCTCTTATTGCTCTCAAGCAGATGCCAAAGGCGGATAAGGCTTTCAGACAGGCGGTTGCTGCATTGCCGCTGGTGGCGGCAGAGATTGTAAAAGCCCGCCATCCGCGACCAAGAAATATGGATGAGGGACAATATACCGTTGGCGGCGCGGATCAGGCTTGGTATTACTGGAAGGAAGCGGGGAAGTACTGGGAAGAGGTGCCGGGAGCGATTGAGTTTGTCAGAGAGGGGTTGAAAGGGCGAGAGTAGAGCGGCGGCAGGGAGTTGGAGTGATTTATTGGTTGTTTGTATAGATTAAATCAATTACGCAATAATTCATAAAACTGTACTTTGAAGGCACCACCCCAAATAAACAAGTACGATATTTTCTCATCTGTAGTACCATTTACGTTTCGAGGATTTCATGGAATCAAGGAAATATTCTCCCAAAGAATTTATGAAAGCCCGACGCCCAGAGCGTTTTTCTGACTCTGTAATAGTCGAAGGTTCAGCGTTAGATCGTTCAATGCTGGAATATCACTTAGATAAAATAACAAATAGAGGACAAGAAACGGACTTTGAGCACTTTGCTTTGCGGCTTGCTCAACTAATAATTTGTCCGAATTTGTTACCACAAACAGGGCCTACAGGTGGTGGTGACAGTAAAGTAGACTCTGAGACCTACCCGGTTTCAGATGGTTTATCCCTCATCTGGCATGTGGGCTACGCAAGAGAAGCAGCAACAGAACGATGGGGATTTGCGTTTAGCGCTAAAAAAGATTGGCGACCAAAAGTACGATCAGACATTGCAAAAATTGCCGGAACTAAACGCGGGTACAGCAAGGATTTTTTTAGTAGTAATCAGTTTATACCGGATCGAACTCGAGCTGAAGTCGAGGATTTGTTAAGAAATGAGCACCAGCTGGATGTAAGAATACTAGATCGAACCTGGATTCTTAACAGCATTTTCGAAGGTAGACACGAATCATTGGCAATAGACGAGTTGAAACTTACTACTGCATTGCGCAAGGAGGTCAGAAAGGGGCCGCGCGACAACGAGAGAGAGCAGGATTTAGCTGAGGTTGAGAAACAAATTGAGACTGCTATTCAACAGAGTTCTTCCGGCTACCAACTGGTAGAAGATTGTCTTGAGGCAGCGCTACTTGCAAGAGGCTTAGAGCGCCCTCGAACTCAAGTGGATGGTTTGTTCCTGAGAGCTGAAAGAGTGGCAATTAAAAATGGCAACGATCACCAGTGCCTCAAAAGTGTGTATGAGCGAGCGTGGACAACATACTGGTGGTACGAGGACATTGAATCTTTTGTCGAATTGTACACTGAGGTTGAGAAGTACGCTAAAGATAGCAGGAATGCATATGATCTTGAACTTCTAACCAATCTTTGGTTCATTCTTTACAGCGCTACAAAACTTCACGATGTCAGTAAGACAAACACGTTACTTGAAGAACGCACACTAACTCTTACGACAGAATGGGAACGACTCAGTAAGGAAGAAGATCGATTAAGTACCGCTCTACAGGCCCGCTCTCAACTACTTTTGATGCGGCTCACCGCCGAAATGCCAACTGTCACCAATCATACCCTTGAAGAACTTCGAGAAGTAGTCCTACAAAGTCGAGGCCTTGTTGGATTCCCGCTAGAACCTCTCGTAGAAATATTAATGGAAAGCGGTGATGTCATAGGTAATCTACCGGCATACACCCAGATTTTTGAAACCATTGTGGAGATTACTGCGAAACGCAAAGGTGATGTTGTTGCGGCTCAACTGCTGGTCAAGCGGGGCGCACAATTACTCGACGGAGAACAGCCATATGAGGCAATTCGTACGCTTGGTCGTGCATTGCGGCGCCTGTATAAACATGAAAGTCGCCATGATATTGTTCATGCCTTATATCTATGTGGAAATGCTTACGAGGAAATTGGCCTTCTATGGGCTGCTCGCGGCACGCTTTTATCAGCTGCGTCCATTGCTATAAATGATTTTTGGAGTTATTCAGATATAACACCTGAGCAGGCCGCATGCTTCAATCGCTTGAAGTGGCTGGAACTTCGACTTGGGCGTATACCTCAGATACTTAATTGGCACGAAGTTGAACGAATCATCAGCGGTGTGCTTGCTGAAAGATATCATCAGGTGGATCATTATTTAGAAAACGGTTTCTTATTTGATACTATTTTCGGCATGTTACTGATGAAGTCCGACATCCGCCAGTTAAAGCATCTGTCTTCATTCCCCGATGTTCTCGAAAAAGCAGGGTTGTCTTCAGCAGCTATAGCGTTGCTTTTCTCACTCGGCCATGTTGATAAATTGCCTGGCAACTTGCTGGGAATGGAAGTCAATAAAGAAGAAATTTATGACTTTTTTGTAAAGTGGCGTGATCAACCTGCTGCACATAACCTCCCCGAATATCCCGTACTCTACGATGATTCTTCAGTCACATTAAACTCGAATTTACTCGGGTGTCGAATCACAATTATTTCTGAGGTCTCCTCTCCATGCATCGAATTAGCAGAGTCAATCCTGGCAGCCCTCGAAAGTCTGTTATCCACGGCCTTAGATGATCGATTAATTGCAAGAGAGCCCAGTTTTTCAATACAAATTAGTAAATCTGACACATCAGAGGAAAGCTATAACTACACTTTTAAGGATATTGATGGCAGGCCACATGTTGATATTGTCTGCAGTGGATTTAATCCGCATGGCATGTCACTTGAAATGCAGACAGGAATAAAGAATAAATTATTCAAGCTATTAGTGAGAGTTTTAGCAAAAGTTTATTATCATGGAGAACCTGAACAGCTCGTTACCAAATTATTTCGAGACGAACTAGCAATTGAACGTTCCATCGACTTCACCAGCAGTTTCGGCAATATCGGAAATGTGCTCGGCCATAGTCCTAAAACTCAACTTTCTTCATGGTCAAATACCGATGCCAGAGATTACCCTTTAGCACGTGATGAAGTATGGGATAATTCCGATAGAAAATCGAGGTACGAATCCGTAAAAAGTGCAGATCGCTCAATGTCAAAATTTGGTAAAGGAGAACCGCCCCCCGAAGTGCTCAATCTGCAAAGTGCCAAACATTCACAGATGGAAACAATGTCGCTAATCCGAGAGTCGTTATGGAACCGAGCC
>JAQUCU010000040.1 GCA_028686055.1 Desulfuromonadaceae bacterium
GACTACCGGCTCGTACAGGAAGATGGCCGTACAGTGCTGAGAGCCAGGGCCAGGGGAGCTGCCTCCGGCCTGACAAAAAAGATTAAATTCAATCCAGCCGTACACCGCTATCTAAGGTGGAGCTGGAAGGTTGCAGACACCGTGACAGGGGGGAATGAAAAGACTAAGAGTGGGGATGACTACGCAGCGCGGATCTATGTAATTTTCCCCGGCCGCTTCTTCTGGCAGATGCGCGCACTAAACTACATCTGGGCCAATAAACTGCCCAAAGGCAGGTTCATACCCAACGCCTTTACCGGTAACGCGATGATGCTGGCGGTGGAATCCGGCCGCTCGAAGATTGGCCAGTGGGTACACGAAGAACGGGACATCCTGGCTGATTACCGTGCTGTTTTCGGGGATAATCCACGAGAGGCCGGTGCCGTGGCGATCATGACCGATACCGACAATACCGGTGGCGATGCAACCGCCTGGTACGGCGATATCACCATCTCAACGGCACGCTGAATTTAAGTTTTATTTCATAATGCGTTCGGGGCGGGACAACGGCTTGACTCAGCGCTGATAATGTTGCTCTGTCAGAACCGGACGGCCGAACAGATACCCCTGCCCCCAGTCTATTTCAAGGTCACGGAGAATGTCGGCGGTCTCGGCATCTTCGACATACTCGGCTATCGAGATCAGTTGCAGATCTTTTGCGATATCACTGATTCGCTTAACAATCTGCCTGACACGTTTGTCCTTCACCTGCTTTATCAGGCTCCCTTCGATTTTAAGGAACGAAACCGGGAGATCGGCAAGATACTGGAAGGAAGAATAGCCGCTGCCGAAATCATCAATGGCCAGCCGCATGCCGAAATCAATGAAGGGGGCAAGCTTGGCTTTGACTGCATTTATGTCACCGAGCAGCTGCCTTTCAGTAATTTCAAGCACCAGCGGTTTGGTTGGGCCCAAATCCGCCCCACATGCCAGGCAGGCAACCTGGGCTTCGGCAAATAAATCCTGGATTATGCTTTGATGGAACAGCAGGTCTGCTGAAATATTGACGAAATGCACTAAACGCTGGCCGCCGGCAGTAATATTGGCTGAGCAGCGATTCATGGTCTGTTTGATGATCTGGTAATCAACCAGGTGGGTCAGCTGCAACTCCATCGCCGCCGAGATAAAATCGACAGCCGGGATGATGTTTCCTGACTCATCAATTAATCGGGCCAACACCTCTTCGGCAACCTGGCTTCCGGTTTTAAGGTCCACAATTGCCTGACATGCCGGCACCAGCCTGTCATTTGCGATGGCTGCGCTCAGTTTTGCCGCGATTGAATAAATTTCCCGTTTATTCTTGGCTTCCACCACGCAGTTCCGGCCCGATTTTTTCGCTTCAAACAGTGCGGCATCTGCCGCCTTCATCAGAAAATCCGGGGTATCACCGTCGCGGGGATAGCTTGCAATGCCGATGCTTGCTGAAGTATTAATTTTCTGGTTATTAAGCTGGAATGAAAAAACTTCAATTCTCTGTCTCAGCCTTTCAGCAATTTTGAGGGCGCCGGTCTCATCGGTGTCAGGCAGGATGGCCAGAAATTCCTCGCCGCCCCACCTGCTCAGCCAATCAGTGGTGCGCAGCGTATTTTTTGCAACTCCACTGATCCCGAGCAGGATAGTATCGCCGATGTCATGACCGTAATTATCATTGATCATCTTGAATCGATCCAGATCAAACAGAATCATGCTGAAGGGTTTTGACGTTCTTTTTGCGTACGCATACTCGCGGTTGATAATATCCTGCAGCGCCCTCCGATTAAGCAGGCTGGTCAAAGGATCAGTTGAAGCCGTTGCCTCCAGCGCTATTTTCATCCTGGCCTGGTTCAGAGCCACTGTGGCCAACTGGGCAAAAGCCAAAAAAGGTTCCAGCCCGACCAGATCGAAATAATTCTTTGTATCGGCAAAGACCACAACAAGAGCCCTGAGCGGATAATCAGGGTCACCAATAGGCAGGGCCAGTCCTTCCTGAAAACCGTATCGGAGAGCACATTCACGCCAGATTGCAAAGCTCGGGTCAGAGGTGACCTTTATAAAAACAGGTTCATTTATTGCCAAGGCCCGTCTGCTGGGACATTTCATCGCTTCAGGAGAAAGTCCCAACTCAACATTCAGCGCATACTCGGAAGCTCTCCCTGCCGAATAAGAGGGCCTGATCGTTTCAGAGGCCGGGTTCCCCAGATACATCCATGCCAGGCAGATACGCCCGGATGACGCCACAAGGGCATCACATGCCGCCTTCAACACCTCATGCGGCGTATTTCCCTGGGCCAGGCTCGTGGTCCCTGTCAACAGCGCTTTATATACTGATAATTTTTCCTGTAACGGCACCATGGCAGTCGACCCGGTCCTCACACATATTCCTTTTACGAGCATGATAATGCCGTGCTTCAAGGAAATGGAGGTTAATTTTCAATGATCGTAACCCCTGCAGGAATCATCGTCAAGGCGTTTTGCAAATCCTGAGGACAGGTCCTGACTATCCCCTTTATTTGACGTATCAGATCTGTTAAAACATGATATAGCGAAACTGCCTGGAGGAAAAATGAAAAAGCATCTTATTATCGGCGGGGTTGCAGCCGGCATGTCTGCTGCAGCACGCCTGAGACGTCTAGACGAGAATGCAGAAATTATTGTTCTTGAGCGCGGCGGATATGTATCCTATGCAAACTGCGGCCTTCCCTATTATATCGGCGACGAGATAAGTGACCGGGACGAGCTCCTGCTGCAGACACCCGAATCATTCAAGCGGCGCTTCAATGTCGAAGTCAGGATACACAACGAAGCGCTTGCAATACATCCGGACACGAAAACCGTGACCATAAAAAACATCCTCACCGGGGATCAGTACCAGGAAACCTACAACACCCTGCTGCTGGCACCCGGCGGTTCACCGGTCATACCAACAATCCCGGGTTGTGAACATCCGGCGATAAAAACTCTCTGGACGATACCTGATACGGACAAAATCAGGGAACTAGTTGACAGCGGCACTGTCGGCACCGCGCTTGTGGTGGGCGGTGGGTTTATCGGACTGGAGATGGCCGAAAATCTCCGCATCCGCGGGTTACGGGTGGTGCTGGTTGAAATGGCGCCACAGGTAATGAATGTCATTGACCCCGAAATGGCGGCTATTGTGCATCGCGAACTGCGCAAGAACGGCATCGAACTGTATCTGAACGAAACGGTCACCGGGTTTGAGCCGCTCCCCGGTGGCGTGGTGCTGGCACAACTCGGGAGCGGAACGCATATTGAAGCAGACCTGGTACTGCTCTCCATCGGTGTCAAGCCGAATACCGGCTTTCTTGCCGATTCGGGCATCGGACTTGGAGCTCGCGGACACATAATTGTCGACAAACATCTCCGCACAAACAAGCCCGACATTTATGCCGCCGGTGATGCGATTGAAGTTGTGAACCCCTTTACCGGCAAGAAAACTGGAGTACCGCTGGCCGGACCGGCCAACAAGCAGGGTCGGATTGCTGCGGATACCATCAATGGTATAACGGCACGCTGCTATAGCGGCACCATGGGCACCGCTATTGCAAAAGTCTTTGATCTTGCGGTTGGAGTGACCGGCGCCACCGAAAAGTTCTGCAGAGAAGAGGGTATCCCATACAGGAGCGTCATAACACATTCAGGCCACCATGCAGGTTATTACCCCGGCGCAGCAATGCTCTCGTTCAAACTTCTCTTTTCGCCGGAAACCCGGCGTGTCCTCGGTGCCCAGGCCATCGGCTGCGAGGGAGTGGACAAACGGATCGACGTGATTGCAACCGCCATCAAAGCGGGTATGACCGTAGATGACCTGACCGAGATCGAGCACGCGTACGCACCACCCTACTCATCCGCCAAGGACCCGGTTAATATGATTGGGTTTGTCGCACAGAATATTCTTGACGGACTCGTCCGGAGCATAACATTTGACGATGTCAAGCGCGCTGTCGCCGAGGGGGCGTATCTGCTTGACGTGCGCTCCCCTGAAGAATTCATGACAGGTTCAATTCACGGGGCGGTCAATATACCGATAGACATCCTGCGCCACAGGCTTTCCGGACTGCCGGCCGACAGGACTATTCTTATCTTCTGCAAGATCGGGTTACGGGGATACATTGCCAGTCGTATCCTTGCCGCACACGGCTTTACCAAATGCGTCAATCTTTCCGGAGGCCTTGATACCTATAATGCCGCTTACGGCCTTTGAACATGAAAACTACATTCCGCCTTTGTCAGACAAGGGTGCAGGAGGGCAGTAGATGAGAGCGGCTATTCTGACATTGAGTGACAAGGGCTCCCGTGGCGAGCGGGTTGACGAAAGCGGCCCCGCATTGGCGGCCTGGCTGGCCGAGCGGGGTGCACGGACTGTTCACTCGCGTGTCATCGCCGACGAGTTTGATCAGATCGTGGCACTGCTGACGGAATGGGCCGATGCCGATGCGGCCGACCTGATACTGACGACAGGAGGCACAGGCGTTTCGCCACGCGATGTGACTCCCGAGGCAACGCTGCAGGTCGTGGAACGGGTCATCCCCGGCCTCGGAGAGCTGATGCGACTCAAAAGCCTGGAGATAACGCCGATGGCAGCCCTCTCCCGCGCCGTGGCCGGTATCCGCAATCAGTCCCTGATCATTAACCTCCCCGGCAGCCCCAAGGGCGCCATCGAAAACCTGGCGGCGGTCTGGCCGACCCTCGGGCATGCAATTGAAAAGATCCGCGGCAGTCAGGAAGATTGCGGCGACAGGTTTTCAAAATAGAACCGTGGAGAAACATGTGAGTACAAATAATACAGCAAGAATCGTCGGCCCGGAAACGGTTAGAATGCTGGAATTAGGGCACCCGTGGGTCGTAGCCGATGCATATACCCGGAAGTGGCCGGGGGGCAGATCCGGACAGAGGGTCGAGCTGTGCGACAGCCAGGGGCGTTTCCTGGCCACAGCCCTGCTTGATCCGGAGGAACGGATCATTGCCAGGGTACTGGACCGGAAACGGATAAAGCTTGACCGCACCTGGCTGACTGAGCGGCTGAAACGCGCCATCCTGCTGCGCAGTGTCCATGCCGACCTGGGCGATTCCAACGCCTATCGCCTGGTGAACGCCGAGGGGGACAGCCTGCCGGGGCTGACGATTGACCGGTATGCCGGCTACTTGATGCTGCAGCTCTACAGCGCCGCCTGGCGGCCGCACCTGAAGCTGGTCACGCAGATCCTGCAGGAACTGCTGGCGCCGGTCGGCATTTACGAAAAGAGCCGTCCGCAGAAGACCCGCGAACTGGAAGCGGTCAGTGACAGCAAGAATTACGGGGGGCTTCTGGCGGGAAAAGCGGCGCCGCAGCGTCTGGAAGTCAGGGAGAACGGCCTCACATTTCTGGTTAGTCTGGAGCAGGGGCTGAACACCGGGCTGTTTCTGGACCAGCGGAGCAATCGCCGCGATCTGATGAAACGGGTGGAGGGGAAGCGGGTACTCAATCTGTTCTCCTACACCGGCGCGTTCTCAGTAGCAGCAGCAGCCGCCGGCGCAGCAGAGGTAACCAGTGTGGACGCCTCGGCCGGTTACACCGACTGGGCCAGGGACAACTTTACGGCCAACCGCCTTAACCACAAGCAGCATGAATTCATTATCGGGGATTGCCTGGCTGTTATGGGCAGACTGGCGCAGGGGAAGAAACGCTTCGATGTCATCCTGATGGACCCACCGTCCTTTTCCACGACGACCAGGAGCCGTTTTACGACTCGCGGCGGCACCTCCGACCTCGTGGCGGCGGCACTGCCGCTTCTGAACGGAAACGGGCTTTTGATCGCGTCGTCCAATCACCAGAAGGTGGATACGGCAGAATACCTGAAGGAACTGCGCCGGGGAGCACTTCAGGACGGGCATGATCTGCGGGTGATCTCACTGCTCGGGCAGCCGGAAGATTTCCCCTATCCGGTAACCTTTCCTGAAGGGCGCTATCTTAAATATGCCATCTGCGTAAAGTCAGGCGGCTCGGCAGAGAGGTGCACGCAATGAAAAAGCTGCTCACATGGGGTGGCGTCAGCCTGTTGACAACGGCGCTGCTGGACCCGCTGCTCTATTCGATGCTGGAAAAGCCGATTCCATGGGGACGGGACCTGGTGATGGCCGCAGCCGGAATCGGCTGCCTGTACCTGCTGGTCAAATTGCGGGACACTTTTTGAAAACTTATTTTATCAGTATAAAAAGGTTCGAGTGGTGATTGAAATAAGGGATACAGACATCAAGGTTGAATTCTACCGCGCCTCCGGACCGGGTGGGCAACACCGCAACACAACCGATTCTGCCGTGCGCATCCGCCATCTACCGACCGGTATCGTTGCCCAGGCCTCGGAAAACCGCAGTCAGTTTCAAAACCGCGAGGTTGCCATGGAACGCCTGCGCGTCGCCCTGGAACGGCGCGAACGCAAGGTCAAGAAGCGGATATCCACCCGTGTGCCAAAGCGGGCCAAAGAGAGCCGTCTCACCGGCAAAAGAATTGTAGCGGAAAAGAAGCGCCTGCGCACAACTCTGGATTAGTACGTTAGAAGTCATATCTGGAGTTTTTTTGCGGAGATAATGTCGTGAACGCACTCGTCCCGATTTTCCGGGGTCGGCCCCACCCCGCCGCAATTACCCCAGAATTCGTTTGACTCACCTCTGATAACACTGTAATTTATCTGAGTTTATATTAGGAGATCGCGATGCTCCGCGCTTACCTCTATCTGGCAGTTTTTATTCCTGTAACATTCGTTTTTTCAGCCAGTTCCTTTATCTCGACGCTGTTTGATTCAAGCGGGCGGGTTTACGCCTGGCATGCAAGGCTTTGGGCAAGACTGGCGCTGGCACTTAATGGTGTCAAAATAACACTTGCGGGAGCAGCGCATCTGCCGGCCGGCCCGGTGATCTTCATGAGCAATCACCAGAGCAATTTTGATATATTGTCGCTTCTGGCCGCACTACCCCGCCAGATCCACTGGATCGCCAAAAAAGAGCTCTTCGAAATACCGATTTTTGGCTCTTCCATGCGGCGTGGAGGTTATATCCCGCTCGATCGCGGCGATGGCCGCAAGGCGCTGCAGAGCATGGATGAAGCTGCTGCCACGATTCACCAGGGTAAGAGTGTCGTGCTGTTCCCCGAAGGCACCCGCACGCAGGATGGCAACCTGCTCCCGTTTAAACGCGGCGGGTTTATTCTGGCACGCAAAGCCGCCGTACCGGTGATACCGGTCACGATCAACGGCAGCGGCAAAATCAATCCGGCCGGGCAGATCAGACTGTACCCTGGCAATATTCATATAACCCTTCATCCCCCTGTGTGTGCCCCGGAGGAACTCCGCCGGAGCGAGGCCGAAACCTGGATGATGGAGACCGTGCGGAGTCGGATTGATTCTGTGCTGGAGCACAGTAAATGAGAATCGGTTACCAGTATATAGCGCTGATTATCGCGGGCCTGACTGCAATGGCATGGGGACTGCCGGCTGCCCACCGCCTGAAATTCCCCTTTGATATCGCTGCGGCAGTCGCGGTTCTGTGTGGAGTTGTCGTTTTCACACTGGGTGTCCTCCTGACATTTGTCCCCGGTTTTTTTTAGCATAGTAACAATGCAATCTTTTTCCCGGGTTCAGGTGATCGAATGAACGAACAGCTTAAAAGCATCATTGCCAATGGCATGGTTATCGTCCTGGTCAGCCTGCTGATCCTTCTTGCCGGAACCTGGTGGCGCATGAACAGTCAGTTCGACCAGGGGGAAGCGGCACTCCGGAGGGGAGATTTTACCGGTTCTGTTGCCGGATTCGAGTCTGCGCTGCATATGTATATTCCCTTCCATCCGGCAATGGAAAAAGCGGCCGAGAGGTTATGGCTGATCGGCGAAAACAATGAACGTCTTGGGAATGTCACCCGCGCCCTGATCGCGTATCGCTCCCTTCGGAGTTCGTTCTATGCCGATCACTGGCTGGTTACTCCCGGCAGGGAATGGATCGAAAAGTGCGACAGAAAAATTGCCGCGCTTATCCCACTGCAACATGAAAGATAGATTATGGATTTACTAGAATCACACCCGGCACTGCAGATTGTCGCCCTCGGCGGATTAGGCGAAATCGGCATGAACATGATGGCGTACCAGTATGGCGGCGATATTCTGGTCGTCGATTGCGGCCTTATGTTTCCCTCCCCGGATATGCTCGGGATCGACTATGTGATCCCCGACATCAGCTGGCTTCGCGATCGGGCCGAAAACGTACGGGCGATCTGCCTGACCCACGGGCATGAGGATCATATCGGCGCCCTCCCCTTTGTACTGCAGGAGCTCAATGTCCCGGTGTACGGTACCGCCCTGACGCTCGGCCTGGTCAGCGCCAAGCTGGAGGAGTACAAACTTGACGGTGCGGTTGAGCTGGTAACCGTCAAACCACGGGATACCATCGGCATCGGCTGTTTCCAGGTCGAGTTCCTCCGGGTGGCCCATTCGATTGTTGACGGCTGCGCCCTGGCAATCACGACTCCCGAGGGGGTAGTGATCCATACCGGTGACTTTAAGATCGACCACACCCCGGTAGACGGCCAGCTGACCGACCTAGCATCCCTGTCGCGCTACGCCGAGGCTGGTGTTCTGGCGCTGCTGTCCGACTCGACAAACGTGGAACGCGAGGGGTATACCCTTTCCGAAAAATATGTCGGTGAAGCGTTCGCTGACATCTTTCCGAAATGCACCGGCCGGATCATTGTCGCAGCATTCTCCAGCAGCATCCACCGCGTCCAGCAGGTTGCCGATGTCGCCGCAATCTGCGGCCGCAAGATCCTGCTGAACGGCCGCTCAATGGTCAAGAATGTTCAGATCGCCCGTGATCTCGGCTATCTGACAATAAATGACGAACAGCTGATGGATCTGCGGGAACTGCCGCACCTCCCGCCTGAGCAGGTCTGCATCATTTCCACCGGCAGCCAGGGCGAGCCGATGAGCGCCCTGACCCGCATCGCGATGGACGACCACAAGCAGATAAAATTGGAGAAGGGAGATACCGTCATCCTCTCCTCGCGCGTCATCCCGGGGAACGAGCGGACCATTTCAGAACTGATCAACCATCTCTACCGCCGCGGCGCTGAAGTCTTCCATGAAAAAGTTTCAGAGGTGCACGTTTCCGGCCACGCCTCCCAGGAAGAGCTCAAGCTGATGCTCAACACCGTGAGGCCACGCTTCTTCATCCCGATCCACGGCGAATACCGTCATCTGTTCAAACATATCCAGCTGGCCCAAAAGGTCGGCATTCCTAATGAACGCTGCATACTGGCGACCAACGGCGAAGTCGTTTCTTTTTATTCCGATACCGCCGCAAAAGTGGAGCAGATCGAGTCCGGCAGGGTCTTCGTGGATGGCAAGGGAGTCGGGGATGTCGGCAGAATAGTTCTAAGGGACAGGAAACATCTGTCCGAGGACGGCATGATTGTCATCATCATCGGCATGAACATGTCCAGCGGCGCTGTCATTTACGGCCCGGACATCGTCTCGCGCGGCTTTGTCTTTGAGGACGAAAACCAGGAATATCTGGATGAGGCCCGCAAGGTCGTGGCATTCGCTCTTGAGGAGATCAGCACCGAGATGCGCTGTGACGCCGATGAGGTCAAGACCGCAGTGCGTCAGGCGCTGCGCCGCTTCTGCAAGAAGACCATCGAACGCAGGCCGGTTATTCTGCCGGTGATTATGGAGATGTAAAGGATTGTTCCGACTTTTTATGCAAAAACGGGACGGGCGATGCGCCGGTCCCGTTTTGATTCAAGCAGTGGTATCTTAGCCTAAGAAACCACAATCCGTGCAAACCTGCGCTTGCCGATCTGCACGATATACTCACCTGTCGCGGTCAGTTCAAGGTTGGTATCGCTGACTTTTTCACCGTTCAATTTGACCCCGCCGCCATCGATCGCCCGGCGCCCCTCGCCGTTGGACTTGGTCAGACCTGCCTCGGCCATGGCCCTGGCTAGCAGGACCACACCGTCGGTCATCGTAAAACTGACCTGCGGCATATCCTCCGGAATCTCGTTCTCCTTGAAGCGTTTTACGAAGTTTTCCTCCGCAGCCTCTCCGGCTCCGGCACCGTGGAAACGGCAAACGATCTCTCGCCCCAGACGTTTTTTTGCGGCCATCGGGTGAAGCGAATGATCATTGAGATCACGCTTTAGCACTTCGAGCTCGGCAAGAGACATGTCCGAGAGTAGTTCGTAGTAGCGGAGCATAAGATCATCCGAGATCGACATGACCTTGCCGAAGATCTCGTCGCCCGGTTCGCTGATACCGATGTAGTTGCCAAGCGACTTGGACATCTTGTTGACACCATCCAGCCCCTCCAGGAGCGGCATGGTCAGGACGCACTGCGGTGCCTGCCCCCATTCACGCTGCAGCTCGCGCCCCATCAGCAGGTTGAACTTCTGGTCGGTTCCCCCCAGTTCCACATCAGCCTTCATCGCGACAGAGTCGTACCCCTGGATCAGGGGATAAAGAAATTCGTGGATGGCTATCGGCTGCTGGGTCGTATAGCGTTTATGGAAGTCGTCCCGCTCAAGCATGCGGGCAACGGTATACTTGGAGGCCAGTCCGATCATACCGCCGCAGCCGAGTTCATTCAGCCAGGTGGAGTTGAAGACAACCTTCGTCTTCTCCGGGTCAAGGATCTTGAAGACCTGCTCCTTGTAGGTTTCGGCATTACGGAGCACATCCTCGCGAGTCAGCACCTTGCGGGTCTCTGATTTGCCGGTCGGATCCCCGATCATGCCGGTAAAATCCCCGATCAGAAAGTTGACCTCATGCCCCAGTTGCTGGAACTGGCGCAGCTTCTGAATCAGCACGGTGTGTCCCAGATGAAGATCCGGCGCGGTCGGATCGAAACCGGCCTTTATAACCAACGGCACGCCGGTAGAAAGAGACTTTGCCAGTTTTACTTCCAGTTCCTTTTCGATCAGCACCTCAACGGTGCCGCGTTTGATGACGGCCATCTGTTCTGCTACGGACATGATTACTCCCTGAAGCTTTTCAGCACGAAATATTGATGCGTTCGATACTCACAGCCTTGCCGCTTGTCTCATCCACCCCGATCACAACCGCATTCAGGCGGATGTCCTTCTTGGCCACTTCAAACTTGGCCGGCAGCTGTGTCAGAAAACGGTGCAGGGTCTCTTCCTTCCCCATACCGATAACCGAATCAAAGCCGCCGGTCATGCCGGCATCGGTCAGAAAAGCGGTACCCTGCGGGAGGATACGCTCGTCGGCGGTCTGAACGTGGGTGTGGGTACCGACAATGGCACTGACCCTGCCGTCCAGATACCAACCCAACGCGGATTTTTCGGAGGTAGCCTCGGCATGAAAATCAACAAAGATGATCGGGGTCTCTTTTTTCAGCCATTCTATTTCACGGTCAGCTGTCAGAAAAGGGCATTCAATTGTCTTCATGTAAACACGCCCCTCCAAGTTGAGGACACCGACCTTGACCCCGCCAGGGGTTGTCAGGATCGCACTTCCGACGCCTGGTGCACCGGACGGATAATTGGCCGGCCGGATGATGCGCGAGTCGGCAAGCACCTGCGCCACCTGCTCTTTCTTATCCCATATGTGGTTGCCACTCGTCAGCAGTTGGACACCCTGGTTAAACAGTTCCTTGGCAACCTCGACCGTTAGCCCGAAACCGCCGGCAGCATTCTCACCATTGGCAATGACAATATCGATCGTGTGCCGGTCCACCAGTCGATGCAGTTCACGCGACAGCGCCTGACGCCCAGGCTTGCCGATGATATCACCCACAAATAATATCTTAACGGGCATATTCTACTGAACGTGTTTCGCGTATTACATTGACTTTGATCTGGCCCGGATAGGTCATCTCAGCCTCGATTTTCTTCGCAATGTCACGGGCCATGACAACCGACTGGTCGTCACTGACCTGCTCGCTGGAAACCATGACGCGGATTTCGCGACCGGCCTGGATGGCAAATGACGACTGCACACCGTTGAACGATGTTGCGATGCGCTCCAGATCCCCTAGACGCTTGACGTAGGTTTCCATCATCTCGCGACGTGCGCCTGGGCGGGCACCGGAAAGTGCATCGGCGGCCTGTACCAGAATCGCCAGTACCGAATTCGGTTTCTCGTCTTCATGATGTGCCATGATGGCATGAACAATCTTTGGTGTTTCCCCGTATTTACGGGCCAGTTCGGCACCGATGACCGCGTGCGAACCCTCAACTTCATGATCGACCGCCTTGCCCAGGTCATGGAGCAGTCCGGCGCGTTTTGCCTGTTTGACGTTTATTCCCAGTTCGGCAGCCATGATACCACAGAGGAAAGCTACTTCCAGTGAGTGCAGGTAGACGTTCTGGGTGTAGGAGGTACGATATTTGAGGCGGCCGATCAGCTTGAGAAGTTCGGGATGGATGCCGTGAACTCCAAGGTCAAAGGCGGCCTGCTCGCCGGCTTCCTTGATTGAAAGTTCTACTTCCTCGGTTGACTTTGCCACGACCTCTTCGATGCGGCCGGGATGGATACGGCCATCAGCCAGCAGTTTTTCAAGGGATAAACGCGCCACTTCCCGGCGGACCGGGTTAAAGCCTGACAGAATAACCGCTTCAGGTGTATCGTCAATGATCAGATCAATGCCGGTAGCCGCTTCCAGGGCACGGATGTTCCGCCCCTCACGGCCGATAATGCGCCCTTTCATCTCGTCAGACGGGAGCGGTACAACCGATACCGTGCGTTCAGCAACGTATTCACCGGCATAGCGCTGAATCGCAAGGGCCATGATTTCCTTGGCTTTTTTGTCACCAGTCTCACGGGCTTCGTCTTCTATAGTCCTGATGATCTTGGCAGCATCGTGCTTGGCTTCACTCTCCATCGCGTTCATCAGCTCTTTCTTGGCCTCCGCAGTCGACATGCCGGAAATCTGCTCGAGTCTGGCGTTTTGAACATCTGTCGCTTTCCTAAGCTCTGCATCCCGCTGTTCAAGGGCCTGCTCTTTTTGCGAAACAACCTGATCTTTTTTGAGAATATCCATCTCTTTCTGGTCGATCAAAGCTGCCTTTTTATCCAGATTCTCTTCTTTTTGGGTCAGCCTTTTCTCAAGCGCCTGAAGATCCTTGTTTTTTTCGCTCGTCTTGCGCTCATGCTCTTCCTTGGCCTGGATAGCCAGGTCCTTGACCCTGAGCTGCGCCTCCTTGGTGATTGTGTCCGCTTCGCGGCGGGCATCGTCAAGCACCTTGCTGGCAAGCTCTTCGGCCTGTTTGAGGATCGACCCGGTATCCTTCTTGTTGAGCTTGTTGCCGGCTAAATAGGCCCCGGCAGCGACGATCAGGGTAATGATAACACCAATAATTACGTCCATACTATCAACCTCCTGTATATAAATCCGGGCCGCTTGGCGAACTCCGGTTACTTCCCTGTTCCCAATCCATGAATGCGAATAATCCGTTTATCAGAAACGATAATTTCCATCGGTATATCGTGGACATCCGCCGAAATTGCCCCGTCCGTCAGCTGGAAATCATGACAGAGCCCGACCAGATGGGCCCTGCGCCCGGGATGCTGCAGGAAGCGGTCATAGAATCCTTTTCCGTAGCCGATCCGGTGTCCTGACAGGTCAAAAGCGACCCCAGGAACTACAATCAGATCGGCTTCGTCAGCCTGATGGTCGGCCCCGGTCGGGCAGGGTTCCAGGATGCCGAACGCACCCTCCTGTAAAGTTTCAACCCGGTCGACGCGACGAAACACCATCTGATGGTCGCACACCGCAGGATACAGCACCCTCTTCCCGGCCTGGAATGCAGCAGTCAGAATCAAACCGGTATCGGTTTCGTTATGGACAGGCGCATACAGTGCCACGCATTCAGCTTTAGCATACTCATCAAGAGAGAGCAGATTGAGTTGTGCTTCGCTGCTGGATGCGCACCACGAATCATGGCTGAGCGCACGTCGCTGAGCCAGCAGCTGTGAACGGAGTGAACGTTTTGGCATACAAAAACTTTCGATACGGCATGTGCGGAGTGGCCCCGAAGCGGAATCGGGAAGGTCGACCAGGGAGGCTGAAGAGGAATAAAAAGGCTTGAGTTCCGTCAGGTAAATTTGCTGATTACGATCACGTTACTCAGAAGCGATTTTTCCTTTCAGTGAGGATATATTCAACGGGCTTTACATTATTTCAATCAAACGCGCAGACTGAAGCATTTGACGAACCCGACCGGCGGTGCAATTATGCGAATATATGATCAAGTCTCCCTGAGAGACCATGTAAATCAGACTGCTTCAAGCTCAGCGATTATTGTGCTGATCCTGCTATCTACAAGGGCATCCTGCTCTCGCAGTGAGCGAAGCTCAAGCAATTCTTCCGAGGCATTCAGCAGTGCCAGCGTCAGCACCAGCTGGGCATCACCACTTCTGAGTGCAGCGCCGATCTCTTGAAGTTTTCCGTTAACAAAGGCTT
Organism: Desulfuromonadaceae bacterium; assembly: GCA_028686055.1. Taxonomy (GTDB): domain Bacteria; phylum Desulfobacterota; class Desulfuromonadia; order Geobacterales; family Pseudopelobacteraceae; genus JACRCG01. The sequence continues at coordinate 14,484 of JAQUCU010000040.1, forward strand.
CGACCGCCTTCACTTTCGCTTCCGGAGCCGAGCTCCGCACTGAAAGTTCCCGTCCCAGTATTGTCACTGCATGGCTTTTTTTCATACAATGACCACGGCCACGACCTAAATCCCGTCCAACCTGCCAAGGATGGCATCAACACGGGACCTGAGCCCCTCACGGTCGTTGGATAGCCGCTGTATTTCTACATTCAGCCGGGCGTTTTCTTCTTTCAGGGCACTATATTTTTCGACAAACTCGCCGATTTTCTTTTCAAGGGTTTCTATGAGTTCATTGTTCATCAGTTCTGTTTCCTTTCCAAGTGGGGTACTATACGAAGGAGGCAACACAAAGTCAAGACCTAATTGATTGAAATCGCAGAGTTCCGTGACATTGACACCCTTTCTGCGGCTTATTTTTTCAGGCCTGGAAAAGTGCATCCGTGAACTCCTGCGGATCAAAATCGCGCAGATCTTCGATAGATTCGCCGACGCCGATGTAGCGCACCGGCAAGGCAAATTCGTGACTGACCGCCACCAGAATACCCCCCTTGGCGGTACCGTCCAGCTTCGTCAAAGCCAACCCGGTAACTCCGGCGGCCTCTTTGAAGAGACGGGCCTGGGAGGTAGCATTCTGCCCTGTTGCGGCATCAAGCACCAGCAGAGTTTCATGTGGTGCTCCGGGGATCTCGCGGTCGATGACGCGGCGGATCTTCTTCATCTCCTCCATCAGGTTGACCTTGGTATGCAGGCGACCCGCAGTATCAACAATCAGAACATCGACGCCGCGGGCGACTGCGGCCTTGCAGGCATCAAAGACAACCGCCGACGGGTCTGCCCCCTCCTTGTGGCGGATCACATCAACCCCGGAGCGATTCCCCCAGGCGGTCAACTGTTCGGCCGCTGCAGCCCGGAAGGTATCGGCCGCAGCCAGCAGCACTTTGCTGCCGGAGGCCGAAAAACGTGAAGCCAGTTTGCCGACCGTCGTTGTCTTGCCGACGCCGTTCACACCGATCACCAGCATCACGAACGGCTTGTAGAGGCCTATGTCAAGCGGACGGTGGTGGGCGGTCAGTCGGGCCAGAATCTCTTCTTTAAGCGCGCCCCTGAGTGCCTCGCCATCCTTCAACTCATTGCGACCCAGACGCTGCTCCAAGGTGCGGATCAACTCCACCGTTGTCTTGACGCCAATATCCGACGTGATCAGAATCTCTTCCAGCTCCTCCAGCGTATCGGCATCTATTGTCTTTTTGCCCAGCACCAGGGCATCGATCCGCCCCACAAAACCATCCTTGGTCTTCTTCAGGCCGGACTTCAACCGCTCGAAAAAACCAGGTTTAGTCATAGTTTCCTGCACCGCTGTTTCCTCAACTGTCGGCATCTGAACCGGCACTGACTCCTGAAAAGATGCTTCCGGAATTTCCGGCGGTGTCGGCGGGACTTCCGTAGATTCCGCACCGGAGATTTTGTCGATCAGCCCCCGGAAAAAACTTTTTTTCTCTTGAGGCTCCATCAGATCTCCTTTTTCAGCTCAGTGACTGCCCGACGGAAATGCTGCAAGGCCAGTGCCACCAGGCAGCTGCGTTCAATATTCATAACAAGGGAATAATACTGATCAATGCAGCCGATGATCAGATGTCCGCCACTGGAGGTGACAACAACATCCTCAACCTCTCCAATCTGCGCGGTGCTCTGCATCTCTTTGAGCCGCTCCAGGATAATGCCTTTGTGAGCGGCAATAAAACGGATATCATACGGCTCGCAGTGGCAGTGTTCCAGGACAGCTTCACCTTCCCAGTCCACCAGTATGGCACCGACCGCCTGAGGAACCATATCCACAAGATCCTTTAAGATAACTTCAAATGACATGTAACCTCCAGGAAAGGATCAAGGGGCAGGAAGAAAACCTGCCCCCCGGGCCTGCATTTTAATGCAATCGCACCGAAACGACTCGCGACGCCCCCGGCTCTTCCATCGTAATGCCGTAGAGGGTGTCGGCCACCTGCATGGTGGCCTTGTTGTGGGTGATGATGATGAACTGTGAAACCGAGCTCATTTCCCTGACCATTTCGTTGAAACGGCCTATATTGGCGTCGTCCAGCGGTGCATCAACCTCATCGAGCAGGCAAAACGGTGTCGGTTTGATCAGGAAAATCGAGAAGATCAACGCCACGGCGGTAAGCGCCTTTTCCCCCCCCGAGAGCAGCGTTACGTTCTGCAGCTTCTTGCCGGGGGGCTGTACGATGATTTCTATACCGGTCTCCAGCAGATCCTCTTCGTCCGTGAGGTGCAGCTCGGCCCGGCCGCCGCAGAACAGGCGCGGAAAGACCTCTTGAAATTTTGCATTGACCAGGTTGTAGGTTTCAAGAAAACGCTGGCGTGTGGTGCGGTTGATCCGCTGTATGGCCTGCTGCAGCCCATGAAGCGACTCTTCCAGGTCCTGTTTTTGACCTGTCAGAAAACTGAAACGCTCCTCCATCCCGGCGCACTCCTCAATCGCCATCAGGTTGACCTCGCCCATCTCGTCAAGCAGCCGCTGCAGCTCTACCTGGCGCAATCGTCCGGCCGCTTCGTCAAATTCGGTTGATTCCAGTTTTACTACAGCCTCAGGCATGGCGATGCGGCTCCGCTCCTGCAGAGCCTGCTCCAGATGTTCCATCTGCATCGCAAGAGTCGAAAAACGGAGGTTGAGATCGGCCTGGGACTGGCGGACAGTGTCCCCCTCTTCGCGGGTTTTCTTGAGCCGTACCTCGATCAGGTTCAGTGCGGCGCCCGCCTCCTCAAAGCGGCCGCGTACAACGGTCAAACGGTCCTCGGATTCCGCCTGCTCCCGAACGAGACCTTCAAGCCGCTCCGTAGCCGCGGCTATCTCTGCCTGCAGCTGCACTCTGGCAACATCACCGGATTCGATCTCCTGCCGGTCGGCGGCCATGCGCCGCACAATCTCTTCGGTACGCTGTTCCAGCTCCGACAGCGCGCGCAGGCCGGCATCGCGCTGTTCCCTGACCGTAGCGGTCTGCACCCGGATGGCGGTCAGCTTTTCGCGGACAACGGCCAACAACTCGCGGCGGGCATCAAGTTCCCCCTTCAAGCGTGACGTTTCCTGCTCCAGCACCTTTGAAGCATCGCCGGTCCGGGTTATCTGTTCCCCGGCCAACTGAAGCTCAGTCTCCAGAGCGGATCGCTCCTCATCCAGATTTTCAGCCTCCAGCGACTGGACCTCCAGCCGTTCCTCAATGCGGGCGCTTTCCTCCACCGCCTGCTGGCGATCTTTGAGCAGACCGGCCAGCTTCAGCTCTGCCTGGTGCAGCTCCGTCCCGCCGCTCTTGAGCGCCTCGGAGATTTCCTGACTCTGGCGACGCAGATCATCACGCTGTTTGCCAAGAGACGCGGCCTCCTCCTCAAGCCTCGTTACAGCCAGCTCCAACTCTCTGATTTCGCGTTTTTTGTGGATCAACCCCTTGCCGGCCTGCTCGCCCGAACCGCCGCTGACAATCCCTCCCTGGGCAA
>JAQUCU010000041.1:0-4844 GCA_028686055.1 Desulfuromonadaceae bacterium
GTATAGTTGCGCCCCTCCTTCTGTGGCACGATCACCAGGCCGGAAACCGTTCTTTGCAGTGAAAATCCGAGCTTTTCAGAGGCCTTTTCCAGCCCCTGGAAAAGCTCGTTTGACGCCGACTGGTAACTGTCGAGCAGTTCGGCCCGCCTGTTTTCATATTCACTGCTTTCAAGAGCTTTGGGGATCTCCTTGCGAAAAGACTCGACCAGTTCCTTCATATCTGCCGCCAGTTCACTCCCCATTCCGGCTGGAAGATCGAGCGAGATTGCCGAGTCGGCATCCTTGAAATTGTTGACATACACCCAGTCGTGCGGCTGCGCTTCTCCCTTGGCGCGTTTGCAGAGAATGCTGGCGATCGTCGATGTGCGGCCGGTGCCGGTTTCACCGGATATATACAGATTGAAGCCGGAACCTTCGATCCCCAGGCCGAATTCGATTGATCGCAGAGCCCGCTTCTGGCCGATGGCATCATTGAAGTCGGGAAGTTCTGCGGTTGTCTCGAAGCCGAGGAGGTCCGGGTCGCAGTTCCAGCGAAGTTTGTCAACAGGTATGAGGTGGCGGTCGGACATCAATGGCTCCTTTGGCAGGCTGGAAGTTATTATTAGGTATTCCGGGTAAATAGTAACTTAACTAGCATACTTGTCCAGTAAGGGTGGTGCAAGCGGCATTGTGTAAAGCGGGGACGGATATGTCAAGCTGAAAGCGAGGCAATCGCCTTTGATACCGCTTCACAGATGTCCTGACGGGCCGGAAGCGAGGCTGCCAATGCCTGAATATAGCCGCGTTTGCGCAGTAACCGGCGTGAGGTGGCACAGGTAAGGTCGTAGACCCACGAAATCTGCAGCAGCTTGAAATCATTAAAACAGGTTATTGTGTCAAGAGGGACGATGGAGCGTGAGTCCAGTGCGGTGATGCACAGGTCGGAAACCTTTCCGGGGTCGTCATCCAGTCCGATGAGGGCCGCCGAGGCACGCTCTTTCGGAGGCTGATCCAGCAGCTCGACAAACAGGCGCCAGATATCCAGCTTATCAGCATCCCGGATCAGGTTGATATACTTCCTGGTTGGGGATTGAATTCCGGCAGGCGGCGCGAGCATGTTGTGAAACCTTACCGCCTCCTCGATCAGAAGCTGTTCGGCACTGTCGATGCCGGCAAGGACTTTCTCCTCCCGGATAACATCAATGGCAAGGCGTGCATGGTTGTCCGAGTCACTGTCCAGAAATGTTCGCCAGCGCCGGTACTGGAGAAAACGCCCGACGTCGTGCAACAATGCCGTAGCCGAGGCTATGCGCGCTTCATTCCCCGTCAAATTCTCGCCGGCAGTCAGAAGCTCCATTACCTCGCATACTTTCCGGGTATGCTCGATCTTGAGCCGGATGTTTTTTACGCCTTCGCGGTCGGTGTCCATAAACGGCTCGACATAGCGGTCGAACCAGGCGACAAGGTCATCAAGTTGTGACTTTTCCATGCTGTTGTGCAGCTCCGTTGCGATTGAAATTCTCTGTATAATACTGTACCGTATCGCGAAGTCAACCAATCCCGCGAGGAATACGATGCAGCTGTCACTTCTTGAGAACAGAGACCCCCGGCCGGATGCCGAAAAACGTGTCAAAGAGCTCCGCACTCTGCTCCAGTACCACAATCGGCGTTATTATCAGCTGGACGCTCCGGAGATCAGTGATGCCGAGTATGACCAGCTTTTTCGCGAGCTGGCGGGTCTGGAAGAGCGCTATCCCGAGCTGCTGACGGCGGACTCCCCGACACAGCGTGTCGGCGGTGTTCCGGCCGGGCGTTTCCGGACCGTTACGCATAGCTTGCCGATGCTTTCGCTGGAAAACGCAACCAACGATGAGGAGATCAGGGCCAAGCTGGATGCCCGGGTGAAGAAGGAGCTTGGCCTGGCCGAAAGTTCAGCAATTCCGTACATGTGTGAGCCCAAGATGGACGGCCTGGCCGTTGAGCTTGTCTATGAACATGGGGTGTTAACTGTCGCATCAACCCGTGGTGACGGTGTTACCGGTGAAGATGTCACGAAGAATATCCGAACGCTGCGCGGCCTGCCGCTACGACTGACCGGTGAAGATGTGCCGGCGCTGCTGGAGGTCCGGGGAGAGGTGTATCTCTCGCTTGACGCTTTTCAGAAGATAAACCGTGATAGAGAGGAAAACGGTGATCCACCCTTTGTCAATCCGCGCAACGCTGCGGCCGGATCATTACGGCAGCTTGATCCGAAGGTAACGGCCCGACGGCCGCTGTCGCTCTATTGCTATGCTCCGGGTCTTGTTGAAGGCGCTTCATTTGCGTCCCAACAGGAGTTTCTGAACGTCGCTGCCGGGTGGGGACTACCGGTAAATCCGCTGGTCCGTCCGGTGAATGATGTCGGCGGGGCGGTCGCTTACTATCATGAATTGCAGGAGTTGCGGGAATCGCTTCCCTATGAAATCGACGGGACTGTCGTCAAGGTCGATTCGTTTGAGCTGCAGCGCGAACTGGGCGAAAAGAGCCGTTCGCCGCTGTGGGCCATAGCCTGCAAATTCCCGCCCCGTCAGGCCGAGACGGAGCTTGAGGATATTCTGCTCTCGGTCGGGCGCACCGGGGTCATCACGCCGGTCGCCAGGCTTAAACCGGTGGAAATTTCCGGAGTGACCGTTTCCAGGGCGACGCTGCACAATTGGGATGAACTGGCTGCCAAGGATATCAGGATCGGCGACACCGTCGTCGTGGAGCGGGCCGGAGATGTGATTCCGGCGGTTGTCAGGGTGTTGAAAGAAAAGCGCAACGGAACCGAGCAACCCTCCCTCCCTCCGGAACATTGTCCGGAATGCGGTTCGGAAGTAGTCCGTATCGCCGGTGAAGTCGCGCTGCGCTGCATGGGGATTTCCTGTCCGCCGCAGATCCGCGAATCAATAAAGCACTTTGCCTCACGTGGCGCCATGGATATCGACGGGCTGGGAGATAAAATCGTAGAACAGCTCCTCTCGCTGGGCCTGGTCCACACGGTCGCCGATCTCTATCGTCTCACAAAGGATGACTTCATGCGCTTTGACCGCATGGGGGACAAGCTCGCTTCCAACCTGCTGGCTGCACTGGAGGCGAGCAGGAAATGCGATCTGGCCCGTTATATTTATGCCCTCGGAATCCGCCATGTCGGAGAGCGCACAGCAAAAGCTCTGGCTCAGGCATTCGGCAGCCTGGACAATCTTGAAAAGGCCACGGTTGAGGAGCTGACTTCTGTTCGCGATATCGGAACCACCGTTGCGCAGAGCATTTTCACCTTTTTTAATAATCCTGATAATCGTACTGTTATTAGCCGGTTGAAGGAGTATGGTGTCTATCCTGCTGCGGTGGCCAAGACGGTTGGCGGCCGGTTGAGCGGCATAAATTTTGTCTTTACCGGAGCCCTGACCCGGTTCAGCCGCGACGAGGCCAGAAAACTGGTGGAGGATCAGGGGGGAAATATGGTAGGGTCGGTCTCCCGGAAAACCGATTATGTTGTGGCTGGAGATGAAGCTGGCAGCAAACTGGCCAAGGCCCGGGAACTGGGCATCGCCGTCCTTGGCGAAGATGAATTTCTGGAGCTGCTTAAACGCTCTGAAAAGTAGATCTGTTGGTTACTACATGACAACGTAGCCAGATCCGGAGGTAATTCCATGTCAGAGCAAAAATCAGTTACCTGTTCCAAATGCAGCCCGGTGTGGAAGAAGCATGGCACGACTAACTGCTGGAGCGGTGATCCGGACAAGGCGCCCCCCAAACCGGGCAACTGCCCGTCTGTTGTCTACGAAGATGTCGTGCAGGAAGCGTTTGACCAGTATTCCGGCGATGGCGAGGAGGCGAAGATAGCTTTTGTGGCGGCACGGGTCGAAGGGCTCTGCTACCAGCCTATACCGGGGAGCGACGCCGTCAACGCCCACTGGACACGGGTAGAGGATACGATTGCCTTTGCAAAGCTTATGGGATACAAAAAAATCGGTATCGCCACCTGCATCGGACTGCTGGACGAGACGGAGCGGTTGTCAAACATCCTCTCTGCACAGGGATTTGAACCGGTCAGCGTCTGCTGCAAGGCCGGCAGCATCGATAAGCTGGAGCTGGGGCTGGATGAAACGGACAAGGTCAGGCCGGGCACTTTCGAGCCGGCCTGCAACCCGATTGCGCAGGCAGAAATCTGCAACCGGATGGAAACCGACATGAACATCATTGTCGGCCTTTGCGTCGGCCATGATATGCTCTTCAACAGGCACTCCAGGGCACCGGTCACGACGCTGGTCGTCAAGGATCGCGTCACCGGGCATAACCCTGCCGCGGTACTGTACGGCCAGAATTTTTACTACAAACGGCTGCTGAATCCGATCGTGGTGCCGGGGACCTGACAGTGTCCGTTTTTAGCTGCGCTCTCTGCACGTAGAGACAAAGTTTACCGCGATGTCCCGGTTGCTGCCGAAATGCAGGTGGATATATGACCCAAGGCAGTTGCGGATTCGGAACCCTTCAAATCCCATCATCACCCCCTGCCGCGACACCCGGTAACAGCGCCTGACCTCTTCCGGCATCGCCCCTATCTCCGAGTAGTGAAACTCATGCCCCCGGACGATGGCCCCTGTAGCACCGATAATGGCAGCTTTTGCCAGCTCAGCCTGCCGGTAGCCGAGCGCCTTGCGGCGGGGCAGCATCCTGCAGCGTACCGGAAAAATCCCCACAAAATCCGCTGACGGCTGATCTTCAGAGGCGTCTATTCCCTCCGTAAGATAAACAAATCCGCCGCATTCCGCATACACCGGCAGGTCTGCCGCTACGGCTGTCCGGATGGACTCCTTCATGCTGCCGTTTTGGTTCAGCTGTTG
>JAQUCU010000041.1:4944-17892 GCA_028686055.1 Desulfuromonadaceae bacterium
CAACGCTCAGCCATATCCGCCAGTCGTCTGATGAAATCCTCGGAGAGCGGGTTGTCCTCCGCGGTCACCAGCCCCAGGTGACGCGACGGGATGACCAGCGACTCGTCGCGGGGGATGCAGCCGAACAGGGCGATCTCCGGCAGATTCTCCGCCATCGTCGCCAGCAGCAGTCCGGAATGCGAGTCACTCCCGACATTGTTGAAAATAACTCCGGCGATCCTGACCTGCGGATCAAAACCGGCAAAGCCTTTGATAAGTGCCGCGGCGCTGGCTGCCATGCCGCGGGCATTGACGACCAGCACAACCGGTGCCCCGGTTATGGCGGCGATCTGGGCGCTGCTGCCTTCCTTGCTGGATGCGCCGATGCCGTCAAAGAGTCCCATCGCCCCTTCAATGACCGCGAATTTCTGTCCGGTCGGACCAGTCAGGCTTGCCTGAAAAGTTTCGCACACGAACTCCCCGGGACACATCCACCCATCGAGGTTGATTGAAGGGGAGCCGGTCACCGCACGATGGTAGCCGGGATCGATAAAATCCGGCCCGCACTTAAAGGGAGCAACAGCAAGGCCGCGTCGCACCATCGCCGCCATAATCGCAAGGCTGACCGTAGTCTTGCCGCTGCCGCTCTGCGGTGCTGATATCAGAAAACCATTCATTCTGTTTACCTCAGCGATCTTCGTGCTCCGCCATACTGAAAAAACGCAATAAGGTGAAACTCCTCTTTGTTGTACCCCTTGGGGAACCCGCCCACCGGTCCGATGGCCCTCAGTGTGCGCAGTACCTCCTCGTCCAGTATCCGGGCTCCGGAGCTCTCCAGTTGCTGGATTTTGGTGATCTCACCCCGCCGGTTGAAGGTTATCCTGACCGGCGTGATCCCTTCGATACCATTCATTGCGGCTTCCTGCGGGTAGCGCCAGACACCGTATACCGCCCCTTCAAAGCGGCGCAGGAACGAACCGAACACAATGTCGTCGCTGTTAAGAAACCGGGTGTCCCCCTCAGCTATGTCATTTTCAAACTTGCGCCGATAACTGTTTTCAAGTCCCGCCATACTGCGTGCTCCGGGGAACAGCTGAGGCGCAGTCGACTGCTTCTGTGTCGCCGGTGGTTTTGGTCTCAGAAGGCTGGCGGCTGAAGACCCGGGAGAGACTGGAGAGGTGGAGGGGACTGTCCGGGGTGCCGGTGAGGGCTGCCGTTCTGTTGATGTCGCTGTCCGTTTTTTCAACGCCTGAAGGTCCTGTGCCGCGTCGCCTCTCGGCGCACTCTCCCTGGGAACTCTGACCCGCTGCTCAGAGCGGCGCTTTGTCTCCTGCTGGTGCTGTGCAACAGATGGTTTTGGCTCCTGCATCTGCTGCAGATCCATAAAAACCGGCTCTTTTGGGCGTTCAGGCGGTGACGCAGAAAAATAATAGAGCGCAGCAAACGCTCCTATATGAAGAATCAGAGAGAGGAAAAGCAGGTAAATGAATTTTTTTTCTATATATCGATCATTCATGTAATAAGGTCTTTTTGATACGTTGTGCAATTGTCATGGCTGCCGTATCCGGATGAATCAAAATGGTGAAAATGCCGGTGCCGTTTCCTGCGTGTACTCACGACCGGATTCGGCCTGCGGGTTGGTTTCAGTACGCAGGAAGGAGAGCATCTCTTTCAGGCTTTCCAGGATGTTATGTTCTCCCTTGGGAAATTCCCTCGGGTCAAGTTCCAGCGTGACTGTGCTTTGGTATTCCGTGCTGCGAAGGTGATTAAGAAATCGGGTAAGCGGCAGAATCCCGTGCCCCGGAAGAAGATGCTCGCGTCCATGGCCATAGTCGGAAAAGTGGATATTACGAATGCGTCCGGAGTCGTAACAGAGAAAAAAATCGTTGATAAAGTTTGTTTTCCCCGATCCCATATGGGTGCAGTCAAACGTCATGTACAGGTTATGCCTCTGGATAAACTCGACCAGCTGCTGTGTGTTGGAGAGAATATGCGGATTGATCTTCCATTTTCCGACCCAGGGCATGTTTTCCATGGTGACGGTCACTTCTCCGTCCAGTCCGATCTCTTTCTGATAGTCATGTACGCTGTAGAACCAGCGCCAGAATCCGAACTCAGCCCCCATCCAGGAAGGGGGGTGGAAATTAACCAGCGGGATGCCGCATTCAGCCGCCAGTTGTACGGAGCGTTTGAGCGACCCGATGGGCCCCCCCCAGCCATTCAGCTCCATAAACGGGGCATGAATGGAATGGATGGGGGCAATCTTTTGAAGTGAACGTATCAGCTTGCCCGGGCTTGTATGCTGAAAATCCTGGTTGATGATCAGCTCGACCCCCTCGAATCCCGACTCGGCCGCCAGTTCTAATACTCTTTGCAGCGGCAGGGTAAACAGGCTTCCGGTTGAGAGCGATAAGATCATGGGATTTTATTCCCCCATCCCTGGGAATAGGATCGCAACGTGCCGCTGTATTGAAGTGACGGATGCCAGCGCGGTTTTCAACGATTGGCGCTGTCCGGCTGTCAGTTCGCCGGGGTTCAGAAGCAAAGAGCGATTAGTATGCCCGACTATGCTGAATGCCTGTTCGCGCCGAAGGCGCAGCTCATGCAGGCTGTGCCAGGTTTCAAGCATTTCCTCAGCCAGATCCACATCCAGCTCACGTCGTTCAAGCAGGTCGAGGACTCTATCGCAACTGCCGGAGGCGCTGCTCCCCCTAACCAGTGCCAGTGCTGAAAAAGCGGCGGAGAGCGGCAACAGGCCATAATCGAGCAGACGGAACAATCCCCGTTCGGCACCGCTTCGCTCCAGTTTCAACCCTCCCATCACCCCGAGGCCGTTTGAAAGGGACCCCATCCTGCCGATCAAATTGGCCTGAGCTGGCTTACTATCCCTCAGGGTGGCGAAAGTCATCTCCTTCAATTTCCGGGCGACCTCTTCACCGGGAGTCAATGAATACTGGTCGGCCAGGCGCAAAATATTAATAAAACTGTCAGTCGTAGGATAATACAGCCAATCATCACAGCGCTGCCGCCACTCTGCGATACTCCCGCGCCATTCGGGATTGCGCGGCGAGATGGCCGGATCGATAGCCAGCCCGATCTCTTCGAATTCAGCATGCAGAGTCTCACAGTACAGGTTGATTGCCTGGAGCTGGGAAGTGGCAGCCTCTTCATAAACCAGTAACAGTTGCAACTGGCAGAAAGGCGAATATTCACTGCGTCCTGCCGGACCGAGTGCGACCAGCGCCATTTCGGGAAGTTGCCGGGCGAGGCAGCCCAGCCGCTCGATGGAGTGGGCCATAATGGCTCTGCTGAGGCTCCTTATGAACTCCATGCTCTTCTGATAGAAAGCGGGAGCAGAGTGGAATGCATCCATATGGCGATAAAGTACAGCGTAATATTCGCCGGTAAGCTCTTTCAGGCGGCCTGTCGGTGGGGCTGCTGCGCTTTCCTTGAGCAGTCTGTCTAACTCACCCAGTAGTGTCAGGTGTTCTTCTGACAGCCTTTCGAGCGTAGCCAGGCTCTTGGAAAAAACGGTTCCAGCGCTGCCGTTGCGATCAGAAACCGCATGATCCAGCAGCGCCTGTCGATACCTGGCGGCGAAATTTTCAGCCCCCCGCCAGGCCGTGACGTCCCCCCCCTTTGCAGATAGCAGGTAAGCCATCACTCTTCGTGACAATTATGCACATCACGGCAGACAAAGAGCCGGATGGCAGCTGATGGCGGCGAGGTCAGCAATGATATGACAATCATGACGGCCATGACGAGTGGTGCACCGATAAAAGCGGATGACGTGAGCGGAAACAGGTGGGAGAGAAGCGGCAGCCTGTCACCGGCTAAAAGTGGTGCAAAGCTGATCATCAGTCCGGTCAGCATGCCGCAGATGGCGCCGGCGGCATTGGCCCTGGGCCACCAGATCCCGAGCAGAAAAGCCGGAAAAATGGTGTTGCCTGCCAGTGCAAAGGCAAAGGCGGCAATCTCGGCGATCATCCCCCACGGCTGGAGGGTCAGCACCATTACAATCGCAGCCAGAACCAGAAAAAAACCTTTCGCGGCGTAGGATTTGTCAAGTTCAGAGGCGTTCGGGCGGATCAGGCGCGGATAGATATCAAATGAAAATGAGGCCGAGCCGGTCATTAATAGTCCGGCTACCGTTGAAAAAGCGGCGCTCATGCCGCCGGCAGCCAGGAGCCCCACTGCCCAGGCCGGCAGTCCACCCAGAACAGCTGCAGTGATTACGACCATGTCGGCGGCATCGGCACTGCCCACCTGTGGTGGCAGTCCGTTCCGCGCTTCAAAAAGACGGGCCAGTACGCCGTAGGCAGGCGCCGACCAGTAGATCAGGGCGATGAAGAACAGACCCCATACGACACCCCAGCGTGCATCACGTATGCCCGGAACCATGTAGAAACGGGAAAGTACGTGCGGAAGTCCGGCGGTGCCGAACATCAGGGTAAAGCAGAGCGCAAACCATTCGAAAAGGGTGGTGCTTGCAAACGGTTCCGAAAAGTTGAAGCCGAATTGCTGCTGCAGTTCGCCGATCGCCGCCCCGTAGCCGAACTGGGGCAGAATCCAGAAGTAGCCAAGCTTGCGGGTCAGCAGCATTAATGGGAGGATAAAGGTGATGATCAGCACGAAATACTGCAGTTTCTGGTTGCGGTTCGCCCCCAGCGCGCCGGAAACGACAACGAATGATACGGCCAGTGAAGCACCGACGATAACAGCGGGAATATAGGCGATCCCGAACAGCCAGGAAACCAGCAGAGCAATGCCGCGAAATTGAGCGACGCAGTAAATGACAGTAATTATGATCGAAATCAGCGCAGCCAGGGTGCGGGCTGTCTCGGACTCGTAGCGGAATCCGACAAAATCGGGTGCCGTGAATTTGCCGAACCTCCTGATCTGACTGGCCATCAGCACCAGCAGCAGGACATACCCACCGGTCCAGCCGACCACGTAGGCCATGGCAAAATAGCCCTTCATATAAAACACGCCTGCCAGGCCGAGGAAGCTGCCGGCGCTCATCCAGTTACTGGCGATGCCCGCTCCGATACCGACCCGTCCGGTATAACTTCCGCTGAAGCCGTATTCCGTAGCCTGGCTGCTGCGCTTGCGCAGCCCGGAAAAGATAAAGAGTGCAAACATGCCTGCCACAATGGCTGTTGGCACGAGCTGGACTATGCCGTCTGTCATTTACTCGTCCTCCCCGCTGGTCGCTTTTATGCGAAACCGGAGTGAACCTTCCAATGACTGTGCACTGTGGCGGTCCATCCAGATATTGAACAGCACGCAGAGGATGATGAACCAGAGCGGCAAAAACTGTCCGGTCAGCCAGAATTGAAGCGGCAGATTGAAAAATGTCAGATTTTTGAGCAGGAGCACCGAATAGCTCGCTTCAAGATAGTACGCAATAAGCTGAAAGCCGACAATGGCGATCAGCCAACCGGACAGAATCAGTTTAATGACGCGAACTTCGTCCCGCATGGTTGCCCCGCGCGGTTTAAAAAAGCTGAAACCCTTGTTTGCAGATGTCTCGTCCATAATGCTCCCGACTCGTAACCCTATGTCTTCCGGTAATGAACATAATATATCGGTTGTCCCATGTCCAGAAAGCGCCGCATGTATTTTGAAATCGGATACCCGTCCATGGTGTGACTGTAGGTGCCGGGAGCGAGCTGATTGGCGAATCCGGGTTGAACAGCCATGAATTCGGCGACATCCAGCCCGTAGTCAACGAAGTCGGTAGCAAAGTAGAAATCGGCATCCTGTCTCATGAATCGCGACAGGTATTCGACAAAACCGGAGTTGACCAGGCGTCTTTTCCTGTGGCGCAGCTTGGGCCAGGGATCGGGGCAGTTGATGACAACCATCCGGAGTGCCCCGGCAGGTATACAGGCATCGATAAAGCTCCGGGCTTCGGCCCGCAGCACCCGCACATTGCTCAGGCCGCTCTTGTCAATCCGTTTGCAGGTTTTGATGCACCCCTTATTGTAGAAATCAAGTGCGATAAAATTCACGTCCGGGTGTAAGGCCGCCATCTGCACGACAAAATCACCGACACCACAGCCGATTTCCAGCGCCAGCGGGTTGTTATTTCCGAATATCCCGCTCCATGACGGGGCGGGATCATTATCCTCCCACGGCAGGAACGTGGGGGATGTATTAGGGATCAGCATGAACAGTCCTTCGTAGGTTGGAATTGTTTTTCTACGGGTCATGCAGAAAACAATTCGTTAACGCAGTTATCCCGTTTGTCGGGGCTTAGCAAAATTGTGCGACTGTAGCATATCTTTACGGCCGACGGGAGGGATTTTTCATCCGCACCTGTCGTGCCAGGCACACAAGGTCAGGTGGTCGTTGACCATGCCGGTCGCCTGCATGAAGGCATAGCATATCGTTGAGCCGACGAAACGGAACCCAAGCCGCTTCAGCTCGCTGCTCATCGTATCTGAAAGCTTGGTACTGGCCGGGACTTCGCCCATTGTGCTCCAGTTGTTGCGGACCGGCGTACCGTCCACGAAACTCCAGAGGTAGCGGTCAAGACTTCCGTAGCGGGCCTGCACCTCAAGCACCTCCCGGGCATTTGTGATAGTTGAGGCTATTTTGAGACGGTTGCGCACAATGCCCGGATCGGCCAGAAGCCTGGCACTGTCGTCATCGCCGAATAACGCGACCTTCCCCGGGTCGAATCCGGCAAACGCCCGTCGGTACCCCTCCCGTTTCCGCAGGATTGTAAGCCAGGACAAGCCTGCCTGCGCTCCCTCCAGGGTCAGCATCTCAAACAGGCGCAGGTCATCATGGAGCGGCACCCCCCACTCGTTATCGTGATACTCCCGGTAGAGCGGGTCATCCCCGCACCATGGACAGCGACAGAGCGTTTCAGTCATTTCGGCTGGTTACTCGGCATGGATATTCCGACTGGCATAATTTTCACCTCCACAGCTTCCGGTACGCTTGTATCTGGTCATTATAGCAGATAAACTATGAACTCCGCTACAAAAGGGGGAGGATAATCGGCCGCAGTTATTCGAGCCGGATTTTAGCTTGTCACCGGCCTTATTTTTTGACTTTCACTTCCCTCTTATGCTACAAATATCCACTTTTACATTGTATATATCCATATATCTACACCTATATACAGGAGGCACGCAATGAATCACTTTCAGTACAAGGGTAACGAACTCTACGCCGAGGATGTGGCGATAAGAGAAATTGTCGCCACGGTAGGGTCGCCGGTCTACGTTTATTCCCATGCTACACTGGAGCGCCATTTCAAGGCTTTTGACGATTCCTTCAGCACTATGCCGCATACGATCTGCTACTCGGTCAAAGCCAATTCGACCCAGTCGGTTCTGAAGACCTTCATCAACCTGGGGGGCGGTGTTGACATCGTTTCCGGCGGTGAGCTTTTCCGGGCGCTCAAGGCCGGTGTCGATCCGAAGAAGGTTGTCTATTCCGGCGTCGGCAAGAAGGACGACGAGATCGAATATGCCCTCAACACCGGTATCCTGATGTTCAACGTCGAATCCGAGCAGGAGTTGACCCGTATCTCCGAGATAGCAACCCGCATCGGCAGGAAGGCGGGTATTGCGATCCGCGTCAATCCGGACGTTGACCCGGGCACGCACCCCTATATCACGACCGGCCTTAAGAACGCAAAATTCGGCATCACGATCGACCGTGCCATTGCCGAGTACAAGCGCGCCAAGGATCTGCCGGGAATCGAAATAGTCGGCATCGACTGCCATATCGGCAGCCAGCTGACCAAGGTCAACCCCTTTGTGGATTCGATTGTCAAACTCAGAAAAGTTATCGCCACGCTGCGCGAGGCCGGCATCAACCCGAAATACTTCGATCTGGGGGGCGGCCTGGGCATCCAGTACAACGACGAAGAACCGCCGCTGCCGGCCGATTACGGCAAGGAAATCGTGGCGGCAACCAAGGATCTCGGCATGCACCTGATCTTCGAGCCGGGGCGCAACATCGTCGGCAACGCCGGTATTCTGGCAGCCAAATGCCTCTATACCAAGGCCCGCGACGAAAAAAACTTCATCATGATCGACGCCGGCATGAACGACCTGGCACGTCCAGCCCTGTACGGTTCCTTTCATGGTGTGCTGCCGGTTGTCAAGGATCAGGACGGCGTGATCGTTGCCGATATTGTCGGCCCGATCTGCGAGTCGGGAGACTTTCTGGCGAAAGACCGCGAAGTGCCGATGTTCAAGCAGGGTGATCTGATGGCCTTTACTTCGGCCGGCGCATACGGCTTTGCGATGAGCAGTTCCTACAACAGCCGCCCCCGGGTTGCCGAGGTGATGGTCAAAGGTGACACATTCGAGGTCATCCGTGAGCGGGAGACAATCGAAGATCTGATCAAAGGTGAGAAAATTGCATCGTTTTTAGTAGCTTAAAAGGGTTTTCTGCGTTTTTCGGGAGGAAACAGTTCGTTAACGCACGTATCCTGTTTATAAGGTTTTGTAAATAAATAGAGCTGAAATCAAACCAGGAGGTATTCAGTCATGTTCAAGGGAAGTGTTGTAGCAATAGTGACGCCATTTATAAACGGCGCGGTTGACGAGCAGAAGCTGCGTGAACTGGTGGATTTCCAGATCGACAACGGCACCGATGCCATCGTTGCCTGCGGCACCACCGGCGAGTCGTCCACGCTTGATAACGAAGAGCATCTTAATGTCATCCGGATTGTCTTCGAACAGGCCAAGGGGCGCGTCCCGGTCATCGCCGGTACCGGATCCAACTCAACTGCCGAAGCCATCCACCTCACCCTCGAAGCTAAAGAGCTGGGCGTGGCCGGCGTGCTGCTGGTGACCCCCTACTACAACAAGCCGACTCAGGAAGGGCTTTATCGTCACTACACCGCCATTGCAGATGCGGTCGATATCCCCCAGATTCTCTACAACGTTCCGGGTCGCACCGGCGTCAACCTGCTCCCTGAGACGGTGGCCCGCCTGGCGCCCCATAAAAATATCGTCGCGATCAAGGAGGCAACCGGCTCCCTGCAGCAGGCCTCGGAAGTGATCGCTCTCTGCGGCGGCCAGATCGACGTCTTCTGCGGCGACGACTTCATCACGTTCCCGATGATGGCCTGCGGCGCCGTGGGTGTTATCTCCGTATTGGCCAACATCATGCCGAAAGTTGTCGGAGACCTGACCGACGCCTTCTTTGCCGGCGACCTGAAAAAGGCCCGTCAGCTGCACCTGGATACGCTCAAAATCGGTAATGCCATGTTCATCGAGTCGAATCCCATCCCGGTCAAGACCGCCCTCGGGCTGATGGGCAAATGTTCGGACGAGGTACGCCTGCCGCTCTGCGAAATGGGCGCGGCGAACAAGGCGAAGCTGGCAGCCATCATGAAAGAGTACCAACTGATCTAATGTCGAACGCAGGAGTCAGAAGCCAGATATACTGTTTCTTCTGGCTTTCGGAGGATTGCTTGTGAAAATGTATTCCGGCCTGGTTGGTCTGCTGGTTGCATTGCTGCTGACAAGCGGCTGTGCCACAGCCCCCGTAAACTCATCGACATTGCATCGTCTTGACAATGTCGGGGCGGTGCCGAAGAATGCCCGGGTCGGCATAACGGGTTTCACCGTCTGCGGCGGAAGCTACCTGGACAAGCTGAATATCGACTATCACCAGCAGGACGCGAAAGCGGTCTTCTACCACACATGTTCAGAGCTGGGCCATCCGCAGACCTTTTCCAGCAGGGTGCGGCTGCGGCTGGAAGAAAAGCTCGGCAGGAAACTTGTCCTGGTTAAAACGGATAAACCGTTTCTGCCGAAGCCGGTGCTCCGCGATGCTAAAAAGCTGGGGCTGGAGTATGTAATTGCCGGCGACCTGCTCTACCTGGGGGAAGCGGATGGCAAAACGGTTGTTTCGGCACTTCTCTTCCTGGTTCGCGTGGCCGACGGAAAACTGATGGTCGCGGGCCGGATCAAAAAGGACGGCGCTATCGGCAAGGTTTACGATGTCATCGACACTGTTGCTGACGAACTCTTTGACAGGGCGTATGATACAAAATAAGCTGTAAAATATTTTGGGGGATTTCATGATCAAAATAGCCGTGTGTGGCGCTGCAGGAAGGATGGGGCAGCGCATCATCACTTCCATTATTGAAGCAGAAGGTGCCGTGTTCAGTGGCGCATTGGAGCGTCCGGGGCATCCTCAGGTCGGGCAGGACGCCGGTCTTCTGGCCGGCTGCGGCGCGACGGGGGTACTTATAACGGACAGCCTGAATGCGGTTGTTTCCTCCTGCGATGTGCTGATTGATTTCACTTCTCCCAAGGTATCTCTCAAGAATCTTGAAGTGTGTGCGCTGCACAAAAAGTCCATCGTGATCGGTTCCACCGGCTTCACCCCCGAGGAACGCGCGCTGGCTGTCGAACTGGCCAGGGATATACCGGCGGTGTTGGCTCCCAACATGTCGGTCGGCGTCAATGTCTGCTTCAAGGTTTTGAAGGATGTGGCCAAGACCCTTGGTGATGATTTTGATGTGGAGATCGTCGAGCTGCACCACAACAAGAAAAAAGATGCCCCTTCGGGTACGGCCGTGCGCATGGGCGAGGTGGTGGCAGAAGCGCTGGGGCGAGACTACAACAAGGTGGCCAACTATCACCGCGAGGGGATCTGCGGCGAGCGGACGAAGGAAGAGATCGGCATGCAGACCGTGCGCGGCGGCGACATCGTCGGCGAGCACACCGTCTATTTCATCGGCATGGGGGAGCGGATCGAGATTTCCCATCGCGCTATGACCCGCGACATGTTCTCGCGCGGCTCGGTGCGGGCTGCCAAGTGGGTCGTCGGAAAAACGCCGGGGCTGTATGACATGCAGGACGTACTGGGGTTAAAATAATTGATATGGGCGGCTCAGGCCGCCCTTACTTTATACATTACTATTTGGAGGATTTACCGAGTATGGCAAAAATCAACGACAACTACCTGAAACTCAAAGCCGGTTATCTGTTCCCCGAGATCGGCCGCCGTGTGCGCGCCTTTGCCGAAGCCAACCCGACCGCCAAGGTCATCCGCCTCGGCATCGGCGATGTTACCCGCCCGCTGGCACCGGCCGTATTGAAGGCATTCCACGACGCCGTGGATGATCTGGGTACGCTGGATCACTTTGCCGGGTACGGCCCGGAGCAGGGGTATGACTGGCTGATCAACGCCATCATCGAGAAATCCTACAAGCCGCTGGGCGTTAGCCTCAAGACTGAAGAGATGTTCATCTCCGACGGTTCCAAGTGCGACTGCGCCAACATTCTCGACATCTTTGCCATGGACAACATCGTTGCCATCGGCGACCCGGTCTATCCGGTCTACAACGACACCAACGTCATGATCGGCCGCACCGGCGATGCCGACGACAAGGGGTATTACAAGGGGATCGTCTACATGCCGTGCAACGAGGCCAACGGCTTCATCCCGGCGCTGCCGACCGAAAAAGTGGACATCATCTATCTCTGCTTCCCCAACAACCCGACCGGCGTGGTGGCCAGCAAGGCCGAGCTGAAGAAGTGGGTCGATTATGCCAACGCCAACGACGCCGTGATCTTCTTCGACGCCGCCTACGAGGCGTTCATCACCAACCCGGACATTCCGCATTCCATCTACGAGATCGAAGGGGCCAAGAAGTGCGCCATCGAATTCCGCTCGTTCTCAAAGACCGCCGGTTTCACCGGCGTCCGCTGCGGCCTGGTGGTCGTGCCGGAAGAGGTCATGGGCACAACCGCCAGCGGCGAGAAATACAGTTTCAACAAGCTCTGGAACCGTCGCGTCACCACCAAGTTCAACGGCGCTTCCTATCCGGTCCAGCGCGCTGCTGCCGCAGTCTATTCCGAGGAAGGGTGGAAGCAGACCAAGGAGACCATCGATTATTACATGGAGAACGCCCGCATCATCCGTGAAGGGCTTACGGAAGTCGGCGTGACGATCTTCGGTGGCGTCAATGCCCCGTACATCTGGCTCAAGACCCCGGGCGGCATGACAAGCTGGGAGTTCTTCGACAAACTGCTGAACGAATGCAACGTAGTCGGGACGCCGGGCTCAGGTTTCGGCCCGAGCGGGGAAGGGTACTTCCGGTTGTCGGCCTTCGGTCATCGCGAGAATGTGATTGAGGCGGTTGAGAGGATTAAGAAGAATTTGAAGTAGGTTGAAATAGAAAGGGCGGCCGATGAGGCCGCCTTTTTGTGTAAAATGAATCAGTTCGGCTCAATCTGCAAAACGGGCTGATAGTTAGCGATGGGGCAAGACGGGAGTAAGGTTATGGCAGAAAATAGTGACAAGACCATGATCAGGGTTATCGGCCTGGTACTGCTGGTCGGTGGCGTCGGCCTCGCGTACTGGGGCTACCAGATGTCCCACTCGTTTGTCTCGAATATCTCACGGGCGTTAACCGGATCACTCCCCGACGCGGTGATGTACCGCTACATCGGTGGTGCGATCAGCGGCATTGCGGGGCTATTTTTGTTGGTGAAGAAATAGCGGCAGGTTTGAAAGAAATAAGGCTGGCACATGTTGAGTCAAGTAAAGTGTGGAACAGATTTACTATCGAAGGCGGCCAATCGGCTGCCTTCACTGTTTCGGGATCCAGATAACCGGCTCACTAACCTGTTTTTTATCCCCTTCGCCTGCCGATGGCGATTGCCATAATCGGTGCTGTTGTAGCGACGCCGACCAGAAAAAGGGTCCAACCGATCGCTTTCTTCTGTTTCCTGTCCAGACGGTCACTTAAAATCAGGGCGGCGCCCGCACCGAGTGCTGCCCTTGTGCCGGCAATGAACGCCAGTTCCGGCATGGATAGATATGTCTTTTTCATCTGCTGCCTCCTTTTACGGTGCCAATAGAAGAGTGGGTTATCACCGGGACAATACGGTAGTCGCTCTGGAAAACCAGGTTATGCAGGTCGGCGCTCGCAATCGCCCGTAGCGTTGGCAACTCGGCGGCGGCATCTGCTGAGCT
>JAQUCU010000222.1 GCA_028686055.1 Desulfuromonadaceae bacterium
ATCCTGGGGGCTGGATCATGGCACCTGGTCAGTGCTCCGGCGGATGTATCCGGAGGCCGACATACCGGTGATGCAACTGTCACTCGACAGACAAAAGTCCCCCCGCGAACATGTCGCACTGGCGAAACAGCTGCTGCCGCTTCGTGATGAAGGGGTACTTATCATCGGAAGCGGCAACATCGTGCACAACCTGCCGCTGATGCGCTGGCATGACGACTCCCCCTATCCGTGGGCATCCGAATTCGATGCAGTGGCGACAGGGCTCATCCGTGAAGGGGATATTGACCGTTTGACCGATTATGCGGCGCTTGGAGAGGCGGCACGGCTGTCGATTCCCACCAACGAGCACTATCTGCCGCTTCTCTACTCCCTTGCCCTTCGGACGACCGCCGACCCGGTTTCCGTTTTTGCAGATCAGGTTGTACTTGGCTCCATCTCGATGCAATCAGTGAGGATAGGGTAAAGTTATGAACAGCACGGAACCTTCGGCCTTGGACAGATCCCTGGCAAAAATATGCGAACTCTGCCCGGTCTGCCTCCACGCCCGCCATCATCAGAGGGGTATGGTGTTTGACTTTGTGAAGAACGTCGAGCAGGACATCTGCCCCTTCTGCAAAGCCTATGAACGGGTACACGGGAAAAAAGCCCATGAGAAAAGGGCTGATCATGAGTGACGGGAAACAGCCGGCATGTGCTCTTTGCGGGCAGACAATCAGCGAGGAAGAACGCGATTTCTGCCTCGCAAATACCGGACGTTTCAACGGCCAGATCTTCTGCTCCGAGCACCAGAAGCGCTTCAGCGCCTGCCCGGCAATGCGCTGGCAACCGGGCGGGCGCGGTTCGTTTCGGTAACAGTGCCGTAGCCGTATAACAGAGAAAATCAAAGATTCAGGATATGCCCATGTTTATCTTCTGTCTCGAAATCCATATCTCGCTGCCGTCGCGTTCACTTAAAGAGAAGCGCGGCATCGTCAAGAGCATCCTTGGCCGGGCCGGAAACCGCTTTAATGTGTCGTGTGCCGAGGTTGACCGACAGGATAATGCCACGGTGGCGGTACTTGGTTTCGTTACCGTCAGTTCGAATAAAAACATTTCTCGCCAGACTTTGGAAAAGGTGGAAGAGTGGATCTATGAGGGGTGGCCGGATGTTGAAATAACAGCGGCTGATATCTCCGAAATATAACCGGCGCTTCTCTGTGCTCCGTCGATAAACCTTGAAACTGTCGGCGGCTTCAGTGTATAATCACTGCTTGTCCAATCGTTGTCTGTCGCACCACGGTGCTTGAATATAACATGCTGTAATCCTTCAACAACTGCCGGTATATTGAGCCGGCTTACCACAAAAAATGCATATCCTGGAGCCTGTGTGAAAATCTGTTCGCTGGCCAGCGGCAGCAAGGGGAACTGTCTCTATCTTGAGAGCGGGGACACCCGCGTCCTGATAGACGCCGGCCTGTCGTTGCGTGAAACCCTGCTCCGTATGGATGCGGTCGGAATCGATCCTTCAGGCGTCCATGCGGTACTGGTTACGCATGAACATATTGACCACATCAGGAGCGCAGGTTCTTTCGCACGCAGGTTCAATGTACCGGTTTTTGCCAGCCATCAGGTTAACGCCGATGCCGATAAATATTTCAGGAAGACGCATGTCTGCGAGTTCGAATCCGGTTCAGACTTTACCTTCAGGGGGGTCCGGATCGACCCGGTTCCTATTACTCATGACAGTTGCGACCCGGTCGGTTTCATTGTCGAGTCCGGTGAAGGTCGCGCCGCTTCCGTCACCGATCTGGGCATCGTCACGCGCCTGGTAACCGAAAAGCTGCGGGGCTGCCGGTTTATCAACCTGGAGTCGAATCACGATGTCGATATGCTGATGAACGGTCCCTATCCGTGGACGCTGAAACAGCGGATCAAGTCCCGTCACGGACATATCTCCAATGAGGAGTCGCTCGAACTGCTGCACGAACTTGCCCATGGAGGGATGGAACTCCTGGTAATGGCGCACCTGTCCGAGGTGAACAATCATCCCGAACATGTGGTGCGGACTACCAGGGCTTTTTTGAATGAGCAGAACCTCTGCTCGCCGCGCATTGTCATCGGGGATCAGTTCCGTTCCAGTGCGGTTATCGAAATCTAGTACCACATACAAATAAAACGAGGAGATCTTAAATGATTGAACGTTATTCCCGTCCCGAAATGACTCATATATGGACCGCTAAAAACCGCTTTCGCATCTGGCTCGAAATTGAGACCCTGGCCAGTGAAGCTCAGGCTGAACTTGGTGTTATCCCGAAAGAGGTTGTGCCGGTTATCCGTGCCAAAGGGAATTTTGATATTTCCCGCATCGACGCCATTGAGGCTGAGGTCAAGCATGATGTGATCGCTTTTCTGACATCGGTATCCGAACATGTCGGCCCGGAAGCACGCTTCATTCATCAGGGGATGACCTCTTCGGATGTCCTCGATACCTGCCTGTCTGTACAGCTTGTCCAGGCTGCCGATGAACTGCTGGCCGATCTGGATATGCTGCTTGAATCGCTCAAAAGGCGTGCGTTGGAACACAAGGATACGGTTTGCATCGGCCGTTCCCACGGGATTCATGCCGAGCCGGTGACCTTCGGACTGAAAATGGCATCTTTCTATGCCGAGATGGGGCGTAACCGGGTCCGTCTGCTGGCAGCGCGCGAAAATATTGCCACCGGCGCGATTTCCGGTGCGGTCGGCACGTTTGCCAATATTGACCCTTATGTTGAAGAGTACGTCTGCGCAAAAATGGGGCTCAAACCCGAACCGGTTTCTACCCAGGTCATTCCGCGTGACCGTCACGCCGAATTTTTCTGCACTCTGGCAATTATTGCCTCATCGATGGAACGGATTGCTGTGGAGGTTCGCCACCTGCAGCGTACGGAAGTTCTGGAAGCGGAAGAATTCTTCAGCAAGGGGCAGAAAGGGTCATCGGCCATGCCCCACAAACGGAACCCGATCCTGTCCGAGAACCTTACCGGGCAGGCCCGCTACATCCGATCCCTCTGCATCCCGGCGCTTGAAAACGTGGCGCTGTGGCATGAACGGGATATCTCTCACTCTTCGGTTGAGCGCTACATAGCCCCGGATGCAACAGTGGCGCTGGACTTTTCTCTGCGACGCCTTAACGGCCTGATCCGCAACCTGGTCGTTTATCCAGACAATATGCTGAGAAACCTGAATCAGATGAAAGGTCTGGTTTTCTCCCAGAAAATTCTACTTGACCTTACTCAGGCAGGCGTGTCGCGCGAAGACTCTTATCGTCTGGTTCAGCGTAACGCCATGAAAGTCTGGGAGCACGGTGCTGACTTCCAGACGGAACTGCTGGCAGACCAGGATGTCGTCGGGCCGCTCGGTGAAGCTAAAATCCGTGAGGCTTTTGACCTGAACTACCACCTGAAGCATGTGAACACTATTTTCAAGCGCGTGTTCGGTGAGTAGTTTGATCGATGTAATACAGGGGCTTCTTCAGGCTCAGGAAGGGGACGGTTTTCTGCTGTTCTGGGCCAAAGAAATCCTCGGAGCGCTGCTGATCCTGGCCCTGTTCTGGCTGCTGTCGCAACTGGTCGTAATGGTCCTGAACAAGTGGGGGAGTAAGCTGACGTCCTTCACCTCAACAGATCTTGACGATCGCGTCCTGCAGGAGGTGATTCCTTACGTGTCGCGCCTGTTTATTGTGCTGGGCGCGTACCAGGCCATCCGCTCCCTGCCGCTGCAGGAAAAGCTGATCATGATCACCTCCGGCGTTGTCTATTTCATCCTGGTGGTGATCGTCTGCAGCCTGATCTACCACGTCGTCGCTGAGCTGATGAGATGGTATGCTGCCGGTCAGCAGGATGGTGCCGGGGCTGTCATGTCGCGCCAGATGCTGCCGGTTGCCGAAAAGATAGTGTCGCTGTTTCTGATGGGTGCGGCGCTGATTGTGGTCCTCAAACATTTCGATTACGACATATTTTCACTGGTCACCGCCCTGGGTATAGGTTCTCTGGCTATCGGTATGGCGGCTAAGGATACGCTGGCCCACATGATATCAGGTTTTACCATCATGCTGGATCGACCGTTTCGCATCGGTGACCGCATCCAGCTGGTCGGCGGCCAGATCGGGGACGTGGCTGATATCGGTCTCAGGAGCACCAAGATCAAGACATTTGATAATCAGTTGCTGATAATCCCGAATTCAGACCTCTGCAATACCATTCTGTCAAACCAGGC
>JAQUCU010000042.1 GCA_028686055.1 Desulfuromonadaceae bacterium
TACTGCCTTATGAATCCTGTAACCTTGGCTCTATAAATCTGGGAGCCTTTATCAAAGACGGCGCAGTAGACTGGAAAAGACTGCGCGAGACCATCCACAATGCCGTCCACTTCCTTGACAACGTTATTGAGGCTAACAATTATCCACTGCCGCAAATTCATGAAATGACCCACGCCAACCGCAAAATAGGGCTTGGTGTCATGGGCTGGGCCGACATGCTGATCCTGCTGGGTATTCCCTACTGTTCTGACGAGGCGGTAAAACTTGGCAAGAAAGTAATGAAATTCATTAATGACGAGGGGCATCTGGCATCACAGGAACTTGGCAAAAAACGGGGTTCTTTCCCCAATTTCAAGGGTTCTATTTTTGATAAAAAAGGGGCGGCTCCGCAAAGAAACGCAACCGTCACAACAATAGCTCCGACAGGAACCATTTCCATCATAGCCAACGCATCTTCAGGGGTTGAGCCGCTCTTTGCCGTTTCCTACATCCGCACAGTCATGGACAAAAACGTCCTGGTGGAGGTCAACCCGATTTTCGAGAGAATCGCGAAAGAACGGGGTTTCTACTCGGAAACCCTCATGCAGAAGATAGCCGAGCACGGCACAGTCAAAGATATTTCAGAAATCCCTGACGATATCCGGTCCGTCTTTGTGACCTCTCATGAAATAACTCCGAATTACCACATTCAGATGCAGTCCGCATTCCAGCTCTACACTGACAATGCTGTTTCTAAAACGGTGAATTTTTCAAATTCCGCCACCATTGAGGATGTTGAAAAAGTTTACATGCTCGCCTACGAAACCGGCTGCAAGGGTGTCACCATTTATCGGGACGGCTCCAGAGACGAACAGGTACTCTCAACCGGCAAACAAGAAGAGCAGGCTGCAGCAGTTGCTGCTACACCGGTTGAAGATGACAAGAAAGCTATCAAACGGGAACGTCCAAAAGCGCTCAAAGGGTGCACCCATCAGATGCAGACCGGTTGCGGCCCATTATACATTACGATCAATGAAGACAAAAACGGCTTATTTGAACTTTTCACTACAATGGGTAAGGCCGGCGGATGCGCAGCCTCGCAGAGTGAGGCAATAGGTCGCATGGTGTCGCTTGCCTGGCGCAGCGGGATTCAGGCCCGTCAGGTGGTGAAACAGCTACAGGGGATTTCCTGCCACTGCCCTTCAGGCTTTGGTGATAACCGGGTGCTTTCCTGCGCCGATGCGGTTGCAAAGGCAATCCAGAACCATCTGGTAGACAGCGGATATGATATTGACAGTGAAACCGTCCGACATGAGCGTGGAGCCTGCCCTGAGTGCGGCGGCATAGTCGAGCACGAAGGAGGCTGTTCGGTCTGCCATGTCTGTGGTTATTCTGAATGTGCGTAACTTTTTCACGACTCCGGCACAAGTTCCTTGACAGGCAGCTGCATTTTGTGGCATAAATGTCGAGTTAAACTGACTACTTGTTAAGGGGTTGTAGCTCAGTTGGTTAGAGTGCCAGCCTGTCACGCTGGAAGTCGCGGGTTCGAGCCCCGTCAACCCCGCCATATAAAAAAAGGTGCCTATAAATGGCACCTTTTTTTATTTTTATACAGCTACCGGATACAAGGTCATTATCTGAAACCAAAACGACCAAGAATGATTCCCAGATATTTATTCAACAGGTTGTCACGTGAAACAAAGGTTATGACCGGAGATTTTCTGGCCCCGATGGCATCAAGCATCTGTTCTAGCTCCAGGCTACCGCCAAGATGCATGCCGTTCCTGAAGGACTGAAGTGCTTCGAACTTATTACCTGCAACAAGATAGACCTTACCGAGATAAAGGTAGTGGAGAGGGTTGTCCGGATCGTGTTCAATCGCACTGTTGCATAGTTCGAATGCCCGGGTTAGATGGCCGCGCTGCTTGGCAATACAGAACCCCAGGCGCGAATGCCAGAAGGGATCGTCCCTGATACTGAGCGCCCGTTCCAGACAGGCAAGTGCAGCCAGAACATTATTTTGATCAAGTTCCTGTTGTGCCCGATCGAATTCTTTTTGGGCAATGTCGCCCGGTTTCAGATCCATCTTAACCTCCACATGTTGGAGCATAAATACACACCGTCCGCCACGAGGTTTTAATCATAGGAACCTCCTCCGGCGTAACAAGATGTTGCATCCAGCACCAGACTGATGAGCCCGCCGGTCGGCTTCATTTTTCTATCTTCAACCTTTTTATCTTCTCAACCAGCGTTGTCCGATTTAACCCCAAAAGAGCAGCTGCCTGGGCCTTGACCCCGCCTGTAGATTCCAGGGCCTGTGAAATCAAAGAGTGCTCAAGTTTGAAGATCGTTGCTGCCAGATCTATCCCCCCACTCGGCATAATGACACAGCACCTGTCTCCATCAAACTTGTTGCCAACAATCTTGGCCGGGACATCCTCCAGAGTTATAACTGGGGCATCTGTCAATACGATCATTCTCTCAATCAGATTTTCCAGCTCGCGCACGTTTCCCGGCCAGGAATACTGTTCCAACGCTTCAAGTGCCTGTTTACTGATAGTGCACGGTACGCGGCCCATTAAACGACACTGTTTATCAATAAAAAACGCTGTCAGGTGCATAATGTCCTGTTGTCGTTCGCGCAAGGGGGGGAGGTGAAGTGGAATTACGTTTAACCGGTAATAAAGATCTTCTCGAAACTCGCCCCGTTTCACCATGTTTTCAAGATCTGCGTTGGTTGCAGAAATTACTCTTACATGAAGCTTTACCGTTTTGTTAGAACCGACCTTCTCTACTTCATGTTCCTGCAAAACCCGCAACAGCTTTGCCTGCAGATGAAGGGGGAGTGTGCCGATTTCATCAAGAAAAATTGTACCATGATTTGCTGCCTCGAATTTACCCGGTTTATCCTTGATCGCTCCGGTAAATGCCCCCCTGACATGGCCGAAAAGCTCGCTTTCAAGCAACGTTTCCGGAATAGCGCTGCAGTTTACCGCAACAAAAGGCCGCTCCCTGCGTGTACCGTTAAAGTGCAGCGCCTTAGCGACCAGTTCTTTGCCGGTCCCTGATTCGCCACTGATAAGAACCGCCGAATCACTTTTGACAATACGGCTCATGCGCTCGAAAACAAGATTCATCGCCGGCGAATGGCCGATTATATTATTGAATTCGAAACGACCTTGAAGCTGACTCCTAAGGTATTTGTTCTCGGACAGAAGCTTCTGTTTCTCCAGCGCCTTCAAGACAACTATTTTCATCTCATCGAAATCAATCGGCTTGGTAATATAATCAAAAGCCCCCTCTTTCATGGCCCTGACAGCTGATTGAGCCGAAGCATGACCCGTAACTACAATAACCTCACTAACCGGTGAAACATTACGGATATTTTGCAATATATCGAAACCGCTTTTATCAGGCAGAAACAGGTCTAAAACTACAACCTGATACTGCTGGCAATCAATCAACTCCAGTGCACTCTCACCAGTTGCTGCAGAGGTGACGTCATAGCCGGTTAAACGCAGCAACATGGACAGGGCTTCACGACCAGAGTCATCATCATCTATTACCAGAATTTTGATTGCATCATCCATTTTGGAGCCTCTAAACATTCTGGCATTCAGTAACAACCAGTTGTTATTTCCCTTACAGCGGATTTTAAAACCAAAAAGACCCGCCGGAGCATGTCCAGTGGGTCTTATAACTACCTTATATTCAGATATTAGACAAGCCTGCTGGCGTAAAGTGGAAATTTTTTCATCATACTGTTTACCTGGCGCTTTACTGCCTCCAGTTTCTGGTCATTGCCGATATTTGCCACCGCATCAGCGATATAACCGGCAACCTGGTCCATCTCAGACTCCTTCAGTCCATGTGAGGTACATGCCGGTGTACCGATCCTGATGCCGGAAGTAACGAATGGAGAGAGCGTTTCAAACGGCACGGTATTTTTATTGACAGTAATTCCAGCCTTGTCCAGTGCCGCTTCTGCAGCCTTGCCGGTTATCTCCGTACCCGAGAAGTTAATCAGCATGAGGTGGTTATCAGTACCTCCACTCGTCAATTTGAAGCCACGCTTCATAAGCGCCTCTGAAAGCACCTTGGCGTTTTTGATGATCTGCTGCTGATACGTCTTAAACTCCGGCTGCAGCGCTTCTTTAAACGCCACCGCCTTGGCAGCTATTACGTGCATAAGCGGCCCACCCTGAATCCCAGGAAAAATCTGGGAATTCAAGGCCTTGGCAAGTTCTTCACGGCAGAGAATCATGCCCCCGCGAGGACCGCGCAACGTCTTGTGGGTAGTTGTAGTGACATAATCAGCATACGGGACAGGGCTGGGATGAACACCTGCGGCAACCAGACCGGCAATATGAGCCATATCGACCATGACCTGCGCTCCAACCTTATCAGCTATCGTCCGGAACGCAGGAAAATCGATGATTCGCGGATAGGCACTGGCGCCAACCACAATCATTTTCGGTTTATGCTCCACGGCAAGGCGTTCAACCTCGGCATAATCGATTGTTTCAGTTTCCGGCGCCACTCCATAGGGAACAATATTGAAGAAGCGGCCTGAAAAATTAACCGGACTACCGTGAGTCAGGTGCCCGCCATGCGAAAGATTCATCCCAAGAATAGTGTCTCCGGGCTTGCAAGCAGCAAAATAAACCGCCATGTTGGCCTGTGAACCGGAGTGAGGCTGAACATTAGCGTGTTCAGCTCCAAAAAGTTCCTTGGCCCGGTCAATTGCAAGCTGTTCAACAACGTCAACGTGTTCACATCCACCATAGTAACGCTTTCCTGGGTAACCCTCGGCGTACTTGTTGGTCAAAACCGAACTTTGTGCCTCCATAACTGCTTCAGAAACAAAGTTTTCGGAGGCAATCAGCTCCAGATTATATTCCTGTCGTTCCGTTTCATGGCGAATGGCATCAGCTATCTGGGGATCAAATTGGGAAAGGACTGACATGGGTTCTCCTTGTAAAAGTTCTTTTCATGTATGGCAAATTGCAAACAGCAAACGGGACACATGCCGTAGCAGGTCCCGCCTGTGGGTATTAAAACAGATCAGAGCAACATCTTTGTTGGCACAGTATCGGACTCGAGTCGCACGACTGTACGACTTCGGTGCCGTAATCCTGCCGTCTTTACTTAATGGTACAGTTTACAGCTAGGAATACTTCTTTTCAAGTGCTGTTATCTTGTCAAGACGAGCCTGATGGCGCCCACCTTCAAACGTTGCATCAAGCCACGCACCTACAAGGTCACAGGCTTTCTGCTCATCAAGAACACGGCCGCCAAGCACCAGTACATTGGCATTATTATGCTCTTTAGCCATGCGGGCCATAAAAACATCCGTCACCAGTGCAGCGCGAATTCCGGGAATCTTGTTAGCGGTGATAGACATTCCAATGCCGGTTCCACAGATCAGAATCCCCAATTCAGCTTCTCCAGCGATTACGGATTCCGCCACCTTCTGACCAAAATCAGGGTAATCAACCGAAGCGTCACCGTTGGTTCCCGCATCGGTTACTTCATAACCTCTGCGGTTCAGATAACTGTTCAGGGCGGTTTTAAGGGTTAACCCTCCATGGTCGCTTCCGATAATGATCATTTTAGCGCCCCGGTCTACAGTTTTTTGAACAGAAGGGTAGCATTTGTACCGCCAAACCCAAAGTTATTGCTCATGGTGTATTCAAGCTTTGCTTCCCGGGCAACATTGGGGACATAATCAAGATCGCATTCCGGATCCGGATCGGTGTAATTGATTGTGGGAGGAACAACACCCTTGTCCATTGCCATGAGGGTAAAAACGGCTTCAATGCCGCCCGCTGCACCAAGAAGATGTCCAGTCATGGATTTTGTCGAAGAGACCATCATTTTCTTGGCATGATCACCGAATACACTCTTAATCGCCATGGTTTCGTACAGGTCACCTATCGGAGTAGATGTACCATGTGCATTGATATAGGAGACCTGTTCGGGGGCGACTCCGGCATTTTTAAGCGCCATATTCATGCTTCGCGCCCCTCCTTCTCCGCCCGGTGCCGGCGCGGTCAGGTGATACGCGTCTCCAGTCATACCAAACCCTACTACCTCTGCATAAATTTTGGCTCCACGCGCCCTGGCAGATTCGTACTCCTCAAGAACAACAATCCCTGCACCTTCGCCCATGATAAAGCCATCGCGGTTTTTGTCAAAGGGGCGGGATGCGGCTGCAGGATCGTCATTACGGTCGGAAAGCGCCTTCATGGCAGCAAAGCCGCCAATACCAAGCGGCGTGATGACCGACTCTGTTCCACCAGCAATCATGGCATCAGCATCGCCTCGTTTAATAATATGATAGGCATCACCGATCGAATGGGTGCTGGTTGCGCACGCAGATACTGAAGAAACATTCGGTCCCTTGGCCCCGTATTTGATAGAAATATGACCGGGAGCAAGATTGATGATCAACATCGGGATGAAAAATGGAGAAATTTTCTTGTAGCCACCCTCAGCCACCAGAGTATGGTATTTTTCAATCGTCGGTAAACCGCCGAGTCCGGCACCAACCTGAACCCCAACACGTTCGGCATTGTCCTCATTGATCACCAGACCGGAATCTTCCATGGCAAAATGGGCCGCCGCCAAAGCATATTGAATAAAAAGATCCATTTTTTTGATCTCTTTTTTATCAATATATTCTTCAGCATTAAAATCAGGAACTTCTCCAGCAATCTTGACTGACAAATCACTCGTATCAAAACGGGTAATCAACCCGATTCCTGACTTACCTGAAGTGATAGCATCCCAGTTTTTGGCATTCCCACATCCGAGTGGTGAAACAGCTCCAACACCAGTAATAACAACTCTTCTCATGATAAATAACTCCATATAACTGTGGCTTCTGTTATGACAATATGAAAAAAGAGGGGCTTACGCCCCTCCCCGATTGTGCAATATCAGCTGTGCTCGGTGATGTATTCGATGGCGTCATTCACCGTCTGGATTTTCTCGGCATCTTCATCAGGAATTTCAATATCGAACTCTTCTTCAAGAGCCATGACCAATTCAACTGTGTCAAGAGAATCGGCTCCAAGGTCATCCATAAAAGAAGACTCTGTTAAAACCTGAGCTTCTTCAACTCCAAGTTGCTCTGCAACAATTTCCTTCACCCGCTTTGCAATATCAGACATCTCTCACCTCCATGTGTTTTTAAACCTTTGCAGGTTTGTGTGTAAATCCTTGTGCTTAATTAAGCATGATATTTTTAAATGTCAATCGATATTTATCAATATGCATCTACATATACATTCCGCCATTTACCGACAACACCTGGCCGGTTATGTAGCCTGCCTGCGGAGAAATCAAAAAACAAACGGCGTACGCAACATCGTCAACCGAACCCAGACGCTCCATCGGAATATTTTGCAGAAGCGCTTCTCGCCCCTTTTCAGGGAGAACGGCTGTCATATCAGTTTCGATAAAACCTGGTGCCACTGCATTTACAGTGATGTTGCGTTTTGCCAGCTCACGTGCTGCTGATTTTGTCAGACCAAACAGACCTGCTTTACTGGCACAGTAGTTTGCCTGACCGGGATTGCCCATTTCTCCGACTACAGAGCTAATATTGACTACGCGGCCATATCTGGCCTTGGTCATAATCTTGGATGCTTCACGCAGGCATATAAAGGAACCTTTCAAATTCGTATCAATAACAGAATCCCAGTCATTATCCTTCATGCGCATCATGAGACCGTCTTTTGTTATTCCGGCATTATTCACCAGGATATCAAGGCGCCCATATTCGGAAACAATCTTTTTGAAAAGAGCTTCAACTTCAGAAGAGTTCGTAACATCAAGTTTGACCGCCTGAGCAGCCCCGCCCTGTGCAGTAATGGCAGCAACAGTTGCTTCTGCACCGACTTCAGATGTGGCAGTAACAACAACAAAGATTCCTTCTGCAGCAAGCTTCAGGGAGATTGCCTGACCAATACCACGCGAAGCACCGGTTACAAGAGCGACCTGTCCTTTCATCATAGATTCTCCCCAGCTGCTTTTATTCCAGCAACATTTTCTATGTTGGACAGGGTCGCCTCTTTGTTGATCCTTTTTACCAATCCGCTTAATACTTTGCCCGGACCGAGCTCAATATATCTTGTCACACCTAGTGTGCTCATCGCATTCACCGACTGTTCCCACAGGACAGGAGAGCAGACCTGTGTAACCAGCAGAGGCTTTACCCGGTCTTTATGGCTGTTCGGTGTGGCATCGGCATTTGCAATAACCGGCACAAGCATCTCATGTACAATGATCTTATCCAGCACAGCTGCCAGACGGTCAGCAGCCGGCTGCATCAACGCGCAGTGAAAGGGGGCACTGACCGGCAGCAGCATGGCTTTTCTAAAGCCGCGTTCCTTGGCAATTTCAATGGCACGTGCAACAGCTGTAACCGAACCGGCAATAACAATCTGACCGGGAGAGTTGAAATTGGCCGGTGAAACGACCTCGCCTTCAGCTGCTTCACGGCATATTTCCTCAAGAACATCCCGCTCAACACCAAGCATGGCAGCCATTGTTCCAGTACCGACCGGGACAGCCTCCTGCATAAATGTTCCACGGGCGCGAACAGTTCTGACCGCATCAGTGAAAGAGATTGCCCCTGAACAGACCAGCGCAGAATATTCACCAAGCGAATGACCGGCAACATAATCGGCTTTCAGCCCGGTTTCCTGCTGAACTACCTTTAAGATCGCAATGCTTGTTGCTAAAATAGCAGGCTGTGTGTTGGCAGTCATCTTAAGGTCGGCTTCGCTCCCTGCAAAACAGAGTGCAGACAATTTAAACCCGAGAGCATCGTCGGCTTCCTCGAACAGATGGCGCGCGACAGTAAACGTATCGGCTAATTCCTTCCCCATGCCTGAGTACTGAGAACCTTGACCGGGGAAAATAAATGAAGTTTTAGACATATAGACAGCCTTCTCTCACGTTAAAGTTAGACACTGCTACCAGTTAACAAGTGCAGACGCGTAGGTGAACCCGCCCCCGAACGCAACCAGAAGAATCTTGCTGTCAGGCTTAATAGATCCTTGCCGGTTCGCTTCATCAAGCGCAATAGGAATTGATGCTGAGGAGGTATTGCCGTACTTTTCAAGATTGGTAAAAAGTCGAGCGGGATCTACCCCTAGCCGTTTTGCCGTTGCATCTATAATACGGCGATTAGCCTGATGCGGAATCAATAGAGAAATGTCTGATGAGGACAGACCGTTGGCATCCATGGCTTTTACTGCAGCTTCCTCCATGGCGCGGACAGCGTGTTTAAAGACATCGTTTCCTTCCATTTTCAGATAGATCAGCCGTTCATCAATGGTACGGCTGGCGGTCGCCGGATTACGACTACCCCCCCCCGGCTGATAGAGCAGATTCCAGTAGGATCCGTTACTGAATGTATGGGTCGAAAGAAGTGAGTGACCCCCATCAGAGGCTTCGAGGACAGCTGCACCGGCTCCGTCACCGAACAGAACACAGGTATTACGATCCTGCCAGTCAACTATCCGCGACAACACCTCAGCGCCTATCACAAGAATCTTTCGCGCTGAACCTGAACGAATATACTTTTCGGCGATTGACAAACCAAAGAGAAAACCTGAGCATGCAGCCGAAAGATCAAAGGCAGTTGCATTGGTGGCGCCCAGAAGATCCTGAACAATACAGGCGGTTGAGGGGAAGGGGAAATCCGGGGTAACGGTGCCAAGGATGATCAGATCAATTTCTTCAGGATGAACCCCGGCCATTGCCAAAGCACGACGTCCGGCCTCGGCGGCAAAGGTAGACGTGTATTCACCATCAGCCGCAATACGACGTTCCTTAATTCCTGTTCTGCTTGTAATCCATTCATCGCTGGTATCTACCAGTTGTTCTAGTTCAGCATTGGTGACAATTTTCCCGGGCAAAGCAGAGCCGGTTCCAGTAATTCTGACATTCACGATTGATTCTCCATTAGTCTGCATGGGTAGGAGGCAGGCTGTCATTTCGCATCAGAACCGAATGATTTTCAGATAACTTTTCGGCGACATGCTCCGACACGCCGTTTTTAGCGTACTCATGAGCAAACCGTATCGCGTTTTTGACCGCCTTAACGTTGGAGCCGCCATGGCAGATCATGCCGACGCCGTTGATTCCCAATAGCGGTGCACCGCCGTATTCTGCATAGTCGACAATCTTCTTGAAACGCCCGAATGCACCACGCACGAACAGATAACCGATCTTGGAGAGCCAACTCTTGACAATCTCCCTTTTCAGCATTCTACCTGCGGCGTCCGCCAGTCCCTCGGAGAGTTTAAGTACAATATTCCCGACGAAACCATCACATACAACTACATCAACAGCACCGGCAAAAATATCCCGGCCCTCAATATATCCGCAATAATTGATAGATGTTTTGCGCAGGACGGCATTGGTTTCCCTGGTTAGCTCATTTCCTTTGGAATCTTCTTCGCCATTGGACAACAGACCGACTTTCGGCGATTCCACTCCCATGGCATAGCGAGCATAGACCTCGCCCATAATGGCAAACTGGACGAGATGCAGCGGCTTGCAATCTACGTTGCCGCCTACATCCAGAACCAGAGTTTGGCCTTTAAGTGTAGGAAACAGCTGGGCAATCGCCGGACGTTCTATCCCTTCAATCCTCTTTAAAACAAACATGCCCGATGCCATGGTGGCGCCGGAGTTGCCGGCACTAACAGCAGCACACGCCTTACCGTCCTTGACTAACTCGAATGCACGACGTACGGAAGAGTCCCGCTTCTTCCGCACCGCATCCGATGCGGAATCATGCATACCTACGACTTCACTTGCATGAAAGATATCAATATCAAGCCCGTTTACGTCATGTTTGGCAAGTTCGCTTTCAAGACGGGCACGATCACCGACAAGCGTTACCGACAGACCGAATTCACGGCAGGCGGCAACAGCACCTTCAACTTCAATAACAGGCGCATTGTCGCCACCCATTGCGTCAACGGCAACTCTCATCTGTTTTGGTAGTGACACAGGGTCAGTTCTCTATGCTTGTGCTGAGGAAAGGTCGATAACCTCTTTACCCTTGTACGTTCCGCAGGCGAGACATGTACGATGCGGCAGCTTTGCAGCTTTGCATTGAGGACAGATGGATAGTGACGGGGTAGTTAAAAAGTCATGGGCCCTTCTCATATTCTTGCGTGATTTGGATGTTTTTTTCTTGGGTACAGCCATGGTGTTTCTCCTTTTTCCGGTGATACACGTTCTCGTGCCACCGCTCTATTTTCTTGTTACTTTAAAATCCTTCAGCGCACTGAAAGTAAGAATTACAGGTTCTTTACTGCATGAACAGCTGAATGTATTCAAATCTGTGCCGCATTCATGACACAGTCCCTTGCAGGAGTCGCTGCAGAGAGGTTTCAACGGGATTTCCATCGCTACCTGCTCTTCAATTTCATGAGTTAAATCAATTTCATCTCCGGAGTACGCAGAAGAGAGCAGATCCATTTCGCCAAGTTCAAGCTCCTCTTCGGCTGAGGAGGTGATTGGGTCCCCTTTCCGGAAAAATATTGTGAAACTGGTGTCAACAAAAGACGGGTAATCTGCAAGACACCGTGAACAGGTAAGAGTTAGTGGTGCAGTTATTCTTCCGGTAACCCGTATGTTCTCATATTCACGGGTAACGGTTATATCCCCTTGAATATTTCCGGTAATGCAGCAGCTCTTGTCATTCTGCATGCCTGCCAGAAGAGGAAATGCAACAACAGGTTCGTCGATATGCAGCGAAACGGGCGTATCTTTTATGTGGTCTACAACAATTTTCACATGCACCATCCGGGATCAGAGCGACTACAAATTTAAAGCAAGTCAGTATAAAGAATATGCCTGAATTGTCAAGAAATTTACTAACAGTTCGAATTACACCTGCCATAGCATTCTATCTGGTCACGAACGTTAGCGGTAAGACCATGAGAAACCATGTCCCATGTAAACCGCCAGTCCCAGTTCCCAAAAGCGGTGCCGGGAACATTCATGCGGGCCTCACTTCCCAACCGGATCAGATCCTGAAGGGGGATAATTGCAGTATCGGCAACTGACATCAGTGCCGAACGAATTATGCACTCGATCGTGTCATCCCCCCTCCCACCCACATAGTAACTCACACGTTTGCGCTGAGTATCAGATAGTGAATGATACCAGCCAGCAGTGGTATCATTATCATGCGTTCCGGTGTAAACCACCGAATTTTTCTGATGATTATGCGGCAGGTATGGATTTGACGGCCCCGAATCAAATGCAAACTGCAATATTTTCATTCCAGGAAACTTATAACGATCGCGTAAAGCTACAACCTCCGGCGTAATGACACCCAGATCTTCGGCAATTATCGGCAATTTCCCCATGGCGGCAAATATCGCATCAAAAAGAACTGTTCCGGGTGCCTTGACCCAGGTACCATTGACAGCTGTTTTCTCTCTCGCCGGCACAGACCAGGCAGCTTCAAACCCCCTGAAATGGTCGACACGGATCACATCAAAGAGCTCAAACATCGATTGGAACCGTTCGATCCACCACACATACTTCTGTTGCCCCATCATTTCCCAGTCATACAAAGGATTGCCCCATAGCTGCCCGGTTGCACTGAAATAATCGGGAGGAACTCCTGCAACGGCAATAGGTTTCCCATTCGGATTGAGAAGAAACAGTTCACGGTGACTCCATACATCAGCTGAATCATAGCCGACAAAAATAGGAATATCACCGATAACGCTAATTCCTTTGCCGGCCGCATATGCTCGTAATCCCCGCCATTGTCTAAAAAACTGCCACTGAATATATTTCTGAATGCCAATATCAGCCCCCAGTTCGATGGAAGCTTTTTCATACTTTTCCAGGGTCAGGAGCGCAACATCAGCGGGCCATTTTTCCCACGACTTCCCCTTGTATTTACGCTTCAGCGCCATAAAAAGCGCGTAATTATGAAGCCAGGGAGTACTGTTGCAAAAATCCCAGAATTCCTGTTTGTTCGGAGCATCTACATTTGCGAGGAAGCTGGCCCCTGCCGCCTTCAGCAGACCAGTTTTCATTTCAGAAACAGCTTCGAAGTCGACACTGGCGTCATTCGAACCGTTTTCGTAGCTTATCGCGGGAAGATCGCCTTCGGCGGCAAGCTGTTCAAGATCAATCAGAAGCGGGTTTCCGGCAAAAGCTGAAAAAGCTGAATAAGGAGAGTTGCCACACGCC
Organism: Desulfuromonadaceae bacterium; assembly: GCA_028686055.1. Taxonomy (GTDB): domain Bacteria; phylum Desulfobacterota; class Desulfuromonadia; order Geobacterales; family Pseudopelobacteraceae; genus JACRCG01. The sequence goes on from JAQUCU010000042.1 coordinate 13,225, forward strand.
GGCGGCGTGAGCGGGAGCATCTGCCAATAAGACATTCCCATGTCCGCCAACAGATCAACAAAACGACGGGCGTCCCCCCCCAGCGAACCGATACCGCCCGGTCCCGGCAATGATGTAGGGTGCAGCAGCACGCCACAGCCCCGTCTGTCCAGCATCCTGCCCTCCGATGTACTCATGGAATACCTGGCATCCATTTAAAAATTCCGAATAAAAACGCTGACGGTTTCCTCCGCAGAGTGGATCACGTTTCGAGCGCCAAACCTTCCAACAGCCCGAAATCACTGACCTTCAACCGCTTAAAGCCAAATCGGTCCATAACAGATGTAATGATTACAAGACCGGCGATAATCAGATCTTCACGTCCTTTTTCAAGTCCTTTGACTGACAGTCGTTCCTGAGGGTTCAGCTTTGACAAACGTTGATAGATTGCGTCAATGTCTGCCCTGCTTACGGTGAAGTTGTTAACCACCCGATAATCGTAATCAACCATTTCCAGCTTGATTGCCGCAATTGTTGTCGCCGTGCCGGCCGTCCCGACCAGCTCGAAATTTTCCGAAACTTTTATTTCTGCGGAGGAAAGGTCTTTTTCAAGATGAGCCACCACAGACTCTACACGTTCAACCATATCTGAATCAGTGCGGAAACCTTCAGTAAGTCTTACTACACCTATGGGCATACTTTTTATAAATACGGGAGTACCATGAGATGATATAGTAAACTCGGTGCTTCCTCCTCCTACATCAAGAACCGCAATAGTGCCACTTTCAGAATCCAGCCCCGACAGTACGCCCTTGAGCGTCAAACGCGCTTCCGTGTCTCCATCTATGACGACAAGATTGATACCGGTATCCCTGAGGACCTTATCAACAAATGCACCGCCATTGATGGCATCCCGTACCGCGCTTGTTGCGGATGCTCGGACTTTTTTTACTCCGTACTCTGAGATGATCTCTGAAAATCTATGCAGACAGTTCAATCCGCGTTCTCGGGCCTCAGCAGACAAGCCGTGTTGGTCGGTGAAACCACCGCCGAGACGCACGACCTCGCGCTCTACACGGACGGGAGTTATCCCGGCAGGCGAACGCACGGCAATAAGCAGACGGGCCGTGTTTGTCCCAAAGTCGATTGAGGCACAATAATCATTCATCCAGAGTTCCTTGTCTGCAGCGGACGGTTACCCAAGTACCATTTCTTTTAGTTCTTTGCCAACCTTGAAAAAAGGCAACTTTTTGGGGCTCACCTTGATTGGCTCACCTGTTTTAGGATTCCGGCCGGTATAAGTCCCATACTCTTTGATAACAAAACTTCCCAGACCACGAATTTCAATACGTTCACCCTGGATCATCGCTTCGCTCATAGAAGAGAAGATCAGGTTAACAAGTTCTTCTGCCCGTTTGATCGGTAAATCTTTTTTCAAAGCTAACTGTTCGATAAGTTCTGATTTATTCATAGGACCCCCCATTATCGTAGCCGTACCGGCTGAAAATAAAACGATAGACAAACTTAGCGATGACAAACAGGATAGCTTTTTACTCTCTTAATGACAGGATTTGTTCAAGTATTTTTTAAAAATAACTGCCGCATCACCCTGGCGGCCGGTTTCCAACAGTATTCCATAAAGTTTTTCGGCAGCGGCGCGTGCGAAGGGAGTCTGCAATAATTCAATATACAGATCCACTGCGCCATCATGATTACCCATCGCCTCATATATATCGGCACGCAGCAAGAGCGTCTGTTCGGGCATTATCTGTTCTGCAACCATTGTTTCGATTGCCGACAGAGCATCATGAAAACGAAGGTTCTCCTGAAGTATGAGTACCAGAGTCAGCCAGGCAAGGGGATTGGTGCCATTCAGCTCAATCGCCTTACGCAGGTGCTGTTCTGCCTCACGATCATTTCCAAGCCGATGCAGAACTTTTCCTTTTTCATACAAGTAGATATCATGCGGCACGGTATTAAAACTATCGTCAAACCCGGCTAAAGCTTCATGATGCTCGTCCCGGCTGGCAGCTATGTATGCGTGCGCAAAATCCTCTCCCAATTCGGTATAGCGCTGACACTGGTCACCAGGCAATTGCTGGATAAGCAGTTCATAATATTCCATCAGCGGCAACGAATCGTCCGAATGCGGACTTTGTTCTGAACAGCCGCTTCCGGGAGAACCGGCGCACGAGGCACAGGATGATATATCGGGCTGAACGGCATAATCGCTCTCCGACTGTGCATAGCTGAGAATCAACATATCCGCCTTTTCACATAACGCCAGATCACCAGTCAGTGTTTTTACAAGTTCGAGATGGTCGATTGCCTTGTCGGCATCCCCGCGTGAATACGCAAACTCGGCTTCATTAAGATTACGTTCGGCCAACCCCCGGTTGGCCGTATCGATCCGTTCTGAGAAAACATCTTTCAGGTCACCGGCGGTATTTTCTCCGCAACAGAGCCGCAAACCTTCTTCATAGCAGGTCCGGGCATCAAAAAAACTTTCCGACCCCATATAGCTGTCCCCCTTGGCCAATAAATCGGATGGGGACTTTGAAAACCACCGGCTGATAAAATTCACAACGATACCTTTCTATAATCTGCAGAGCAGCGTAACACTTTCAAGATGGTAGGTCTGAGGAAACATATCAACCGGAACGCACTTGACAACGCCGTAACCGTAACCGGACAGCAGCCCGCAATCACGAGCAAGTGTGCTCGGGTCGCACGAAACATAGATGATTTTATCCGGCTGCATACGGACTATACCTGCAACGGCATCTCCTGCACCGGAGCGTGGCGGATCAAGCAACACGGTATCAAATTTTCGCCCCTCGTCAACAAGTCTTCGCACAGCGGCGGTGACATCATCACAAAAAAAACGGGCATTTGCAACCTTGTTGATTTCCCGATTATGCTCTGCAGCCCGAATTGAATCGGCATTACCCTCAATTCCGAGCACTGAGACAACTTCAGATGCCAAGGGAAGGGAAAAATTACCGTTACCGCAATACAGATCCAGCAGCTGTTCAGCAGGTGCAAATGCACCTAGTCGCCTGATGACAGACAGCATGGAAAGGTTTTGCAGCTGGTTCACCTGCGCAAACCCCCCTGGTGAATAGGTTAGCACCAGCGGGCTCTGGCCAGGGTTCGCCAGGTTCATACTGTAGCATATTTCAGCATTGCCCCACAGTTTTTCATAGGAGGGCTGCTTATCGACTTTAAGGAAGAGACCCGTGCAGGGACCAAAATCTCCAGAGTGATCAATTAAATACGCCATGTTTTTAGAAGTAACGACCCCGCCATGGTGTATGACGACAGCCAGTCCGTTATCACCGGCATCAATACTGATTTGAGAGATCAAATCAAGACCGGGGTATGACTGAAGCACTTCTCTGCAACAGTCCAGTGCCTGATTGACCACCGGCAGAGCTACCGGGCAACAGCCTGCCGCATCCTCCACCTGATGGGATCCCTGCCGGTAAAAACCGATCCGAAGTTTTCCATTGCGGGCCGAGACTTTAAACTGGAGCCGATTCCGGTAACCATACTGCGACGGTGAGGCCACAACATCATCAATGAGATCCGCAGTGACACGAGAGCCCCTCCAGAGGGTCTCTGCCAGGATATTCCGTTTCTGCTCCAGCTGAACAGGATAACTGATATGCTGCCAACTGCAGCCGCCACATGCGCCGAAAAGAGGACATACCGGATCGGTTCTGGAGGGGGAAGGATGTATGATCCCGGTTATTGTGGCTAAGCAGTACGATTTTTTATCGGCTGTTACCCGCAGAGAGACTTCATCACCGGGGCAGCTGAAGGGCACAAAACAGACTTTGCCGTCAAGCCGGCAGACGCCATTACCGCCAAAGGCAAGTTTATCAATAGTTGCAACCGGAAATGACACATTACGCTCGCGAATTTCGAATTGGAGAGGATTTTTTTATACGCTTCAGGTACTCGCTCCGGACAAAGCGGAGAGCAAAATCAGCGGCAGACAGGTAGCCTACGGAAGTTTCATGGAAAGCCTGTGTCAACTGGCTGCGGACAGATTCTATTCCAGATTCAGGAACAGCCATTTTTTCAAGGACCCGCTCAAATCTTACCGATGTCCCCATTCTTTCTGCGGCATCACTCCGTTCGGCATCATCGTCAAAGTATGCCGGATCGACCGGTACATCGCAATATGCAAGTACTTTAACGTGAAAATAGCCGCCGAAATAGTGCCGTGTCTGATCGAGCAGCGTAATACAGAGACCTGTATCCAGTTTGATAGTTTCAATAATCAAAGTGCCCCCAGCAACTTGTGCATTTGGGGAATTACCCGTACATCGGGCAGGCGGGATGACGCAAGTTCCTGAAGGCGCAGAATGCGTGCCGCAGTAATACCGACCGTCCCATCCGGCAGCGACAGGGGCTGCAGGAAGAGCGGCACCGCCGCATCAACTGAAGATATCACATCGCACACCTGCATAATTTCACTGTCAGGTGTCAACGCACCGACCACTACTTTTACCGAAACGTTGCTACGATACGCCTCGCGCAGGAAAAGTGCGTGCAGATCCCATAACTGTTCCGTACAACCGGCTGTTGAAGGCAGCTTCATGTCCATGCTGACATAATCTACGTTCTGTTTTACACGCTGGAGAGCAAGGTG
>JAQUCU010000043.1 GCA_028686055.1 Desulfuromonadaceae bacterium
ATGGTTTTACCTTCTCAAAGCTTAATAACTGCGCCAATGTCCTGATCTTCCCTGACTTGAACTCGGGCAACATCTGTTACAAGCTTCTGCATCACCTAGGCGGGGCTGAGGCGATCGGCCCGATTCTGATGGGCATGAATAAACCGGTACACGTTCTGCAACGTGGTGATAGCGTCGACGATATTGTCAAAATGGCTGCCATTGCTGTCGTGGATGCTCAAACAACGTAATCCCAGGTGGTGCACATATAAAACTTGTTATGTATTATTTTTGTAAGAGGTACTGGAACAGGCCGGAGCGCCATCTCGTGCCTTTTGCTTTATGTACTGGTCGGTTGTTTCTGCTTGTGGCGGTTATTTTGTGATTGCAATTAAATATTACGCCGCATAAAAAGCGCGCATTTGGGTAAATACTACTGCCATGTGCCAGGCAATATACAAGATTATTGACTCAAAGTGCCCTTTCCTAATGATATCCGGCAGTAAATATTTGACATGCCTGGTAAATTACATTAGTTTCAGGCCTGTTATGTGAATGAGTAATTTCAGGAGGTTCAGATGTTCCTTCTTCCCAAGGGCAGCCCGCTATTTGAAAATCTGGCAGTTTCAAAGCTGAAACTTCCGGATGTTTTAACAAAGCTTAGTAATGGTGCCTTTACTGGTTATGCAAGTTTTGTATTTCAGTCCAGCACCGCCATCCTGGTATTTGAGGCGGGGAAACTTGTCAGTGCCATTGTAAAATGGCAGGACGGCAAACGTGAATCCGGTTTTGAAGCTCTGTCTGCGTTGGCGGAATTAATGGTTTCGACGGGAAGCGGTTTCATGAATGTCTACAAGCTTTCCAGAGATCTAACCATGTGTATCAATGCTCTTCTGGAGGGGGAGATTCTCTATAAGGCCCAGGAACTCAAGCTGATCGATATTAAGACCCTGCTTGAAAAAATTAAAGATGATAAGATGAACGGCTGTCTGCGCATCTACACCGATGAACATTCCGCAATGATTTTTTATAAGGCTGGCAGTCCGCTTGGTTTTTTCCATGATGGCTCCAGTGACATAGAAACATCATCTAATGAGTCACAGAAAATAGCCGGATTGCCGGGCGCCAAGATCGACCTCTTCTCCACGAAAAGTGCTGACGAATTAATGGGGATGGACCTGCTCGAAGTGGCAAATATCCAGAAAATATGGGATTCATGCGTTGCTCAGCAAAAATCCGAAATTGATAAAACTAATCATGAACGTCAGGAACGTGATAAGAAAGTTGTGTCGCAGAAGCTTGCGGAGTTGGAAGAACGGGTGAAATCAATTGCCGGTGAGTATGCCGGCAAGGTTGGGCGCAGTATTGTTGATAAGGAAATATCAGATAATGGCGGGAACCTGTGTCTTGTTGATGCTGCCGGGATTGAAAAATTCATGAAAGATGTAGAGCGGGCAGCAAAACTTCTTGTCAGTGGCAGGAACATCAAGCTGATGATGGAAGAGCTCAATTCTGCAATTTCTGTCGCTAAATCAGAATATGATCAAATAAAATAAGCTGTAATGCCGTCAGTCCTTTATTAAAGGCTACAGTTTACTGCTGATGTGAACAAAAAAAGGCCATGCAACCAGCATGGCCTTTTTTTGGGGTGTTTAATGAGTTGGAGGCGCGTGTCGGATTCGAACCGACGTTAACGGTTTTGCAGACCGGCTCCTAGCCTCTTGGATAACGCGCCGATGATCAATCAAGTAATCCTTATAACTAATATTCTGTCGTGCTGTCAACTCATATTTTCTCTGTTTGGATTTAATCGCAAATCCCGCAGGCCCAAAAAACAGTTGACGGAATGATTACTTGGTAAGGCTAACCTGCTAATAATCCGGATGAGTTACTGTGTTTTGTCGTGTTGGGCAGATCCATTTATCGCTAAATTCTCTCTGGACAGGTATGGCTTTACATGGTAAAATTTCTAACTTTTTTAGGCGATAGAAACTGTTCACGCATTCAAATCAAGGCGCTATCTCTGTTGGCTCGTCTTTGTCTCCTCAGCGTATGCAGCTGTGCATCTTTGCCGTCTCAATTCCAGCCTTGGTTTCATCGTTGATTTGAAATAGTAATTAAATACACTTTACCAAAGGAGCAGAAGCGATGTCGGGTCATAATAAGTGGAGCACAATCAAGCACAAAAAAGGCGCAACTGACGCAAAGCGTGGTAAAGTCTTTACAAAAATTATCAAGGAAATATCCGTTGCGGCCAAGTTGGGCGGTGGCGATCCTGCAGCAAATCCTCGTTTGAGAACTGCGGTAGATAAGGCAAAAGCTGAGAATATGCCGAAAGATAATATCGAACGGGCTATCAAAAAAGGCGCCGGTGGAATGGAGGGGGTCACCTATGAAGAGATCATATATGAAGGTTATGGTCCTGGCGGTGCTGCCGTTCTCGTTGAAGTTTTAACAGATAACCGTAATCGCTCTGTTTCAGATATCCGCAGTATTTTTTCCAAGAGTAACGGCAATATGGGCGAAGCCGGTTGTGTCTCATGGATATTCAGTAAAAAAGGGCTCATTGGTTATGACAAGTCGGTGGATTTCGACCAGTTATTTGAAGCAGCCCTTGAAGCCGGTGCTGAAGATGTTACCGAACAGGATGATTGTTATGAAGTTACCTCTGATCCGGGATCGTTTATTGAGGTGCGCGAGTCTTTGACCGCAAAAGGTTTCAAGCACACAGATGCCGAGATAACGATGATCCCTCAGACTCAGGTCAAGCTTGAAGGCAGGCAGGCCGAAAGCATGCTCAAGCTAATGGACAAACTGGAAGATAACGATGATGTCCAAAACGTATATGCCAATTTTGATATCTCCGAGGATGAGATGGGAAAACTGATGTAGATTTAACTGGGCCCTTCGGGGCCCTTTTTTTTGGGGGGGTGAAAATGGTTGAGATTGCTACTTTTGCTGCCGGCTGTTTCTGGGGCGTAGAAGATGAATTTTTGTCTGTTCCAGGGGTTGTTTCCACCAGGGTTGGATACTGCGGGGGACATACGGATAACCCCACTTATCATGATGTCTGCAGTCACGACACAGGTCATGCCGAGGCTGTTGAAATTACCTTTGATCCTCTTCGGATCAGCTATGCGAAACTGCTGAAAATCTTTTGGGAGTGCCATGATCCGACCGAGATAAACAGGCAGGGGCCTGATGTCGGTGAACAGTATCGTTCTGCAGTTTTCTATCATTCCGAGGACCAACATCAGTCGGCTCTTGCTTCTCGTGACGAACTGGAAAGCATGCACAGGTTTCGCCGCACAATTGCCACACAGATTGTTCCTGCAACAGTTTTCTGGGAGGCTGAAGCGTATCACCAAAAATACCACCAGAAGAACGGCGGCGGGTGCGGTTTTTAAGCGACACATTCATTTCATAGTATATCCTTGATCGTGGGTTTGATTTCACGTTTAACTCTGTAACAGAAAATGCAGCAGAGAAAGGGAATGTATGCGAATGTCATTTAAACCTCGTCCTGTGTATGTTGCAGCCTCCTGGATGGCGCCAGTCGGGCGGTTTAATGGAAAAGAAAAACAGAAACTTTCTTTTCTGGAATTGTCGGAGTTGAGTGGTGAAGTTTTTAATGAAAGTCCGGTACGCCGCCGTGATATTGAAGCGGTTATTGTCGGAAGTCAGAACCCTTCGGCGTTCTCCGGTGTAGATAATACCGCAGCAAAAATTGCCGGTATGCTGGGGATTTCCGGAGCCCGTTCGGTGCTTGTAGATACTGCTTCCTCATCCGGTGCCTCAGCGTTTGAAAGTGCATACCTCGAAATTGCATCAGGAAGATACGATGCGGTCCTCGCTCTTGGTGTCCAGAAGATGAGTGATGCTTCGACTGTTGAGTCTACTCGCATTATTGCCGGTGTGATCGATCGTGAGGAAGCTGAATTCGGTCTGACAATGCCGGCTTGCGGCGCTTTGGTCGCCCGTGCCTTAAAGGAACATCTCCGCCTCTCCGACGAAGAGTGGACGGCCTATTCGGCCCTTTTGACACAACGCAGTCAGCGGTTTGCCGCTCGGAATCACAATGCCCACCTGAACGTCCAGATTGAACTACGGGACTATTATCGACAGATTGCTGACGGCAGAAATTATCAATACTGGTATCCGTTGCGTTACCATGACTTCTGTCCCATGTCTGATGGCGTCGCTGCGGTCGTCCTCACCTCAACTCCGCAGGATGTTCGCGTTAGCGGGGTAGGGAGCGCAACTGATATTCCTACTATTGCCGATCGTAATTACTTTCATTCTTTCCCGGCGACCGTGATTGCAGCGGCATATACTTACGGAATGGCCGGCATCAAGGACATCAGATCCTTTGCCGGCAAGCTTCATGTTAACATGCATGATCCATTTAACGGTTTCGGACCGATAAATATGGTTGATCTCGGGGTTGTCGGCAGAGGCCGGTTAATGGACGCTCTCCTGGATGACTCATTAACCGGCGAAAACGGCGCCTTCCCAACCAACCTTACCGGAGGTCTTAAAGGGAGGGGGCATCCGCTTGGAGCAACCGGAATGATTCAGATTGTTGAGAATCACCGGCTGATCAGAGAACAGGGATTCTCAGCAGGCCTGTCGCATTCCATCGGTGGTCCTATTAATAATAATGTTGTAACTTTGCTGGAGCGGAGTGAACATTACGAAACTCGCCCGCACGAGCCATTCAAACCATGGGGACTGCCGTCCCTTGGGAAGATGAAGCCAAAAGGCTTAAGCATCGAATCTCTGCTGGCTTCGGGCGCCGCTGTCAAAGGCTCTTTCGTGACTGCAACGGTCCGCTACCATCATAAAACAGGCCATCCTGAAGCTGCCATTATTGTTGTGGCCTGCCGATACGAAGGTTCAACCTACAAATTTCTCTTTGGTATTTCCGGAGAGCATTATTCTCAAATATCCACCTGTAAAACTGGCCATCCGCTTTCCATTGAGAGCGTGAACGGTTCGCTGCTGGTCAACAGTATGCCGGTGACCCGGTTTTACACACGCACGGTAAACGGACTGGTTGAATTGGCTGGCAGCAGTTGGAAAATACTGGCAGCGAAGGGGACCTCTTAATTTAATAAAAAACGGCCGGAAGTCAAACTTCCGGCCGTTTTATTATGTACTCACGTTGTTACTACTTTTATGCCGCTTCTGAAATGCCCTCACCTGAATTGTCAATTCCGGCCTCTTTTTCAGGACTTTCTTTCGGAGCAAGGGAGTCAGCCTGCAATCGTAAATTACGGTAACGGGCTATCCCGGTACCGGCAGGTATCAGACGACCCATGATGACATTCTCTTTGAGACCACGCAGATAGTCGATTTTTCCTTCAATCGCTGCCTGAGTCAATACTTTCGTCGTCTCCTGGAATGATGCTGCTGAGATGAACGATTCGGTAGAAAGCGATGCCTTCGTAATTCCGAGCAGCAGCGGTTCAGCAACTGCCGAACGTTTTCCATCGCGATAAGCCTTGTCGTTTTCCTGCTCAAATACCCAGCGTTCGATCTGGTCATCTACCAGGAGATTGGTGTCACCAGTGTCCTTGATGCGGACTCGCCGCAGCATCTGACGAACGATAACCTCAATGTGCTTATCGTTGATCTTGACGCCCTGGAGACGATAAACCTCCTGAACCTCATCAACCAGGTACTTGGCAAGTTCTTTGACACCGAGCACACGCAGAATGTCGTGAGGGTTGGAAGAACCATCCATGAGCGGTTCACCGGCGCGGACATGATCGCCTTCGTGAACACTTATATGTTTGCCTTTAGGAATCAGATATTCCTTTGCCTCACCAAGTTCCGGCGTGACAATAACCTTACGCTTGCCTTTGGCGTCCTTGCCGTATGAGACGCGCCCGTCGATCTCGGTAATAACGGCAAAGTCCTTTGGTTTTCGTGCCTCGAAAAGTTCGGCAACGCGAGGCAAACCTCCGGTAATATCCTTCGTTTTAGTAGTTTCACGAGGGATTTTGGCGATAATATCACCGGCGCTGATAACAGTGTCGTCAGTGACCGAAATATTTGCGCCTGCCGGCAGGAAGTAGCGGCCAATAGTGCCGCCGCCTTCTCCGGTTGCATCTTTGATGGCAATGCGCGGACGTTTGTCAGTGTCTTTAGTCTCGATGATAACCTTACGGGAAAGACCCGTTACATCATCGAGCTGTTCTTCCATCGTTACACCTTCAAGGATGTCTGCAAACTTGACCCTGCCGGCAACCTCGGTAAGAATCGGCATGGTGTAGGGGTCCCACTCTGCAAGAGTGTCGCCCTGCTTGACGGCTCCACCAGGAGCAATCTTGATCTTTGCACCATAAACCACCATATATTTTTCACGCTCGCGACCGGTTTCATCAGTAACGGAAATTTCACCGTTGCGGTTCATTACGATATGATGACCGTCGTTGTTCACTACTGTATTGACGTTGATATATTTGATCACACCATCTGCGCGGGCCTCAAGAGAAGTCTGCTCAGCATGACGAGATGCAGTGCCGCCGATGTGGAAGGTACGCATTGTCAGCTGTGTACCAGGTTCACCAATGGACTGGGCGGCTATGACGCCTACAGCTTCACCCATGTTGACACTATGACCGCGGGCAAGGTCGCGGCCATAGCACTTGGCGCAAATTCCGCGCTTGCTTTGACAGGTGAGCACGGATCTGATTTTAACTTTCTCTATACCAGCATCCTCTACTTTTTTAACCAAATACTCATCAATTTCCTGATTCATCTCAACCAGGATTTCATCAGTCAAGGGATCGTGTATATCGTCAAGGGCAACACGTCCAAGAATACGGTCACCGATCGGCTCAATTATTTCCCCGCCTTCTGTCAGAGAGGATACAACCAGTCCATCCAATGTTCCGCAATCAGTTTCGGTGATAATAGCATCCTGAGCGACATCGACCAGTCGACGGGTAAGGTAGCCTGAGTTGGCTGTTTTGAGAGCCGTGTCAGCAAGACCTTTACGGGCGCCGTGGGTTGAGATGAAGTACTGCAAAACAGTCAGCCCTTCGCGAAAGTTGGCTGTAATCGGGGTTTCAATAATCTCCCCGGAAGGTTTGGCCATCAGACCACGCATGCCTGCAAGCTGGCGGATCTGCTGTGCAGATCCACGGGCACCTGAATCAGCCATCATATGGATAGCATTGAATGAAGATGTTTCGATTTTGCTGCCATCACGTGCGGTGACAATTTCCTTTGAAAGATTGTCAAGCATCTCGGTTGCAATCTCTTCCGTAGCTTTGGCCCAGATATCGATAACTTTGTTGTAACGCTCGCCATCGGTTATGAGACCTTCGGTATACTGATTCTGGATCTCGGTAACCTCTCCGTTGGCTTTATCGATAATCGCCGGTTTGCCTTCCGGGATAACCATGTCATCCAGACAGATGGAGATGCCGGCAAGGTTTGCATACTTGAATCCGATCTCCTTGAGGCGGTCGGCCAAAAGTACCGTTTCCTTGCTGTCCGACAGGCGATAGCAGGTATCCACAAGGTTCGAAAGCTCTTTCTTTGTCATGACCTTGTTTATTGTTGAAAACGGAACCGCAGCGGGAAGGACATCACGTAGCAGGATGCGCCCTGCTGTTGTGTCAATCAGCTGTAACTTTTCGTCTGTTACAAGATTCTTCATGCGGACTTTAATCAATGCCTGCATGTCGATCTGACCGGCATCGAATGCTATTCTTACCTCCTCCGGTGATGAAAAACAGCCGGAAACGTTCATACCGGACATAAGTTCCTGCTCGGTTGGGCGGTAATATTCCCCCTTGGCATTGATTCTGTCACGGGTCATGTAGTAGGCCCCGAGAACCATATCCTGAGACGGCACGATGATCGGTTTGCCGTTGGCCGGTGAGAGGATGTTGTTGGTTGACATCATCAGCACACGGGCCTCAACCTGACTCTCAATGGAGAGAGGTAGATGGACAGCCATCTGGTCGCCGTCAAAGTCGGCATTGAAGGCGGTACAGACGAGAGGATGAAGCTGTATGGCCTTTCCTTCGATCAAAACCGGCTCGAAAGCCTGAATCCCGAGACGGTGAAGGGTAGGGGCACGGTTAAGCATTACAGGGTGCTCTTTGATGACCTCTTCCAGAACATCCCATACTTCCGGGCGCTCTTTTTCAACCATCTTTTTGGCACTTTTGATAGTGGTTACTAAACCGCGCTCTTCCAGTTTGTTGTAGATAAACGGCTTGAACAGTTCCAGCGCCATTTTCTTAGGCAGACCGCACTGATGCAGTTTAAGCTCCGGCCCGACAACAATAACGGAACGTCCGGAGTAATCGACACGTTTACCGAGCAGATTCTGGCGGAAACGCCCGGACTTTCCTTTGAGCATATCGGAAAGCGATTTAAGTGGGCGTTTGTTTGGACCGGCAATAGCGCGGCCGCGACGGCCGTTGTCAAACAGTGCGTCAACAGCTTCCTGAAGCATGCGTTTTTCATTTCGTATAATGACTTCAGGTGCCTGCAGTTCACAAAGACGTTTCAAACGGTTGTTGCGGTTAATAACGCGGCGATACAGATCGTTCAGATCGGATGTTGCAAAGCGTCCTCCATCCAGCGGCACGAGCGGGCGCAACTCCGGTGGAAGAACCGGGATGCATTCCAGAATCATCCACTCCGGCTTATTACCCGAATGACGGAATGCTTCAACGACTTTGAGGCGTTTGGCGGTCTTCTTGCGCTTTGCTTCACTGGTAGATTCAACCATTTCAGTTCGCAGTGTTACGGCCAGATCTTCTAGGTCAAGAGCACGCAGACACTCGCGAATAGCCTCTGCGCCCATTCCGCCGGAAAATGCATCACTGCCGTATTCCTGCTGCATCTTGATATATTTGTCTTCTGACATTACTTCGCAAAACTGCAGCGGAGTGTTCTTTGGGTCACTGATAACAAACCCTTCAAAGTAAAGAACTTTTTCCAGATCTTTAAGAGTGATGTCCAGCAGGTTTCCGATTCGAGATGGTAATGATTTTAAAAACCAGATATGGGCAACGGGAGTAGCCAGGTCAATGTGTCCCAGACGCTCACGACGGACTTTAGAAGGAATGACTTCAACGCCGCATTTCTCACATATAATGCCGCGATGTTTCATCCGCTTGTACTTGCCGCAGTTGCATTCATAATCTTTTGTCGGGCCAAATATCTTGGCACAGAAAAGACCGTCCCGCTCCGGTTTGAACGTACGATAGTTGATAGTCTCCGGTTTTTTTACTTCACCATGAGAACGCTCCCGAATTTTATCAGGAGATGAAATCGATATACGTATAGCTGAAAAGTGGAGTGGATCTTTTGGTTTATCAAAAAAGCTGAAATAATCTTCCACGATGCTCTCCTCCGTTTGTCTGAAGCCGGAGTCTGATAATACAGACTCCGGCCAGAAAATCTTTATTGTTCTTCTTCACCTTCGAGCAGATCTACATCAAGACAGAGGGACTGAAGTTCCTTGATGAGAACATTGAATGACTCGGGCAGACCAGGCTCAAGTGTGTGCTTGCCTTTGACAATCGCCTCATACATGCGTGTACGTCCGGAAACATCATCCGACTTGACGGTCAGGAACTCCTGCAGGGCATGAGCTGCACCGTAAGCTTCCATGGCCCATACTTCCATCTCCCCGAGTCGCTGACCACCGAACTGTGCCTTGCCACCGAGTGGCTGCTGAGTCACAAGACTGTATGGTCCGATCGAACGCGCATGGATCTTGTCATCAACAAGATGGTGAAGTTTAAGCATATACATGACACCGACAGTGACCTTATTGTCAAATGGCACGCCTGTACGACCATCAAACAGAGTAACCTGGCCGGATGAGTGAAAATTTGCTTTTCCTAGCATCGTCTTGATCTGTGCTTCACTGGCACCTTCAAAAACAGGTGAAGCCATTGCTACGCCACGTTGTAGGCGACGGGCAACCTTAAGCAGTTCCGTACGATCAAGTTTGTCGATAAAGGAGCCTGCCTCGCCGTCACCATAGACGTCTTTCAGATACAGCTTCAGATTTTCTTCAGATGTATGTTTTTCAAGCATATCTTCAATTTTCCAGCCAATGCCTTTTGCCGCCCATCCCAGATGTGTCTCAAGAATCTGGCCGACGTTCATACGTGATGGTACACCGAGCGGATTGAGAACGATTTCGACCGGACGTCCGTCTTCCATATACGGCATATCCTCTTCAGGTAAAATACGGGAAACAACACCCTTGTTACCGTGGCGGCCGGCCATCTTATCTCCAACCTGCAGTTTACGCTTGATGGAAATATAAATCTTGACCATCTTGATTACGCCTGGAGGCAGGTCGTCTCCACGTTTCAGTTTCTGGATCTTATCCTCGAAAACGTTATGAATCAGGTCAATCTGGCGGTTGAGTGTTTCAAGAATCTGATGAACTTTGTCATCGGTTTCGCCGTCATCACTTACAGAAATCGTACTCCAGACGGAATTTGCAAGATTCTGCAGTGATTCCTCGGTGATCTGCTTCCCTTTTGCAAGAAGCAGATTGCCTTTACTGTCTTCAAGCTTTACCGCCAGGGTTTTGCCTACTAATAACCGTCTGAGCTTGCCGGTGGCAGAGTCACGAATGATCCGGATTTCATCCTGTTCATCCTTGCGGAGTTTATCCTCCTCGGCTTTCTCGATCAACTCGGTTCTGGAGTCCTTGTCATTACCTTTGCGTGAGAAGATCTTTGCGCCGATTACCGTACCTTCGACACCTGGAGGAACTGTAAGCGAGGTGTCACGAACATCTCCGGCCTTTTCGCCGAAAATAGCCCGCAGAAGTTTTTCCTCGGGAGAAAGCTGGGTCTCACCTTTAGGAGTGATCTTACCGACCAGAATGTCTCCCGGCTTGACTTCAGCGCCGATGCGGATGATGCCGGATTCATCCAAGTCCTTGAGAGTCTCCTCGCCAAGGTTCGGAATATCGGAAGTAATTTCTTCTTTGCCGAGCTTTGTATCACGGGCAACACATTCAAATTCTTCTATATGAATAGAAGTGTAGCGGTCATCCTTGATAAGCTTTTCGGAGATTAGTATCGAGTCCTCGTAGTTGTATCCGCCCCACGGCATGAAGGCAACGACGATGTTCTGCCCGAGGGCCAGTTCTCCCATGTCGGTTGACGGGCCATCTGCGATTACGGCTCCGCGCTTGACCTTATCGCCAACCTTTACCACCGGCTTGTTGTTTATGCAGGTATTCTGGTTGGAGCGTGCAAATTTTATCAGGTTATAGATGTCGACACCGGTGCCGTTTTCATCAATCTCATTTTCATCGATCTTCACAACGATTCGCGCGGCATCTACGGATTCAACCTCTCCGTTGTGGCGGGCAATGATAGATACACCTGAATCGCGGGCAACGATGCGTTCCATGCCGGTTCCGACAAGTGGGGAGTCGGCACGCAGCAGAGGGACAGCCTGGCGCTGCATGTTCGACCCCATCAGGGCTCGGTTGGCATCGTCATTCTCAAGGAATGGTATTAGAGCTGCTGCTACCGATACAAGCTGTATTGGGGCAACGTCCATCAGGGCGATTTCATCACGATGGACCAGGATGAATTCACCGCTTTTACGCGCAGAGTTGTAATCGTTGATAAAACGGCCGTCATCATCAAGTTCTGCGTTTGCCTGGGCGATTGCATGCCCTTCTTCTTCAAGCGCAGAGAAGTAGCGAACTTCATTAGTCACTTTGCCTTCATGGACGATACGGAACGGAGTTTCTACAAAACCGTGATCATTAATGCGTGCGTATGTCGACAGGGATGCAATCAGGCCGATGTTCGGGCCTTCAGGCGTTTCAATAGGACATACACGGCCATAGTGAGTAGGGTGAACGTCACGAACTTCGAAACCGGCACGCTCACGAGTCAGACCGCCTGGTCCAAGCGCCGAAAGACGGCGTTTGTGTGTTACCTCGGAAAGCGGGTTGGTCTGGTCCATAAATTGGGACAACTGTGATGAACCAAAGAACTCCTTCACAACAGCCGAAACCGGCTTGGAGTTGATCAGGTCATGAGGCATGAGGTTTTCAACCTCCTGCAGGCTCATCCGCTCCTTGATCGCCCGTTCCATGCGGACAAGGCCGATGCGGTACTGGTTTTCTAACAGTTCACCAACGGCTCGAACTCGGCGATTGCCCAAATGATCAATATCATCAATGGTGCCGCGACCATTTTTGAGTTCGATAAGATAACGGACAATCTCGAGGATGTCATTCTTAACGGCAATCCTGATGTCTGAACTATACAGGTCTTCAAAAACCATTCTGTTGCGGCGCAGAGTTTCAATCAGCCTGCGATTTTCGTCAAAACCACCCTGCTCAATTGCTTCTGTCAGTTTTGTTGTCGCCTTGGACAGTTCAAGTGTGGCAAACAGTTCCTTCTGGAAAAAGTCATTGTCACGAATGATGTTATTAAGTTCATGAAGTATCTGCTCTTTCAGTTTGTCAGGTACAGATTGCCCTATCTCCACTTTTTTAAGAGTTTTGGCAAGGTCAGACGGGAGTTTTGCCATCAGGTACTGTGAAAAAGAATCATTAGGGCTTGTCAGTCGGGCTATAAGAGATTCAAAACTGACAATATCTTCATTGCTCAGCATGCACGGGGCGTTTAATACCATGCAGTCCTGCCAGACCTTGAGGCCAAGCTTGTAGTTCAGCTTAAGCCGACCGACCGCAGAAAGGTCGTAACGCTCCGGGTTGAAGAACAGGTTGTCAAAGAGTGCCAACGAACTTTTCAGTGTTGGCGGGTCTCCGGGACGGAGGCGCCGGTATATTTCAATCAGACCCTCGTCGCTGGAACTGATCTTATCAATCAGCAACGTATCGCGGAATGAAGAAGTAATGTGCAGGTTATCGATATAGAGCGCTTTAAAACTGTTTACACCGCGAGCTGCTATATCATTAAATCGATCAAGAGTTATCTCATCATTGCATTCAACTATTATCTCGCCCGTGGCCGGGTCAACTATGTCAGTTGAGGCATAACGGCCGATGGTCTCTTCAATAGTAGTCGGGACAGACTTTACGCCGCGGTCCTGCATCTTTTTTATCGAAGATTTAGTATATTTCCGGTTAGCCTTGACAAGAACTTCACCTGTAATTGGATCAGTTACGTCAACAATTGTCTTTTGAAGCGTTAAAAGTTCAGGCTCAATACTTTTTGTGATTGAATCAGAACCGATATATATCTCTTCACTTTTGTAATAGTAGTTAATAAGCTGTTCAACTGAATATCCTAAAGCCTTCAGCAGTACAGTTGCCGGCATTTTTCTCCGGCGGTCAATTCTAACGTACAGAATATCTTTATGATCAAACTCAAAATCCAGCCATGAACCGCGATATGGAATCACGCGGGCGG
The DNA here is from genome assembly GCA_028686055.1 of Desulfuromonadaceae bacterium. Lineage (GTDB taxonomy): Bacteria > Desulfobacterota > Desulfuromonadia > Geobacterales > Pseudopelobacteraceae > JACRCG01. The sequence continues at coordinate 13,383 of JAQUCU010000043.1, forward strand.
AGTACAGAACTTTTCCGCTTGAGTGTGTCTTGCCTTTGTCGTGGTCGAAAAAAACGCCGGGAGAACGGTGCAACTGGCTTACTATTACGCGCTCAGTGCCGTTGATGATAAAAGTCCCGTTATCGGTCATAAGCGGGATTTCGCCAAAATAGACCTCTTGCTCTTTGATGTCCTTGATTGCCTTGACGGTGGAATCCTTGCCGGCATCCCAGATCACAAGACGTACTTTAACTTTCATCGGTGCAGCATAGGTCATGCCACGCTGGTGGCATTCATCAACATCATACTTTGGATTGTTAAGCGCGTACGACACATACTCAAGAGAGGCGCTTTCACTGAAATCCTTGATCGGGAACACACTCCGGAATACTGCCTCAAGGCCGGTATTCAAGCGTGAATCAGCTGAAACTCCCTGCTGCAGAAAACGCCGGTATGAATCTTTCTGGATGTCAATCAGATTGGGGATTTCGATTATGTTCTTTATCTTGGCAAAGTTTTTACGCAAGAGGTGATTATTGGCAATAGAATAAGCCATGGCTTCTCCTTTGGCGGGTATCTTAACTGGATCCAGATATATTGTGTAACCTGCTGGAATATCAGAAGTATGTGACAATTAAAATGTGCCGAAACAGCACAAGCCAAGGCCGCTCCGGGCGACCTTGGCTATCATAAAGACAACAATTCTAGGTGCTATTTGATAGATGCTTCAGCGCCTGCTTCGAGCAGCTGTTTAACTGCATCATCGGCTTCCTGCTTGGTAACGCCTGTTTTTACAGTGCCAGGGGCTCCGTCAACAACGTCCTTGGCTTCTTTTAGACCGAGGCTGGTCAGAGCACGGACAACTTTGATAACATTGATCTTGTTAGGGCCGGCAGCTTTCAAGATAACGTCAAACTCAGTCTGCTCTTCTGCTACTTCAGCGACAGCAGGGCCGGCTGCAGCAACAGCAACCGGGGCTGCTGCGGAAACGCCGAACTTTTCTTCCAGTTCTTTGACGAGTTCAGCAAGATCAAGAACAGTCATTTTTTCGATAAAGCTGATTACATCTTCTTTAGTGATTGCCATTGGGTGAATCCTCCGAATATGATTTGAGTAATAAAGTATTTGCTACAGGTTAGTTGGCTGATTTCTGTACACGGATTGCGTCAAGTACACGTACAAGCGAACCTGGCAGAGCTGCAAGCACGCCGACGAAGTTGGTTGCAGGTGCCTGCATGGATCCGAGCATCTTGGCGATGAGAACCTCGCGTGATGGCAGGTCTGCCAATGCCTGAATCTGCTTCAAGTCAAGCAGTTTACCACTGAGCACAGCGGCTTTAAGAACGAACTTGCCTTGCGGATCTTTTGCAAACTTGTTCAGTACTTTTGCAGCATTTGCCGGGTCGTCATAGCTTATAGCTACAGCGGTAGGACCGGCAAGGAAAGGGCTGATGCACTCAATATCAGTGCCTTTTGCAGCCAAGTCAAACAAAGTATTTTTAAATACTTTGTACTCGACTGACGCAGCCCGGAGCTCATTTCTGAGCGTTGTGGCCTGTCCCACGTTCATCCCGCGAAAATCTGCGAGAAAAACAGCCTTGGCGCGTGTCAGCCGCTCATGCATCTCGGTGACGAGTTCCTGTTTGGTATTCTTGTTCAAGCGACTTCCTCCTTTCTTTTGGTATGTGAGGCATAGCCTCGGCCAAAGTCAGGAAACGCAATAAATATGCGGTACCCAAGTCTCGGCAGGTCCGAAATCCGGATTAAGCGCAGTCACGCGCCTGCTGTCTTTGACTTTGGCTGAACTGGATGGATTATATCTGTGCTGTTAAATCGCTGATATCAAGATTAATGCTGGCTCCCATTGTTGAAGACAGCGAAACCTTCTTGATGTAGGTCCCCTTGGCAGCAGATGGTTTCGCTTTGACAAGCGCTTCCACAAGAGCAAGTAAATTTCCCGAGAGTTTGTCAGCATCAAAAGAAACCTTGCCGACCGGGGCATGAATAATTCCGGCTTTCTCAACACGGAATTCAACTTTACCGGCTTTTGATTCCTTAACAGCCTTGCCTACTTCGAATGTTACCGTTCCTACCTTGGGGTTCGGCATGAGGCCGCGAGGTCCTAGCAGTTTGCCGATTTTACCGACAACACCCATCATGTCAGGTGTCGCAATGGCAGTGTCAAAATCAAACCAGCCGCCCTGGATCTTGGTAACCAGATCATCTGCCCCAACATAATCCGCGCCGGCATCAAGGGCCTCTTTCTCTTTTTCACCTTTTGCGAATACAAGAACACGGACATTTTTGCCGAGACCGTTAGGGAGAACAACTGCTCCGCGAACCATCTGGTCGGCGTGGCGTGGATCGACACCCAGTTTAACGGCAACATCGACAGTCTCATCAAATTTTGCATAAGCGGTCTGTTTCACAACATCAACGGCAGTCGCAAGTTGATATACCTTGTTCCTGTCGATTTTTGACATTGCTTCAGAATGTTTCTTTGCGCTTTTTGGCATGATACAACCTCTCTAGGGAACTTGATTAATAAATAGTGTGCCGATTAGGCGATATCAACGCCCATTGAGCGGGCAGTGCCTTCAACGGTCCTCATGGCAGCTTCAAGCGAGGCGGCATTGAGGTCAGGCATTTTCTTTTTGGCAATCTCTTCAACCTGTGCTTTGGTAAGTTTACCCACTTTAGTCTTGTTTGGGACAGCAGAACCACTCTTAAGGTCAAGAGCTTTCTTTATCAATACCGGAACCGGAGGAGTCTTGGTAATAAACGTAAAGGATCTGTCTGCATACACGGTAATTACAACAGGAGTAATAGTACCCTCATCGGCCTGTGTTTTTGCATTGAATGCCTTACAAAATTCCATAATGTTGACACCATGCTGACCGAGCGCAGGTCCGATTGGAGGCGAAGGATTTGCTTTGCCTGCTGGTACCTGTAATTTGATGTAGCCGGTTATCTTCTTTGCCATAAAAGTGCTCCTTTATATACAGCGTATGCCTGTCATTCCGTAATAGAATGACTGATTAGTAATTAATTCTTTTCTACCTGCATGAATTCAAGCTCTACAGGGGTTGCCCGACCGAATATTGTCACGGTTACGCGCAGTTTACCCTTGTCAGGCTTGACATCTTCTACGACACCAGAGAAATTAAGAAACGGGCCGTCTATAACGCGCACAGTCTCGCCAACCTCAAACAGGACTTTCGGACGGGGTTTTTCAGCTCCCTCTTCCATGCGGCGTGTGATCTTATTGACTTCCTCATCTGAAATAGGGAAGGGGGTGTTGCCACCAACAAAACCGGTTACCTTGGCGGTCTCCTTTACAAGATGCCATGTTTCGTCAGTCAACTCCATTTTTACCAGTATATAGCCCGGGAAAAACTTTCTTGAAGAAGTTTTTTTCTCACCCTTTTTTAGCTCTACAACTGTTTCGCAGGGGATGAGAATCTCCTCGAAGGAGCTCTCCATACCTTCGTTTTTGATGCTTTCAAGCAAATTCAGGCGTACTTTATTCTCAAAGCTTGAATATGTATGCACACCGTACCATTTCATGGACATAGCTGGATCCTTTATCCTAGTATCAGACGCAACAGCTTGGCCAAAATCAGATCACAAGCACCAAGATAGAATGAAATCAGCACGACAATCACAATAACAACACCTGTCGTTGCAATTGTCTCTTTACGTGTCGGCCACGTGACCTTTTCAAGCTCAAGTTTTACTGATTCAAAAAAAGCAGTGACTTTTTGCACACTATGGCTCCTGGCAGATTAATTATGAACTGCCGACTGTTCTCAAAAGTTGTCGTTCAACTTCTAAAAATAAATCAACTGGACTATGGCAGGCCAGGAGGGATTCGAACCCCCAACATCCGGTTTTGGAGACCGGCGCTCTACCAGTTAGAGCTACTGGCCTGTAACGTGCTACAATCCGATCGAACTACTTGGTTTCCTTGTGAGGAGTGTGCTTGCGACAGAAACGGCAATACTTGCTGAATTCAAGTTTTCCAGGAGTTGTTCTTTTGTTTTTTGTTGTGGTGTAGTTTCTCTGTTTGCACTCTGTGCAACCAAGCGTGATTATGTCTCTCATAAATGTGCTTCCTTTTGTATGAAATCCGCAGGCATTGAATCAGTTGTCATCATGTCCGCATACGTTCATCTGAATTCGTATTTATTCAATAATTGAAGCTACAACGCCAGCGCCGACGGTACGGCCACCTTCACGGATGGCAAAGCGGAGACCTTCGTCCATGGCGATTGGAGTGATCAGTTTGATGGTCATAGCGACGTTGTCG
>JAQUCU010000223.1 GCA_028686055.1 Desulfuromonadaceae bacterium
GGTGATATTCGGAGATAATTCGCTTGCCATTTAGAAACAACCAGATCGATACACCTACCTGTTTGAAAAGGCGAATCATCCAGCTCTTAATACGTATGTGGCCCGGCAACGAATTATCAGCAGGGGAAAAGAACAGGGTGTCGGAGCCTTTCAGCTCACGATACATGGTATACGTCAGGGTGCCGATGCCGCCGATCAGGGGAAAAAAATCATAGGTGATGACTCCTGTTCTAATAACACACCTCTGGCGGAATAGTAGTCGGCTGAAGTTGTTTCACCAATAAATGACAAATAATCAAGTGAACTCTTTATTAGGAGTGTAAAATGAGGCTATTTTTTCTTCTTATAATGTGCCGGCGTGTACCCGGAAACTTTCATGGTGAATTGATTGCCCTTCAACTGCACACCGTAAACAATGGGGGCTTTCGACCAGTCACTCTGCGCGTTTCCCATCGTGGCCAGCATGATTTCCATGCCTCTCAGTTCGGGGTTCCTTGTTATGGCTGCTTCTGTTTCCGCTTTGGTTGGATTGACTTTGTATTTGAATGGCATCGGCATGTTGCCAGAAATCATTTTGCCATCGGCGGTAAATTCTATCTGCTGACCGACAAAGGGGCATGGCTTACCATTTTTGTCCATGGCATTCTTAACCAGCTGCCAGTTGCCGATAAGAGCTGCATTGTCCAGTGCCACTGCTGCTGATGCCATTGTCACGACGATTGCCATTGCTGCAAACAGAATAATGCGATTCATGGTCAAGTGCTCCTATTAGTGGGCTGATCTACAATGTTTTATCTAAGCATGTGATTAATATTGATGTAAGGCATGTTTCTTACTACTGGTTCTTTTTGATGCCTGAATGATGATCTACCGTTCCCGGATATTCCAGCTTTCTCACTCGATACTGGACATCTTCCATGAGGCGCCGGTTTACCGCCAGGAGATCGGCCAGGAAAGCTGTCAGTATGGTCTGGAAACCAACACCCAGCAGTATGGAAGATAATATCAGCGACTGCACATGCCCGGCGCTATCACCGGTAACGTAATAGCACAGGTACCTGATGCCCCCGATCATCCCCAGCAACAATGCGGTCACCCCTATCGACATGAAGAACCTGAAGGCTTTGTAGACGACAAAAATTCTGATGATCGTGACCAGCGATTTTCTAATGTATGATGAGCTGCTTTTTACAAGACGCGACGGACGCAAATTACTGTTGACTCGTACCGGGACGGAGGTAGTCGCTATATTTTTCTGGCCGGCCTGGATGATGGTTTCCAGTGTATAGGTGTAGTCGTTAAAGACATTGAAACGCATCGCCGCTTCGCGGGTCATGGCCCGGAATCCGCTTGGGGCATCCGGAATGTCAGTTTTGCTGACGAATCTTACTACCGTGCTGCCCGCTTTTTGCAACATCTTCTTTGCCAGCGAAAATGATTCGATCCCGTTGATGGGGCGGGCACCGATGACGACATCGGCTCTACCTGCAAGGATAGGGGCAATCAGTTTCGGAATGTCGGCAGCCATGTATTGGTTATCGGCATCGGTGTTGATAATGACGTCTGCACCCAGTTTGATGCAGCTGTCCAGCCCGGCAAGAAAAGCTCGTGCCAGGCCCTGGTTTTTGGTGAAGGTGACGATGTGGTCTACGCCATTATTCAGAGCAACCTCAGCAGTCCCATCAGTGCTCCCGTCATTCACAACCAGCCATTCCACACTTTCAAAACCCGGGACATCACGTGGGAGATCTCTCAGGGTAACGGGCAGAGTCTCTGCCTCATTGAAGCACGGTATCTGAATGATCAGTTTCATATACTTTTCCCATGGACAGTAATTTTCACGATTTTTGCCTGTACTGCGGTGAAGAAGCCAATCCCCACCGGTTAAGCCTGAACTGCAGCGCAGTCCCCAGAACCCCCAGGCCGTAGACCACACTGCGCCGGAAATTGATGGAGGATGCCTCCTTGAAGTACTTGGTAGGACAGGAGAGCTCGCCGACCCTGAAATCGAACCAGACCATCTGGGCGATCATCTGGTTGTCAAAGACAAAATCGTTCGAATTGGCCTCCAGAGGCAGTTTTTCCAGTACGTCACGTGAGAAAGCCCGGTAGCCGGTGTGATACTCTGAAAATTTCTGCCCAAGCAGGATATTTTCCACAAAAGTCAGAAAACGGTTTGAAATGTATTTATAGAGCGGCATGCCGCCTTTGAGCGCCCCCGTTCCCAGGATGCGGGAAGCAAGCACTGCATCAAACTCGCCATAGGCGATCATAGCGGCCATGGCGGTGACCAGTCGCGGGGTGTACTGGTAGTCGGGGTGAACCATGACTACAATGTCTGCACCCATATCCAGGGCTATACGGTAGCAGGTTTTCTGGTTGCCCCCGTAGCCGGTGTTGGCCTCGTGAACAATGGTAACAATCCCCAACTTCTGTGCCAGTTCAGCTGTATTATCCCGGCTGCAGTCGTCAACCAGCACGATGTTATCCACCTCGGGGGGGATTTCCCGCCACGTATCCTCCAGGGTCTTCTCCGCGTTGTATGCCGGAAGGACCACAATCACTTTTTTACCGTTTATCACGTGCAGACTCCATATATGTCAACGTGCTTACCATATTTAGTTTGCGAGAACAATCAAGAATGCACCGATGTTATTGCATTTTCTAAATAAATTGACCATTATTCTCATGAATCTGTTTCAGTCGCTGTTTCTGTTGCTCTGTATGGAAATGGTGCAGCTGTCAGGGACTGATTTACTGGAAATGGCTGGATTTTAACGCTATATCATGCTAGTGTCGCAGGCGGATAGTACTCTTGTGCCCAAATGTAACGTATTGAATTTCAAGGGAGATGCCACATAGAAGCAGCCGCAAACCTTAAGAAGATCCTGTTTGTAACCCCCCCCTATCATAGTGGCGTGGATGAAATCGCCGGTCGCTGGATTCCTCTCGGTCTGGTTTATCTTGCCGGTGCCGCCCGTCTGGCGGGGCTGGATGCAGAGATCTACGATGCCATGGCCAAGGGGCGTGCGTATCCTGAGATTGAACACCGTCTCCGTGAATCCATGGCGGATTACGTTGCCTCCACCGCGATCACTGCTACCATCAACGACGCTGTCAAGATCCTTGAACTGGCCAAAGAAATCAAGCCGGATACTGTAACCATTCTGGGCGGAGTGCATCCGAGCTTCATGTATGAGGAGGTGTTTGCAAGCACTGCTGCCGTTGATTATATCGTCATCGGTGAGGGGGAAATCACCCTCCGGCATTTGCTGGAGGTGCTGGAGGCTGGAGGGAACCCGGAGATGGTCGCCGGCATTGCCTTCCGGCGGGGCGATACGGTTGTCAAGACCGCCAACCGGACTTTTGTGGAAACCATTGATGATCTTCCGGCTGCGTGGGATCTCCTCGACTGGGAGGATTATTACAGTCTAGTTATTCCTGATTCCCGCATGGGAGCGATCAACACCTCCCGCGGCTGCTGTCATGACTGCACATTCTGCTCTCAGCAGAAGTTCTGGGGGAAGTCCTGGCGTGCCCGCGAACCTCAGAAGGTAGCCGACGAACTGGAGTATCTGTACACGACGCACCACGTTAACGTCTTTATGATTACCGATGAATATCCCACCAGCAGCAGGGAGCGTTGGGAAGCCTTTCTTGATGCGGTCATCGCCAAGGATATGCCGGTTTATCTTTTGATGGAAACGAGGGCCTCGGACATTGTTCGGGACAGGGACATTATCTGGAAGTATCGAAAAGCAGGCATCATCTATATCTCCTTCGGCATTGAAACAGCTGATCAGGCAATCCTTGATGCTATTGGAAAAAAACAGGTTTTAGAAGAAACCAAGCAGGTGTTTGATATTCTCCGTGATCATGAGATCGTGTCTGAGGCATCGTTCATGGTTGGTTTCGCCGCCGAAACGTCTGAAAGCATAAAAAAAACCATGCAACTGGCCCAGCAGTACAACCCGGATATCGCGAATTTTTTCACGTTCACCCCCTGGCCGTATGCAGAGGGGTACAATGACGTAAAACCGCTTATTCGGATCAACGATTATGCAAAATACAACATGGTTGATCCTGTTCTTGAACCGCACAAAATGAGCCTTCTTCAGATCGAAGTTGCGATAGCGGACGGTTACCGCCGTTTCTACATGGG